>JAEESS010000045.1 GCA_016286445.1 Bacillota bacterium
AAACAGCACCGGAAATTGTGTGCCGCAGGTTCAATCATTTCATTTCAAGGAGGAACTGAATGACCAAACTGACCAGTATCGGCGATCTGCCGATCACCCTCTCTGTAGAGGACGTTGCCTCCTACCTCGGAATCTCCCGGGTAGGAGCTTATAACCTATGCCACTCGAAGGGCTTTCCGTCCATGCGGATCGGAAAGCGCATCCTGATCCCGCGCGATCATTTCTTTGCGTGGCTCGACCGGCGGCAAAAGGAGGCGATCGAATGAAAGACACACAAAGCCGCACTCCGATTCAGTGCCTTGCCGTAGACACGCTGCAGCCGTTCAAGAATCATCCGTTCCGTATGTATTCCCGGGAGAAGCTTGCGGAGCTTTCCGAGAGCATCCGGGAGAACGGCGTCATTTCCCCGATCCTTGTCCGTCCGCTTGCGTCCGGCGGATATGAGATCGTGTCCGGTCACAACCGTGTGGAAGCGTGCAAGCTTTCGGGAATCGAAACGATCCCGGCGATCGTGCGAGACATGGACGATGACACCGCCATCCTCGTGATGATCGACGCCAATCAGCAGCGGGAAACCGTTCTGCCGAGCGAAAAGGCGTTCGCCTACAAGATGCGGCTGGAAGCCATGAAACGGCAGGGAAAGCGGACGGCATCCGTCGGTACCCAAGTTGGGTACAAGTCCGGTGAGAAGTCCGCGGACCGTCTTGCGCGGGATGTCGGTGAAAGCCGCAACCAGATTCAGCGCTATATCCGGCTGACGTACCTGATCTCGGAATTGCGCGATATGGTGGACAGCGGAAAGCTTGCGATGAATCCCGCTGTCGAGCTGTCTTACCTTCCGACAACGGAACAGACCTATGTGCTGGCGGCGATCCAGTCCGAACAAAGCTCACCGACGCTTGCACAGGCAAAAGAAATGAAGGAAACATTCGCTCGCGGCGCTTTCACCTTCGACACCCCGCTTGAGATTATGCTCGCTGGGAAAGGCAAGCGCAAGGAAGTCCTGATGCTTCCGATGGATCGCTTTGCCGGATTCTTCCCGCCGGACAGCACGCCGCGGGAGATCGAGGAAGTGCTGTTCCGAATCCTGACGGATTACCAAAGACGGCAGGAGCGGAAACGCTCCAGAGACATGGAACGATGACTTGAAAGGAGAAAAACGATATGGACAACGAAGTTATTTGTATCTATTTCTCCGACGAACTGTACGTGGACGCAACGATCACGAAAGAAGAGCTTCTCGCCGCGCTGAAAAAACAGCGCGGCGAGACTTCCTTGCAAGACGATGTGAAACGTACTATTCGTTAAACTGACCGAAAACAGAAAGGAGAAATCATGATGGAACTGACGTACACAAAAACAGGCAATTATCTGATCCCGAACCTCGTTATGGACCCGCAGCCGGACGGCGAGATCGGCGTATGGGGATGGCGGCGCAAGCGCTTTCTCAAGGAACACCGCAAGGGCACGTACAACGCCATGCTGATGAAGGGCACGATGACGCAGCATCTGATCGACACGAACGAAGCGGCGCAGGACATGATGAAAACGCTTGTTAAGCAAATGGCAGCATCCGAGGGCGTAACCGAAGCGCTCAAGCGCCGCGATCAGATGGCGTGGGTAGGCGCGATGAACAACATCCGCGCCCGCGCCAACGAGATCGTCCGCACGGAACTGATCGAGGTGTAGCATGGCGACCGTTGATAAAAGAGGCAAAAAGTACCGTGTGCGGTACGCGGTCTACGAGAACGGGAAGCGCATTCAGCGAAACAAATCGTTTTCTACCGCACGGGAAGCAAAGGAATACGCTGCAAAAGTCGAGCACGAGATCGACACCGGACAGTATTCCTATACCAAGGGACGGACGCTCGCCGATGTGCTGAACGAATGGCTGGAGGTGTATTGCGTACACCTCCGGCCGAACGCTCTGGCAGACATGAAGACGGCGATTCGGGTGCATCTGATCCCGCATCTCGGAAACGTACCGTTGGAGAGCGTTACAACCGGCATGATTCAAAAGTTTTATAACGATATGATGAAAACGGAGTGGAAGCCTGCGGTATATAAAGAAGTCAAAGGACTGCAGGTATTGGTAAGTCCGGCAAAAACGTACAGCGCCAAGACAGTCCACAACGTACACTCTGCATTGAAGCAAGCTCTGGATCAAGCTGTACGCACGAACCTCATCCCGCGAAATCCGTGCGCCTACGTGCGCCTTCCGAAGAAGGAAAGCATTGATTACGTGATTCCTTCCCCGGAACAGCTTTCCGCGCTTTTGAAAGAGCTCGGGGATCATCCGACCTATTATCCGATCCTCATCTGCGCGATGCTCGGCTGCCGCCGCGGGGAAGCGCTCGGGTTGCAATGGCAGGATATTGATTTCAAGGAAAATACGATCCATATCCGCCGCGCCTTTATCTACAATTCCCTGACGCAGAAGAATGAGATCGGCGAGCTGAAAACAAAGAACAGCAAGCGTGTGCTTCCGCTGCCGGAAATGCTGAAAGCGGAACTGCTGAAGCTGAAGGAACGTGACAAACAAATCTGCGAATATCTGGGAATCGAGATCCCGTATCTGTGTATCAACGACGCCGGGCAGATGCTGACGCCGAATCTATGTTCCCATCACTTCCAGCAGGCGGCGAAAAAAGTAGGTTTGAAGGGTATGCGGCTGCACGATCTCCGGCATACGGTTGTGACCTATATGCTCGACGCAGGTGAGAACCCGAAGACGGTGCAGGAGTTCGTCGGTCACGCCGATCCGGGATTTATGCTGCGGCAGTATGCGCACGTTCTGGAGCAAAGCAAGAAACGCGCAAGCGACACGCTGATGCGAACGCTTTTTGGACAGAATGTATAGAGCATCAAACTTGTATGTATTATAACAGTGTTAATAGCTATTTTGTTTCAATTCTATTATTATGAACGATATTTTTAGACATCTGAATAGATAAAACGGTAAGACTTGAGACAAAACCTACTATAATAGGTGGATTTGAACGGTTAAGCCCCCCTAATGTTATTGTGAACATAAGGGGGGCTTATTATGGTGGAGCGGAGAGGAGTTGAACCTCTTTGCGGCACTTGAAATTGCTTTTCTAATTGCTCCTACGGTTTCTTAGTATTGACTTGGCCGCTCCGTGCGCGCCGACAACCACCGTGTCATTACAATTTGCCATTGAAGTACCCCCATTTATAGTAAGAATCATAGATTTCATCGTAACTAAAAGAGAGACGAGATCAATTGGAACACCGATCCACAGAGCAATCAGTACAGCAATTACCAACAACTAACCTCATAATTTATCAAATGTAGGCAAAAGACTGTGGAACGTATGAAAGGCCGATAGCTGATAATTCTATTGGCTCCTTATATGTTGTAATTTCTCCCAACTCGTATGCAACAGCAGTATTTTTGTTTTTATAGTACTCTTGAAAGGCAGTTTTTGTTATCCCCCCCTTAGAAGACGTCCGTTCCCATACGTCATCAACACAGCCTTCAATAATAGAAATAATAGTCACTTCGCCAATGATACGTTTTACAGGAGTAGTTGCATAAATAACTATGGTATCAATATCATCCCGACAATGAAACTTCCTAAACTCATACCGCTTTTTTCCTGACATGATTTTATTAACATATTCGGGCTTAATTGATAACAACATTTTCGACATCAATATTTCCCTCCCGCATTATTCTCTCAAACTGATCTTTTGAATACCGGCAATTCATTGGATGAGTGCCAAACTCACAGCCATTATTATTAAGCCAGATCCAATTAACATTGTTCCCTGCCCCAAAGAATCCGCAGTACAGTAATTCAATCAGAGTCAGATTCCTCATAGTGGAGTACTTCTCTTTCAGCTCATGTTCAGAAAATACAGATTTATTACCAACCAATTCGAGAAAGCGAGAATAATCTATACGAAATTGACCGTTTATCTTAACTTGCTCAATTCTCGTAACAATGCAAAAAGAAGTAATACACGATTTGTATCCTCGACTGCCATGCGTTCCAGTATACTTCCTATAGATAAATACTGGATCACCCACTTGAAATGCTAGATGTATTGGTGAGCCAATATATACCTTCTTTAGACCATTGGCGACGCTTATATCGACCCGTTCCTGAAGCGTGTTTGCTAATTCAGATGAAGCAAACATTGTATCATGATACTCCATATCTACAGCGATACAACCGGCATATTTAAGGTTTCCATTAATAAAAGGAAATGCCTTACACGGATCGCTAAAATCTATTCTTCGACGATCCTTAATGTATACTCTCTCATTATTCAGGTTCTTACCAACAAAAGAAAATCCATATTTTTCTAGCAAACGAATTAATGAGGTATGTTTTTCAAAAACCGTAAGATAAATCTCTTGTATTCTAAGATCTCGCCATTCCCAAAGAGTCAAGCCTAATGCACCTTCACCAATTCTTTGGTTGCGATACCGTTCATCTATTTTAACTGTTGAAATCTTGACCCTCTCATGCGGCGGAAGGATTCGACCATCCATCAAACGAATCTCTTCATTCTCAGAAGGCTTAATGCAAATAAATGCCCCGATTCCCTGATCGTCTTCAAATACTAATGCAGTCTTGTTTTCATGTGCTTTTTTCTGAAACCACTGTGCAAAGCTCGTGCTATTTGAGTTGCCAGGATAATCCTTTTTAAGGGAATCAAAGAACGGATCATTCAAATCAATCTCTGAAAAATGTTTACGAGCGAACTTTCCTGCCATATAAATATACCCCTATTATTTCTTGATAATCATATTATCACAAAGTCACAAGAGTTTCAAGAAAAATGAGACTTATGTATGAAGCGAGTAGAAAACCGCTATCCATGATTAGTGATTTTCACTAATAGAGAAATAAATCAGAACGATCCTCCTCCTTATTAGTCATATGCATAAGCTATCCTATATCTAAAAACTGTGTCCACTTTGTGTCCAGTTTGGTAAATGAGCACAAGACGGGATAGAAAAAAGCCCCAAAACACTGAGGTTTTTGGGGCTTCTTTTGGAGGCGCCACCCGGAATCGAACCGGGGATAAGGGTTTTGCAGACCCGTGCCTTACCGCTTGGCCATGGCGCCGAATCCTGTATGAAAAAGCGGCTGCAGCCGCCTTGTTGTCGTGGAGCGGGAAACGGGGCTCGAACCCGCCACCTCAGCCTTGGCAAGGCTGCGCTCTACCAAATGAGCTATTCCCGCAGGATGGTGCCTCAGAGTGGACTTGAACCACCGACACAGGGATTTTCAGTCCCTTGCTCTACCAACTGAGCTACCGAGGCATAATGGCGACCCGAAGGGGGCTCGAACCCCTGACCTCCAGCGTGACAGGCTGGCATTCTAACCAACTGAACTACCGGGCCATTTCGTGGTGGGAACAACAGGGCTCGAACCTGTGACCCTTTGCTTGTAAGGCAAATGCTCTCCCAGCTGAGCTATGCTCCCCTACGCACTTAGCGCAAGTGTTATTATAACGAAAGATTCCGCATCTGTCAACGATTATTTTTCAAAAATCACAAATTTTATAATGATGCGATCTTGCGATTATTAACGGAATCATCTGTTTTTCTGCTTTTCCTTTTGCGCAGGGTGTGCCGGCAGACCGCTGCGGCGATAAATGCAAGCCAGGAAACGCCGCTGACGAGCGCGCCGAGGCGCAGTCCCGGCGTGTGATAGATGAACGAGACAGCATGCTCGCCTGCCGGAACGGCAAGCAGGATCATGCCGCCGGAATTGAGGATCTCCGCAGGTACGCCGTCGATCTCGGCGATCCAACCCTCATCGTACGGGACCGTAAAGTAGACATAGCGATCCGTATCGTACGCCGTTTTGCAGCGGAAGCCGGTATTGTCGCGGTGAAACTCCGATACGGCGTTTTCCTGACAGCGCGCGATCGCTTCGAACAGGTCGTTTTCAAGGTCGACCGAAGCCGTGTCAAACGGCTCTGCAAGCGCTTCGACCTCCCCGATCTGATCCGGTTCGATCACGAACGCGTACATCAGCGCGCACGCGCGGTCCTCGACCGGCAGCTCCTTCAGCTGTTCGGTCGTCATATACCGATCCAGCGAAAACCCGATCGGACAGACCTTGGAATACTCCGTGAAATAGTATGTGACCCCGCGAACGGTCAGATGCTCCCGCTGCTCGCCCTTTTCGGTCTGCTCGTTCGTGATCAGATACTTCGCGCCGAGCAGCGCGGATACGCCGCGGACGTCGGCGCGATCCTTCGTCCTGTTTCCGTTGTTGATGTCAAACAGCGTATTGAACGAAAAGCTCCCATTCTCGAGCGTGGAGCAAAAGCCGACATAGCCCGCCGCCTCCCCGTTCATGGTCAGAAGCGAGTCCTGCGTGCGGAACCGGTATTGCTCGTCGATCGCTTCAATCTGCCTGCCTAGCTCATAACGCGAACGATACTTGCCCGCGGTATTCAGCTCGCGGTACCAGAACAGCGTCAATCCGCTCGTTACAAGGCATGCCAGCGCGGTCAACAGCGCGGCGTGTTTCCAATTGAACCTGCGAAGCTTCATCAGCGCCCAGATCACGACCGGCGACAGGATCGCGATCGCCACCTGCACGAAGAATCGCCTCGGATTGTACACGCGCCCGGCGCTGCCGGGAAATACAAAGCAAATCCCGATATACATTGCGGCGATCAGCGCGGCGTTTATCGCGACGCCGAGACCGATCCGGTATAACTTCGGCTCTTCCAGCACCTTGACGGTCGCAAGCGCGAGCAGCAGCACGAGCATGTACCACCAGCGCTGATACAGGTCGGCAAACATATAAAACGCAGTCTGCAGAAACGGGAAATAGCTGACCGTCAGAAAAATCAGCAGAAGCGTTCCGAGCCACTTCCCGCCCCGAAGCAGATACGCAAACACGAACGCCATGCCGAACAAAGGCAGATATGCCGCCGTCGATCTCCAGCTCGAAATGATGGAGTTTGCGCCGTTCATCAGGTCGGCAGGCAGCAGCAGCCCCTTCGTGATCAACATGATATCCGTCAGCCCGTAAAGAACGGTGTCCCCTTTCAGACAGAACGCGCTTCGCGAGCTGTGCATCACATAGAATACCGCCGGCAAAAACAGCACGGCAGCCATACAGACGCCGAATGCACCGTCCAGCACGCGGTTCAGAATTGCTTTGACAAGTTCTTTCCAAGGGCGGTCATGGAACCGGACGAGAAAATAGACGGCGAGAAAAACGACCTCTCCGATGAAGAAGAAATAGTTGACGATACAGTTCAGAAAAACGGTAAAGATGAACAGCAGCCGGTATCGCCTGTCCTCCATCACCAGCTCCAGCGCAAGCAGCAGCAGCGGGAAAAACGCCACGACCTCATGGAAATGATAGAACATGAGATTCGCCGACTGAAATCCGGAAAAGGCATACAGCAGCGCGCCGATCACCGCGAATCGCTCTTCTTTCAGGAAGCGCCTGAGATACAGATGCGCCGTCACCGCGGCGAACACATATTTGAGAATAAAGATCCAGCCGACCAGATACGGAAACGCCACGCCCGGAAACAGCATGGTGATCCAGAAGAACGGGCTGCCGAGGTTATAGAACGAAAACGCGTTGATCAGGGACGTGCCGAGGTCCATGCCCCAAAACCACTCGCCCGCAGGCTTTGCGGCAAGCGACGTCCGCACCGCCTCCGTAAACGGGATCTGCTGCACGTTAAAATCATCGACGATCAGGAAAAAGCCGCGATCCTGAATGATCGCCGGCAAAAACACGCCGAGCGCAGTCAAAAAGGAGAGCGCTGCCGTCAGAAGCAGCCATCGGTGATCGCAGATCCATTTGTTTTTGATTCGCACTTCCCCGTCCCCCATTGATCCTGTGTTCAATATATCATACATGCCCTCTTCTGTCAACGAAGCGGGTTCCTTCGTCCGTTCTTTTGTCGCGCTTCCCCAAAGCAAAAGCGTCCCGCAGATCGCGGAACGCTGTGACGGTTCAGAGATTCTGTTCGAGAATGCGGGCAAGGCGCTCCATGCCCTCGCGGTCCGCTTCGGTGAAGCGCGCGGGCAACGGGCTGTCGAGATCGAGCACGCCGATCACGGCGCCGTTTTGATGCAGCGGCACGACGAGCTCCGAGCGCGACGCGGAATCGCAGGCGATGTGCCCTTGAAAGGCGTGCACGTCCGGGACGAGCTGCGCGCGATCCTCGCGCACGGCGGCGCCGCAGACCCCGCGTGAGACCGGGATCTCGATGCAGGCAGGCTTGCCCTGAAACGGTCCCAATACAAGCGTTTCGCCTTCCAGAAGATAAAACCCCGCCCAGTTCAGGTCTTCGAGCGTATCGAAGATCAGCGCGGACACGTTTGCAAGGTTCGCGATCCTGTGCGGGACGCCCGAGATCAGCGCCTCCGTTTGTGCGATCAAGGCTTCGTAATCGGTCATAAGCCCCTCCTGTCATGCTGATACGGGCATTGTACCACGCCTGCCGCCGGAAGTCAAACGCTGCACTTGCAAATCATACGCACAATCTGTTATAATAGATAAGGTATATGTTCCCAAATACAGTACAAGGAGAAATTAGCAAATGAAACGCTTTTTGATTCTGTTTCTGGCGTTCCTTCTGACCGTCGGTATGTTTGCGTGCGGCGGCAAAGACAATAAAACAACGCCGGATACGCCTGTCGTCACGACGGAAGCGCCCGTCATCGAAGAACCAACGCAGACCGAAGCGCCCGCCGCTTCCGAAGAACCCGCAGCCGAACCGGTCTTCACCCCAGGCGAATACGGGCTCATCTCATGCGAGGTCGAGGGCTACGTCTTTGAAGGCGAGCAGTTGAAAACGACCGGCATCGCCAACACCTATCTCGAACTGAACGAGGACTTTACGGGCAAGCTCATGCTGATGGACGTAGAGTTTGAAATCGGCTGGACGCAGGAAGGCGCCGTGACGATCTCCGGCAATCCGTACTACACCATGCACAGGATCGACGACGACACGATCGCTCTGGATTATGTGAACACCGTTCTGACGCTGAAGCGCGGCGTGCTCCCGCCTGCCGAAACCGAAGCGCCTGCCGAGACCGAAGCGCCTGCCGAAACCGAAGCGCCCGCTGCGGAAGCCGCGTTCCCCGGTGCGCCGTACGGCGAAAGCGACGGTGTGATCGACCGCGCAAAGCTTGCTGGTCTCTATCGCTGGATGAACGATATGCCGAACGACTTCCGCTCTGCACTGACGTTTGACGAGATCGGCGCGGCGGCAGGCAAGCAGGGACACGACGAGCAAAACAACGACGGCAAGACGCAGTCCGCGATCTGGACCGACGGCGACAACGCCATCGTCACCGTGACCTTCCAGGATAAGAAAGGCGACGGCAGCTATACCTGCTGCGCGACCGCGATCAGCGGCATGTCGCGCGACGAATACAGCACCGCGGACGTCTCCGGCTTCCCGAAGGTCGCGAGCAGCACGCCGGCGGGCACGAACCCGACCGAAACGCAGACGTTTGAAGCGAAGGTCGGTTTCTCCGGTCCGACAGTCAACGTCACGGCGGCGATCCCGAACAAAAACTGGTATCTCCAGAAGACCTACATCTACTGCGCGCCGAGTGCGGAGCGGGCGGATTACAGCCAGTCCTATTTCAAGATCGAATGCAAGGAATCGCTTGAAAAGATCGATTTCTATAAGGACAGCTTCGAGAACCTCACGGAGCTTGCGCCCCGCATGATCGGCGGGATCGAGATGCAGGGACGCAGCTATAAGAACGTCGGCATGAACTGGATCGAATACTACGGCGAGATCGCCGAAGGCGTATGGGTCAGCATCAAGCTGACGGGCGTGGACCTTTCCGAAGGCACCGAGACCGAAGCGATCCTGATGAGCCTCACCTTTGCGCTGCAATAATCGCACACAAAGCACGAGCCGGGCAAACGCCCGGCTCTTTTCCTGTCCGGAAAACTGTTGACGAAGCGCCGTCTGCCGTCCGGCTTCTCTTCGATGCAAAAACACCGCCGCATAACCCGCGGCGACGTTTTGTTCCGATCTTATTTGGCTGTCTTTCTGCCGTTCAAAAGCTTCCACAGCAATGCCGCGAGCACGCCGCCTGCCATCGGACCGACGAGGAAGATCCAGTATTCACCGAGCCCCGTGCCGCCCGCAAACGCATCCATCAGCGCAGGACCGAAGGAACGCGCCGGGTTAACGCTTGTGCCGGTGAGGTAGATGCCGAGGAAATGAACGAGCGCCAGAGAACCGCCGATCACGAGCCCCGCGACCTTGCCGTTCTCGATCTTGGACGTTGCGCCGAGCACCGCCAGCACGAAGATGCAGGTGAGCAGGACCTCGACCAAAAGCGCGATCCAGACGTTTCCGCCGACGCCTGCCGTGCCGTTCACGGCCAGACCCGCAAATTTGCAGCCGTTGATCACACCGAGCACCGCCGCGCCCGCCGTTGCGCCGAGATACTGTGCGATCACATAGCCGATGAAATCACCGAGCTTCATGCCGCCGTTGATCAGCACCGCGAGGGAAACCGCCGGGTTGATGTGGCAGCCGGAGATGTTGCCGATCGAATAAGCCATTGCAACGATGACGCCGCCGAACGCCAGCGCGGTCAGCAAAATGCCCGCGTTGCCTTCGCACTTGGACATCACCGCGACGCCGCATGCGACCAGAACGAGCACGAATGTGCCTATGAACTCAGCAATGTACTTTTTCAGACTTTTCATCATACGCCTCCTGTAGTTGTTTCGGCTTGCGCCGACTCTGTAAACAGTATACCATTCCCCGCGAAAAAATGCAAACGCGCCGGTTACTCCTCGACCGGGAAGCGGTCGGTCAGCCGGACGACATACCTGAGGATCCACGCGGCGTCCTCGGCGGAAAGTGTCTCCCTGCCGTCCACCTCGGCATTTTCCGCAGCAGTCCCGGAAAGCGTGTCCAGCCCGACCAGCGCGCGCAGCAGCAACGCGGCGTCCGCAGCCGTAACGTCGCAGTCACAGTTTACGTCGCCCAGGATCGGCGCGACGCCGAACGGCTTCATGCGAACGCCGACGGTACGCTTTTCAGAGGTGTAATCGCCCTGTTTGATGGAATCCGCCCTTGCCGGCTCGCTGAGCGCAAAGCGAAGCTGCGTACCCGCCGGCAGTTCCCCGGCGGTCGTGAACCAAAGCGTCAGAAGCGGCGTCGTGCCGTCGACCATCGTGCCGTTCGCGGAAATGTACGCAAACTGTACAAAGCCCGGAACATTCGTGTTCGCATAACTCATTGAGCCGGACAGCGCTTTATACTTTTCAAAGATCAGCTGATCCTTTTGATACAGCAGCTTGAAGGAAACGGACGAAAGCAGGCGCTCGTTCGTCACGCCGTCCAGGAACAGATCGACGCGCAGACACTCCTTTTCGTTGACCGTCTCCGTGTGCTCTGAAACGTATCCGCCATCGATGCGCAGCACATAATCTCCGCTCTTCGGAAGATCAACGGCAGACGGCGCAGTCGGGACCGGCGTTGCGGTTGCCGTAGGCGTAGGGGTCGGCGTAGGCGTTGCCGTTGCGGTTGCCGTCGGGGTGGGCGTCGGCGTAGGCGTTGCGGTTGCCGTAGGCGTCGGTGTTGGCGTGGGCGTCGGCGTAGGCGTTGCGGTTGCGGTTGCTGTCGTGGTGGGCGTAGGCGTTGCGGTTGCGGTTGCCGTAGGCGTCGGTGTTGGCGTGGGCGTCGGTGTAGCCGTTGCGGTTGCCGTGGGCGTCGGGGTCGGATCCCCGCCTGCTGCCATTCCGCTCGGCGTTTGATAGTCCGCAGGCGGCGTCATGCCGAAGACCAGCCATGCGTATTCGGGATAGTCGATAAACACGTTGCGGTTGCCCTGCACATTTTCGCACTGGTCGTTTCGCGACATCTCCCAGGTGTCGACCGGGTCGATCCGCATCCACTCCAGCAGCGTCTCGCGCGATTCGATGACCTTCAGCCCGTTGTTTTTGTCGTCGTTGGGGCCGATCACGGGATCCGGATCGTTTTCATAGAGGTTCGGCTCCTCCCAGCGGCACCAGACGTACAGAAGAATGCGAGCGACGTCGCCCTTGATGTTGTCGTTGACCTCAACGAGGTCCGCGCCTGTGTCGTACCAGAGGACGGTCCTGCCGTCATACGCGTAGGTTTTATAGGAAGGAAGCACGCCCTTGACGTTGCCGAACGTATAGTTGCTGCGTGTGGAATTGACGTTGGCGTTCGTCGGGCGCAGATGGTGCAGGTCGCATCCGCCATTGCTCTCCTTAAAGCTTGCACGGGATTTCGGCCAGACATGCTCGCGGTTGAAGCTTCCGGAAAGCTCGTCCGAGTAAAACAGAATCGGGTTTGACGATCCGTTGTTCGCGTCGGTCTTCGGCCAATAGCTTGTCAGCGAGCTGTAGCTGACGGACTTTGTCATCGTGGAACTCATCAGCGTACTGAGCCGGGAAAACATCGCACTGTTCATCGGGTCCGAAGCCGACCCCGAAAGCGCGCTCACGGCATCATAGGTGTAGTTTCCGGTGTAGTACGCCTGCGCCTGTGCGGAAAGCGAAGTACAAAGCTCGTGCCGGACGCCGGTGTTTTTGACCAGTGTGCCGGTCTTTGCCTCTGCCGCGGGCAGAATTGTCAGCGCCAGCAGAAAAACGAGAATCAAAGAAATCAGCCGTTTGCGTAACCGCATAATGCATCCTTTCCGCGCCCGACGGCGCACACCGATCCATGATAAACCAGTATACAGGAAAACCGCGCAAAGCACAAGTTTTCCGACAAAGAAAAATGTCTGAAGGCAAGGAAAGGGCGAAGCCTTTTCGCTTCGCCCTCGGTTCGTTTTGCCGTGTCAGTTGGTCAATTTCCCTTGTACGCGTCTGCCGCTGCGGAGTAGTAATAGATCGCTGCGGCTGCGTTCTGTGCTGTCTGATCCGTATAGTTGTCCAGCATCAGATTCACATAGGACAGCGCGGAGACGCTGATCATCGCCGTAACATCCCCTGCCGTTACGGAGATTTCGTATTCGGTGGACAGCTGATGTGCCGAGATGTTCAAGATCTCCACAACCCAGCGGGCGCCCTTCTTGGTTACCTTGGCGTCCTTGTCGCCAGAGCAGCTCGCTGTGACGGTGTCGTCGCTGTTCTTCGGCGTAAGGTACAGACGGATCGCGGTTTCGGAATCCAGCACAAGCGAGAACGAAACCTTGCTGAAGAGCTCGCCGATATCGGGGCAGCTGATCGCATAGCCCGAAACGTCATACTCGTCGAACGACTTTTTGTAGCGCTTATCCATCTTCGCGTAAGGCGTATCCTCTCCATCGAGATTCCAGCCCTTCTGCGCCGCAAGGAACGCCTGCGTATAGTAGCCGTAGTCCGCCGTCGCTTCGATCAGCGCCTGCGTCTTATCATCGAACAGATTCTGATTGTCATCGTACGACTCAAAGTAATTCTTGGCAGAGCGTGTGATCTCGACCGTCTTTTCGACGCCGTTCTGCGTATAGTGGAACGTTGCCGTGATCGGCTCCGCCATCTGGATCGCGTTGATGTAGCAGGTGAACGAATCGGAGCCTTCCGTGTACGCCGCTTCCGCCGTGCATTCGCCGTGCGGGATCGTGAACGTCATGTAGCTGTCGGCATAATCCACGCCTACGATCTCCGGCAGGTTCATATTGAACATCACGCCGATCTTGCCGGAAAGCTCCAGCTGCAATCCGCGGAACGACGGGACGACCGGTACGATCCAGATATGACCGCCGAACGCAGACCATGCATTGTCATAGGTAGGCTTGAAATAGATCGTGACGCTGCCCGCATAATCAGATGTTACGGTATAGTTGTCGCCCGGATCCGGATACCACTGCGCGATCGCGCCGTCCGCAACGCGCACGACCTTGATCGTATCGCCTTCCGCAAGCGTGGTCTCGAGCATGTACTCGTTTTCGTTTTCCGGGTTCACCGTGAACTGTTGCGCCGGGTCGAGCGCGTCGACCGTCCAGCCGTTCTGCCCGATCAGATAATAGCCGTCCTGCAATCTCCATTCCCACGTTGCCGTGACGGTGGTATCCGCCGTGACGGTGATCGTGTCGCCCGGCTGCTTGTTCACAGCCTCGGCGTCGCCGATCTTCACCGACCAAGCGAAGAAGGTTTTGCCCTCCGGCGCGGTGAAGGTGCAGGCGGGCAGGGTGTAGGTTGCGCCGCCGGTCACGGTCTCCGCTGCTATCGTGCCGGTGCCGCCGTTTGCGTCGAAGGTGACGGTGTATGTAATTACACTTCCAACGAAATAACCGTCCGTAGGCTTGACCGTTTCATCAAAAGATATATGGTTCAATTTGCCAATGCTATTCAGGATGAAAGCATTATCGTAGTCCGGTTCAATGCCTGTCCATGTTTTGGGTGCATATATACCCGTAAGCGTCCAGTCACCTGATGTGACTGTATGATCGCCTGCCGTGGGTTTCAGTGTAACAACTCCGTCCGTCATTTTCGAGATGTTCGGGAACGTCATCGCCGTGGCGGTCGGCACGAACAGATACGGCGTGTTGGCCGTCAGTGAGGTCACATGATTGCCGTCTTCCATGACGGGGGTTGTGCCGCTCACGCCGGCAAACGAGTAGAATGAACCACCCTCGTTACCGTTGCAGGTATAGTCGAACGGCAGTATCACCGCTGCGGCAGTTCCTGAGGTGAATGTCCGGTTGTAGGTCACGCTCGTGACGTTACCGACCTCCTCCGTGATATTCACGCCTACGAGGTTGTTGCCCTGACCGTTGATGGTCACGTCGGCATGCTCCCAAAGGGCATTGAAGACATACTCCACCACCGCGTCGCCGTACTTCGGCGTGTAGTAGTTGCCGTTGTAGAGGAAGCCGTTGGCGTAGCCCTTCACCAGCCCGTGGTCGGTGGTCGCGTCGCCGAGGTTGGCGGGCGCGTCGGTCGCCGTGGCTGCGGGGCGGCCCTGCCTCTTGCCGAGCGCGGTGGTGTAGTAGCAGTTCGTCATGTTGTAGGTCGGGCTGCTGTTTGGATAGACGAACGTGAAGCAGTTGTCGCCCGGCGCGTACTCGCCCGTGCCGTATGCGGCGGGGGCGTAGAGGCAATCGGTGAACGTGACGGTCAGATTACTTCCAAAGAGGTTTCCTATGAAGCCGTTGCAGTAGGTGGTCGCGTCGGCCTCGCTGGGGTTGTATATCAGCCCGTCATAGACACAGCCCGTGACGGTGCAGGCGACGTTCGAGTCATACCAAAGTGCAATGACACCGCCGTGCCACGCAGCGCCGCTGTGGGTAGTGCTTATTTCGGTGCTCACGCGGCAGTTCTCGATGGTGATGTTGCCCGTGGCCTTGCCCACCAGACCGCCCAGCGAAATATTGTCGCCGCCCGTGATGGTGCCCTCGACGTGGAGGTTGCGGATGGTGGCGCCGTTGGTGTAATGGAACGGGGCGCTGTAGCCCTCGCCGGCATGCAGGCTGAACGTCAGCGTCTTGCCCTGTCCGTCGAACGTCCCCTTGAACGGGTGGTCGCTCGTGCCCGCCATCTCCGACGAACCGACGCTTGCGGCGAGTACGACGGTCTTACCGCTGTAGCCGTTGGGAGCCAAGTCGCTGTTCACGGTGAAGCAGAACCAGTCCCATCCGTTGGCGGTCTTGATGGTGTAGGTGTCGCCGCTCTGTGCGAAGTCGTCCTCGCTGATAGAGAATGTGGCACCAATGGTGACATTCTCGGCTGGCATGGTGAACGTATAGGTGTTGCTGCCGTTGTCGGTAATGCCGCTGCCGATGCTGTAGTTTGTCGTTGCGCCCGTCACGGTCAGCCCCGTCAATGTCTCGCCGAACTTCGGCGTGAAGGTGATGGTAACCGTCTGTCCTTCGCCAGCCATAGTTGTGCTTGCGTATTCATCAGTGCTAATGTTGAGCTGCGGATAGATGTTGTTAATTTGAGCATAGGAATACACGTTGTAAGTCTTTGTCAGCGTGTAACCAGTGCCTCCTGCTGTGATGGTGATACTGGCGGTATATTGGCCGGGGTCACTGGGCATTGTGGTGCCGAGGTTTTCGCTGGTCGTATTGTTCACATAGGTGATGTTGCCCTTCGTGGCTCCCGTCTCTGTGCTGAAAAGTGCGAAGTTAATCAGCGTAGCAGGAAAAAGCATAGCTGGGTCACTGTCGTATACATTATCTGCGGTGAGCGACGTCGAAATCTGATGATTGGTAAGCGGGCACTCCAGCCCGTCAGTACCGCCACAGGTAGCGGTCAGCGTGTTGCCATTGAGGGCGTATGTGAAGTCGTGCTCGTGTGCGGGTTCTGCTGCTGGAATATAAGTGATTTTGATCTCACAACCAGAAAGCATTCTAAACATTGACATTTTTCCAAGCCAAAGCGACAGATTGCCTTCTATTCCTTCCGGATCAGTACTGATAAATGTAAAATTTACACTTTCTGTCGTATTTCCACTTCCATCAAGATGACTTTCACCGGTTAACGCCTCATCAGTACCATTATATTTCATGCCATCTATTGACATGAAGAACGAGGTATCTTCCCATGTAGGCGGCCACGCATCATGATCACCAACAATTACTTGTCCAGCGACTCTGCAAGCTTTTGTGAACTCGATTTTAGTAACTTTTCCGTTGACATTCGGCAATACAAAAAACCTGACATTAGGACTATCGTCATAGCTCAATTTATTGCTCACTTCATAGGCAGAGCCTGTTTTTCTGATACCGTTTGTAGAAGTATCGCCATCTGCTGCAAATACAGTTTTTGAAGTGTTATCATCAGGATCAGTCAGGGAAAAGCTGAGTTTATCGTCAGCTCTTACATAAGTACTTAATGAATAGGTCTTTGTGACTTCACTCTCTGCATACGCCGGAGTCACGCTCACCGGCAGCAGCAGCGCGACCATGCAGATGGTCAGCAAAATGGATAACAACTTGTTTTTCATCTTCATTTCCTCTTCCTTTCACAAGAATTGTTCCGTTCTGTCAGCAACAAAAAGCACACCTTGCCGGAGGCGGTGAAGCCCTCGACACGGTGTGTCTGCGGTTACGGGTATGGAAAACAAGCAGACTTATTCTATCTGTCTGTCTGTCTGTCTGTCTGTCTGTCTGTCTGTCTGTCTGTCTGTCTGTCTGTCTGATGATACGCCTTATGCTCATTTTGTCAAGCCCTTTTTTTGTGATAATGATCACATATTTCAACAAATATATAATAGCAGAAAACCGTTCCGAAATCAAGAATTTCACGCACATTTTCGGACAGCCCTGTCGATCGTGTTATGAAAGTGCTTCGTCGATTGCCTTTGCGGCAAGCTTGCCCGCGCCCATCGCCGAAATGACCGTCGCGGCGCCGGTGACGGCGTCGCCGCCCGCGTATACGTTTTCGCGCGAGGTCAGCCCGTCCTCGTTGACGATGATCCCGCCGTGCGAGTTGACTTCGAGACCCGCGGTCGTGTTCTTGATGAGCGGATTCGGACTGGTGCCGATCGCCATGATGACCGTATCGACGTCAAGCGTGAACTCGCTTCCGGGGATCGGAACGGGGCGGCGTCTGCCCTTCGCGTCCGGCTCGCCGAGCTCCATGCGGATGCAGCGCATGCCGGTCACGAAGCCGTTTTTCGGATCGCGCGGATCGTCGGGATTCCGGTAGCCGAGGATCTCGACCGGGTTATTGAGAAGCCGGAAGTCGATCCCTTCCTCCATCGCGTGTTCGACCTCTTCCTTTCTTGCGGGAAGCTCCTCCATCGAGCGGCGGTAGACGATATAGACATGCTCCGCGCCGAGCCGCAGCGCCGTTCTTGCGGCGTCCATCGCGACATTCCCGCCGCCGACGACCGCAACCTTGCCGCCCTTTTGGATCGGCGTGACGGGATCCGCAAGGTACGCCTTCATCAGGTTCGAGCGCGTCAGAAACTCATTTGCGGAATAGACGCCCTTCAAACTTTCGCCCGGGATGTTCATGAAGTTCGGCAGACCCGCGCCGGAGCCGATAAAGACCGCTTCGCAGCCCATATCGAAGAGCTCGTCGACCGTCAGCGTCTTGCCGATCACGACGTTCGTCTGAATATCCACGCCGAGCTCCTTTAAGGTCTCGACCTCCTTTGCGACGATGCTCTTGGGCAGACGGAACTCCGGAATGCCGTAGACGAGCACGCCGCCCGCGGTGTGCAGCGCCTCGAAAACGGAGACCTTGTATCCCTTCTTTGCAAGATCGCCCGCGCAGGTAAGGCCGGAGGGACCGGAGCCCACGACCGCGACCCAATGTCCGTTCGGCGCGGGCGCGGCGGGTTTTTCCGTCGCGTTGGCGTTATGATAATCGGCGACAAAGCGTTCGAGCCTGCCGATGCCGACCGGCTCAAATTTCACGCCCATCGTGCACCTGCTTTCGCACTGCGTTTCCTGCGGGCAAACCCTGCCGCAGACGGCGGGCAGCGACGAGGTCTTATTGATGATCTGATACGCGCCCTCGAAATCGCCCGTTTTGATCTTCGTGATAAAGTCGGGAATGTTCACGTTGACGGGACAGCCGGAAACGCAGGGGCTGTTCCTGCAGTTTAAGCAGCGCTTGGCTTCCTCGACCGCGATCTCGGCGGTATAGCCCAATGCGACCTCGCTGAAGTTATGCGCGCGGACCTCCGGCGCCTGCGTCGGCATTTCATGCTTTTTCGGATTCAGTGCCATATACGTCCCCTCCTTATGCGTTGCGGAACAGATTGCACGCCGTCTCGTGCGCGCGCCGTTCAAAATCAAAGTACATCCGCCCGCGGCTCATCGCCTCGTCGAAATCGACCTTGTAGCCGTCGAAGTCCGGTCCGTCGACACAGGCGAACTTCGTGACGCGTTTGCCGTCCTCCACGAGCGTCAGCCGACAGCCGCCGCACATGCCCGTGCCGTCGATCATGATCGGGTTCATGGACACCGTGACCGGCACGCCGAACGGCTTCGCGGTCAGCGTGACGAACTTCATCATGATCAAAGGACCGATCGTGATGATCATGTCGAACCGCTCGCCCGCTTCAAGCATCTCCTTCAGCGGAACCGTGACGTTGCCGTGCCGCGCATAAGAGCCGTCGTCGGTCATAACGACGAGCCGGTCGGAGCAGGCGCGAAACTCGTCTTCGAGGATCAGCAGGTCCTTGTTTCGGAACCCGATGATCGACGTGACCTCGGCGCCCTGCTCGTGGAACGCCTGCGCCACCGGCATTGCGATCGCGCAGCCCACGCCGCCGCCCACGATGCAGACCTTTTTGATCCCCTCAGTGTGCGTCGGAACGCCCAAGGGTCCCACGAAATCCTGGATGGATTCGCCCTCGTTCTTATGGTTGAGCAGCTCGGTCGTCGCGCCGACGATCTGAAAGATGATCTTGACCGCGCCGCGCGCCTTGTCGACGCCCGCGACGGTCAGCGGGATGCGTTCGCCCGCTTCATCGACGCGCAGGATGATGAACTGCCCCGGCAGCGCCTTGTTTGCGACCAGCGGCGCTTCGATCTCCATCTGCGTCACGGTCGGGTTCAGGTTCTTCTTGGTGATAATTCTGTACATGATCGCCCGCTCCTTTTCTTTGTTCAGTCAATGATGATTACGGCAGCCGCCGTACGTTTTTCAGCACGATCGTGCCGTTTTGGATCGAAGCATCCGCTTCATAGCCGGAAAGGTTCTGCACGACCCAGTCATAAAAATCCTTCTTCGGCTCTGCAAACTGCCAGAGGATCGACATGATCACGCCGCCGTGCACAACGAACGTGAGATCCCCCTGCGCCTTTTGCAGCGTCTCCGCAAACGCCGCGCCGACGCGCGCGTGAAAGTCCGCCTGCGATTCGCCGCCGGGACAAACGCCGCGGCAGAGATCGTCGACCCATGCGCGATAGACGGGATCGTTTTCCATCTCGTCGGCGGTCCGTCCCTCGAACGCGCCGAAGTCCATTTCATGCAGGTTTTCGACGACGATCTGCTCCGCATGCGGGAACAGGATCGCCGCGGTCTGCCGCGCACGCGTAAGCGGCGAAACATAGACGCGGCTGAGCGAAAGGTCCTTTTCTTTTTGCTCCGCGGCGGCGCGTCCCTCGGGACACAGCGGCTCGTCGGAAATGCCGACGTAGCGGCGCGCGGCGTTGCCCGCCGTCGTGCCGTGACGGATCAGTCGGATATGCATGGCGGTTCTCCTTTCAGAAC
>JAEESS010000102.1 GCA_016286445.1 Bacillota bacterium
TACCAATGGCGGTGTAACTCAGTTGGCCAGAGTAGTCGGTTCATACCCGACCTGTCATCCGTTCGAATCGGATCGCCGCTACCAATTCTCCAACGGACGTCAATGTGGAAATCACGTTGACGTCTGTTTTTTCTTTGTCCGAGCTGACCTCGATCCGGTCGACGAGCAGATGCACCGCTCGACGGTCCGGCGCGGCGCTGATCGCCTTCAGCCATTCGAGAATCGTGCCCGTCGAATACTCCTCCGGCGGATCGGCGGTCTTCAGGGTCTCGATCTCCGCCTTCAGCGCTTTCATCCGGTTGTTCAGATCCTGAATGATCTCCGGCGCGAACGTCGCCGCGGACAGATTTTTCACCAGATTGTCGTATTCGGTCTGCTTTGCCGCGATCTGCTTTTTCACCACCGCGGTGTAGGTCGCTCGGCAATCCTTCCGGTGATTCCGGTAGGAGCGCAGAAAGTGCGCGATCTTGAGCTGCATTGCGTCGGACAGCAGCTCCTTGAGATAATCCGTCACCGCCTTGACGAGCACCTCCTCGCGCACCGTCGGCGCGCCGCAGTTGGCGCTGCAGGCGTAGTACACATACTTGTCGCCTTTCCGGTTCGGAGCGCGGTGGATGTGCATCTTTGCGCCGCACTTGCAGTAGACCAGCCCGCTGCAGAGATACTCGTTCTGCTTTCTGCCGTTTTGCTTTCTCATGTCCATGATTTTCTGCACCTCATAGAAAGTATTTTTGTCCACGATCGCCGGGATCGCGCCGTCGATCCGGATCGCGCCCGCGGTCTCCAGCCGTGTCTTGCGGTGCCGGCATCCCTCCACCGAATACACATAGATGCCCGCGTACTTCTCGTTTCGCAGGATCTCATAGATCTGCGTGTACTTGATCTCTTTTCCGTTCCTGCCGCGGACGCCCGCTTCCTTCATCTCGCGGATCAGCCCCGTATGCCCTCTGCGGTTCAGCGCCGCGTCGAACATCTTTTTCACATAGATCGCTTCGCTCGGCTCAATCACGAGCTGCTGATTTTCGATCCGATACCCGAAGGGGGCGGGGCCGCCGTTGTGCAGCCCCTTCAACGCAACCTCGCGATGCCCCTTCCGCACCTCTTTGGAGAGGTTTTTGCTGTAATACTCCGACAGCACCCACATCATCTGCTTGGCGAAGTCGCCCTCGATGCTTGCTCCGAAGTTCTGCGCCACCGCGATGATCGGAATCTTTTCCTTTTCCATCATCTTGGACAGCCGGATGTGTTCTTCCAAGGACCGCGCGACGCGGTCATACTTGTGAATCAGCAGAACCTCGAACCGGTGCTGCTTGGCGTCCGCCAGCATCGCCTGATACTGCGCGCGCTGATTGGTCTTTTCCTCCGTGCCGGAGATTGCCTCGTCGGAATAGATCCGGTAAATGTCCATTCCGTTTCCGTTCGCAAATTCCGTACACGCCCGAACCTGCGCCTGTGTGCTCATTTCCGTCTGATTGTCGGAACTGAACCGTGTGTAGATCGCCGCTTTCAAACGGCATCACCTCCTGTCTCTGTGATTATGTTTTCCGTTAAGTCCAATCCGAATTTCCTTGCCAAAAACTCTGCCAGTTCTTTTACGGTCAGCTCTGCGGTTTCAAACGATCGCGTCATACTGCCGCTTCTTTTATCTATCATGTATCGGGCACGCACCGGCACCCGCAGGGTCTCCGTTCCGGTTGTTTCCGTTCGCTTCATAAAATCTCCTTTTTCCGTTCCGTATTGCAATGTCTGTGTGGTTGTGATTCGGTTTGTTACCGTTCATAGTCCAAGTAATCCTTTCTGATTTCGCGCTCCGCAGTCAGATACGGCTTCAGCTGTTCCTCGATCTGCGAGCTTTCCGCGAGGATCCGTTCGCAAAGCCGCCGCTCGTTTTTGAGGGCGCGGATGTCGCGGTTGACCTCTGCAAGTTCAGCATACAGCGTATTCCGCTCCGTGTTGAGGATGTCGATGGAGTGATTTTGTAAAATTTCATGTGCCTCTTTGATTTTTTCCTGCTCCTCAACCGTCAGCGGGAACGCTTCCGTATCCCGATACGCGTACATTGCCGTCATCTGCAGCGCGTCATACAGCGGCTTTTGACGCTTCTTCTTGACGTTCAGGATCGTTCGCTCTTTCGTCAGCGCGGCGATTCTGCCGTCAATCGCGTCGATGCGATCCCAAAGCTGCGCCGCCGTCTCGATCCCGTTATCCGTCAGATACTTCGCCTGCGCTTTCAGCTGTGTAAACCGTTTCAGTTCCTCCGGCGAAACGTAATACTGCGTTTTGACGCCGTCGTTGACAAGCCCGAGGATGTACGTCCACGCGAGGATCAACGCGCGAATGCCCGTGATCTTTCCGCGCGGAAAATGCACCCGCTGCTGCCGCGGCATGATGACCTCAAAGGTCGGATCGCGCATCGCGCGGTCGATATACGCGGCAAGATCGTCCTCTGTCATGGACTGCTGCTTTTGTTTCACGCGGTACGAACGCTCCCCGCCATAGGGAAGGAAGGTCGGGTACTTGCTGCCGTGCCGGACCGTGTACCCGCGATCCTCCATCCGCGCGTAAAAGCTGCCGACGTCCATTGCCAGAGACAGGCATTCCTCCGCGTCCCGGTCGAACAGCTCACGCTGCGTTTTGACGCCGCATTTTTGCATGCGCCACTCGATGTAGGTCAGCGCCTTCCTTTGCGGCTCGTCAACGGTCGAAACGCCGCATTCGCGGCAAAGCCGATCCGAAAGCGTCCGGATCTCGTTGAAATACGTTTGCCGGGACGAATGGTATTTGGTTCCGTCCCGATCGGAAACCGAATTGAAAATGATGTGGTTGTGAATGTGATGCCGGTCGGTATGGGTGCCGACGATCACTTCATAACCGTCGAGATACTCCTCCGCAAAGCGATTCCCGATCTCGTGCGCCAGTTCCGGCGTGAGCTCGTCCGGCTTGAAACTCTGGATCAGATGATACGCCTGCACGCCGTCGGTCTTGCCGTACCGGCGCTTGGTCTCCATCCATGTTTTTGCCGCCGTTTCCCGCTCGCAGCCGATGCAGGAAACGAACACGCGCTCGCTCGTTTTTGCGGGATTGCAGACGTAAGCGATCAGCCGATCGAGCCGCATGCTTTTTGCAAGAATCTTCGTTATCGCCATTTTTGGATCTCCTCCTTGAGGGCGGTCATCAGCGCCTTCGTCCGGTCCCATTTGCTCTTTTCGAGAACGCCTGCGGCGTTCGCCCGATGCGCGATCTGGTTCAGATTGTTTCCGATCCGGTCGACGCTGCGCTGTAGGTCCCGCAATTCCGGCGTCGGCTTTTCGCGGATCTCCGTGCCCGTGATCAGCTTCCGCAAAAGCCGCGTGCTGCCGAGACCGGTGCGATTGCATAACGTTTTGAGTGCTTCATACTCGGCGTTGTTCAGCCGGGTACCGACGTGAATGTTTCTGGTTCTGTGTTCCATACAATCCTTTCTCCGCCTGTGGCGGCATACGGGGTCGGGTGTCCCGACAAGCGCTTTTGGAACGCCAAATGCTATGCTTGCAAGGACATCGGCTGTGCCTTCTGTCCTCTTTTCCCGGGAACAGAAACGGCTCCCCGAAGCGCGGCTAACCTTGCGATTTTTGTCGCCGTACAGCCCGTGCAGGGAGCCGAATCTACACACCCGATACCTGTAAAAATCCATTGAAAATTGATCATTTCTTCGGTTGCCCGGAGAAAGCAACGAGATGTATTTGCCCTGTATTTCACCTCCTTCATTCTGCTTTTGTTCCGTTCCCGCGACCGGTCGGTGGGATTTGACCCCACTTTCCGTCGCGGTGCGATACATTCCTTTCGCGCTTATCATCACCTCCAAAACCGAAAAGAAGCCGACGCGCGATCGGCTTCTCCCATCATAATTTCACTGTTCAAAAATTCGTGCCAACTTGGCACGAATTATCCATAACGAAAAAGAGCGCCAAGTTGGCGCGCATTTTCAGCCTTGCTTCTATAACTTCGTGCCATGATGGCACGAAGTGTGCTTGTCGGAAATGAGGGACAGCTTGTCCCACATTATGCACACACCCTGTTTGAAATTCCCGACAAGTTGTCGGGAATTTA
>JAEESS010000046.1 GCA_016286445.1 Bacillota bacterium
TGAAGAAAGCGGGATTCCTTACCCGCGATCCGAGAATGAAGGAGCGCAAAAAGTACGGTCTGCATGCAGCCCGCCGCGCACCCCAGTTCTCCAAGAGATAATCGTCTCAATCAAAAAGTCCTGTGCTTCTGCACGGGACTTTTGCTTTTATGCTTCGGTTTCGAGGAACGGGTATTTCTTTTTGAGAAAGTACCGGTAATCCGGCGCGTCGGCGGCGTTCCGGTATTCGTCGAACGTCGTTTGACGGATCCATTGGAGCCTGCGCTCGGAAAGCTCGGAATAGCGGGTAATGACGATTTTTCCTTCCCGCTCGGCTTTCAAGAGCGCTTCCAGCGCGTCGGGCACAATCTCGCACGAGGCGACCCGCTGCGGCGTTTCGGCATAGAAACAGTTGCGGATCTTTTCAAACGGAATCACGGCTTCGGATGGCTCGACCGTATAGATATAGCTTTGCACGCCTGCATAGGTGTCCGTAAGCGCGTTCTCGTAATACTCCGAAAAATGCAGCAGTCCGTCGCTTGTAAAACCGTAGGTCGCCCATTTCTGCCACTTGCCGGTATGCGCAAAGCCGTTTTCGCGGCAGGTCTTCTCGACGGCGTTGGACAGATAGACGAGCACGTTTTCGCGCTTGTCCGAAAAATAGATCCGCGGCACGTTCTCGTTGGATGTGCGCGGTTCAAGGACTTCGATCCCCGGCGTCTGCGATGCGTGATACAGCATATGCAATCGTTCTCCTCTTATATTTTACTTTTATCATAGTGTGATTTGCGGGAAAAGGAAAGACTTGAAATCATTTGCCGGATGTGCTATACTATTATCATCAAAAAGGGATCCTTGGAAGAACGGAAGGATCCCTTTTTTATGCCGCGCGATGCGCTTGCACAACGATAGAAAATATGATAATATAATAACCGTAAAAGTTTGTGCGGAGGCGAAAGCATGCAGATCCTGATCAAAAACGGAACGGTTGTCCGGTCGACCGGCAGAAAAAAAGCGGACGTTCTCGTAAAGGACGGCAAGATCAAAAGGATCGCGCCGGAGATCGACGCAAAGGCGGACCGCGTGATCGACGCAGCCGGCTGTTATATCTTTGCGGGCTTCATCGACACGCACACGCATTTCGATCTCGATCTGGGCGTGACGGTCACGGCGGACGACTTTGAAAGCGGAACGAAGGCGGCGGTCGTCGGCGGCACGACCACGGTGCTCGACTTTGCAACACAGGATCACGGCATGACGATGCATGACGCGCTCGAATTGTGGCATAAGAAAGCCGAAAAGAGTTCCTGCAACTACGGCTTCCACATGGCGGTGTCCGAGTGGAATGACGCGCGCAAAGCCGAGGTCGACGACATGTTCCAGGCGGGGATCTCCTCGTTCAAGATGTATATGGTCTATGACGCGATGCGCGTGAACGACGGGCAGATCTACGACGCGCAGAAATTCATCGGCGCGCGCGGCGGCGTGATCGGCGTGCATTGCGAGAACTACGATGTTTTGCAGGCGCGGATCGCGGAGGAAAAGGCGAAGGGACATATGGATCCGACGGCGCATCCGGTCACGCGTCCGCAGGCGGTCGAAGCGGAGGGCGTGGCGCGGCTGATGCGTATTGCGGAGCTTTCCGATTCGCCCGCATGGGTGGTGCATCTGTCCACCGCAGACGGTCTTGCGGAAGTCCGTGCGGCGCGGAAGCGCGGCGTCGAGGTCTATGCCGAGACCTGTCCGCAGTATTTCACGCTTGACGTAAAACGCTACGCCGATCCGGACGGTGCGAAGTTCGTGATGTCGCCGCCGCTTCGCGAAGCGAAGGACCGCGCGGCGATCCTTGACGGCATGAAAAAGAAGGATATCGATTTTATCGGCACCGATCACTGCTCGTTCACAATGGCGCAAAAGGCGATGGGAAAGGACGATTTCACGAAGATCCCGAACGGCGGCGCGGGCGTACAGAACCGCGCGGAGCTCGTCTACACCTATGCGGTCAGGACCGGCGCGATCACGCCCGAGCAGATGGCGCTGCTGCTCTCCGAACGCGCGGCGAAACTGTTCGGCATGTTCCCGCAAAAGGGCGTGCTGCGGACAGGCAGCGACGCCGATCTTGTGATCTTCGATCCGAACGCGCCGCATACGATCTCGTGGAAAACGAATCTGCACGCCTGCGACAACTCGCCCTACGAGGGCATGGAAGCCGCCGGACGCACGCGCGACGTGATTCTGAACGGCGAGCTCGTCGTGGAGAACGGGAAGCTCGTCGAGCCGTACCGCGGCAGATACGTCTTCCGCAAACCCTCGGAAAGGTACAGAAAATGAGAATTGCTTTGGTATTGACGGCTGCCGGCAGCAGCAAGCGCTTCGGCAGCGACAAGCTTGCGTATCCGATCGACGGAAAGCCGATGCTCCTGCATGCGCTGGAGCTCTATGACCGGCTTTCTGACCGGTTCGTTTCGCGCACCGTCGTTCTGAAAACCGGCGCGGAGGAGCGCCGAATGATCGCGGAGCGCATGGAATACCGCGTCGCGGAAAACCCCGATCCCGAGCGCGGGATCGCGTCGAGCGTCGTGATCGGCACGGAGGACGCTTCTAAAAGCGATCCGGACGGGATTCTGTACGCAGTAGGGGATCAGCCCCGCGTGACGGAAAAGACGGTCCTCGCGCTTTTAGAGACGTTTCAGAAGGACCCGACACGCATCGTCGCGCCGATCGCAAACGACAGACGCGGCAACCCTGTTCTGTTTCCGAAGGACCTCATTCCGGAGCTTCTTTCGATCACCGGCGACGTGGGCGGCAGTCAGGTCATAGCGCGGCATCCGGAACGGCTGACGACCGTCGAGGTCCCGCTTGCGGAGCTGTACGACATCGACACGCCGGGCAGGGAGGAACCGCGCTGGTATGTGCTGCACGGCAATATCCTGAGCGTGCCGAAGCTCGGGGAACTGGACGCGGTCAGGGACGGCTACATCGTTCTGGACGCCGACGGCGTGATCGAGGGCGTGTTTGAGACGCTGCCCGAACGGTTCCGGTCGGGACAGCTTGCGGACTACGGCGATGCGCTGATCATGCAGTCGTTCTGTGATATGCATCTGCACGCGCCGCAGTATCCGATGCTCGGCATGGGCATGGACCTGCCGCTTCTGGACTGGCTCAACACCTATACGTTCCGCACCGAGGCGCGGTTTGCCGATCCCGATTACGCGCGGATGCACTATCGTTCGCTTGCGGAACATCTGGTCAGCTTCGGCACGACGCGCGTTTCCATGTTTTCGTCGCTTCATACGGACGCGACGCTGGTGCTGATGGAGGAGCTCGAGCGTGCCGGGATCTCGGGCTATGTGGGCAAGGTCAATATGGACCGCAACAGCCCCGATTATTACTGCGAGACGACGGAGGAGAGCAAGCGCGAAACACTGCGCTGGCTCGACGCCTGTGACCGGTTTTTCCGCATCCGCCCGATCATCACGCCGCGGTTCACGCCGTCGTGCTCGAATGAGCTGATGGAATGGCTCGGAAGGATCGCCGCCGAACGGAACCTGCCGGTGCAGTCGCACCTTTCCGAAAACACGAGCGAGATCGAGTGGGTGCATTCGCTGCATCCCGACTGCGGACAGTACTGGGAGACCTATGAAAAATACGGGCTTTGGAAGAGCGATACGCTGATGGCGCACTGCGTTTACAGCGACGGGCGCGAGCGCGCGGCGATCAAAGCGCACGGCGTGACCGTCGTGCACTGCGCGGACTCGAATACGAACCTTTCGAGCGGCGTGGCGCCGATCCGAACGATGCTCGACGAGGGGATCAAGGTGGTGCTGGGCAGCGATATTGCGGGCGGCGCGCAGCTTTCGATGCTGAGCGTGATCCAGATGTCGATCCGCGCGTCGAAGATCAAGCGCATCGAAAGCGGATGGACGCTGCCGTTCCTTTCCGTTGCGGAAGGGTATTACCTCGGTACGACCGCCGGAGCGCTGTACTTCGGCGCAAAGCCGGGTTTCCAGAAGGGCGACAAGCTGCACGCCGTAGTCATCGACGACCGAGAATATCCGGATACGGCGCGGCTTTCTCTTCGCGAACGCTTCGATCGCGCGGTCTATATCGCCGAATCGAAGGACATTGTCGCGGTCTACGGCGACGGCAAACGCTTAAAATAACGCATGAAATGAAACGGAACTCACATCCTAACCGAACAGGAAGGGATGTGATTTTATGTGGACCGCAAGGATCCTTCTTTTGACGGTTCTGCTGCTTTCGGGCGGCGGATGGTTTGATGCTCTGCTGTTTCGGCGTGAGAAGATCGCGCTCTTATGCGCACTGCCGGTTGTATTTGGACTGAGCTTCCTTCCGACGCTGCGTACGCCGACCGTGCGGCTGTGCTTTGCGCCGTGTGCGCTTGCGCTGATTGCGGCGCTGCTGTGCCCGACGGATCAGCCGATCCGCGCGCTGCTCGCCGCGCTGTTCGGCGGCTTTTTGGGATGGAAGCTCTGCGACGCGCTGCCGCTGTTCTTTGAACAGGGGCTTTTGATCGCGGCGCCGACGCTGTTCTTATGCCTGCTTCTTTGTCGGGAAGCAAACGCAAGGGCGCTTGCGATCGCCGCAGCGCCCTTTGTAATGCTTTTTTTTCAGATGATCGGGGATTACACGCTGTTCCGAAGCGCGGTCCTGGAGCTCGGAACCGGAGACGCGTTCATGGCGCAGTCAGCGGGACTGCTTGCACTTCTTGTCGGCGGGCTTTTGCGCGACCGGGTGATCGAATTCCGGAAGCGTCTGCATGCGCCCGCATAGGGCGGAGGCGATCAGCGCGGTCAGCGGCACGGCAAGGATCAGTCCGATGCTGCCGGACACGCCGGTGATGACCTCGTGCGTGATGTAGTCGCCCGAGAGGATCGCCTTCATGTCCCAATTGTAATACTTGATGAGGATCAGATTGACCAGCGCGCCGCCGGTAAACGCCAGGATCAGCGTATTCGTCATCGTGCCGACCGCGTCGCGCCCGATGCGCATGCCGCTCTTGAACAGCGCGGAAAAGCCCATGCCAGGGTTGACCGTTTTGAGCTCGTTGATCGAGGATGAGATGCTCATTGCAACGTCCATGACCGCGCCCAAAGCGGAGATGATGATCCCGGAAACGAACAGCCCGCGGATGTTAATCAGCGTGCCCTGGAACTTCGCCTGGATCAATGTGTCGGTTTCGGCAACGTTGTATTCCAGTCCGTCCAGATGCGCAAGCCTGCTTGCCGCCATGGCGAACAGACAGGCGACGGAAAATCCAGCGACCGTGCCGAGGATCGCCGAGAGCGTCTTGCGGCTCAGTCCGTCGAGCAGCAAAAAGCACACGACCGTTACGAACACGCAAAGGATCAGCGTGAACGGGATCGCGTAGAAACCTTTCAGCAATGCGGGAACCAGAATGAACACGACTGCGGCAAGCGTCAGACCGAGTCCGAGGATCGAGCGGAAGCCGACTTTGCCGCCGACGAGAACCGTTACGAGCAGAAAGATCGCGACAAGCCCGAAGAGCAGCCATTGGCGATTGTAGTTCATGACGGAAACGGAAAGAGAGGGGGACCCGTCCGCGGCGCTTTTCCGCGTTGCCAGCAGATAAACGAGCAGCGACGTACCCGGTTCGGCGTGCTTGTCGAAAAGCTTGCTCATGTAATTCGTGATCTCGACACGACGGCCTTTGAACGCACCGGTCGTGATCTCAACCAAAAGCCTTTGCGAGCCGACGCGGATATTCTCGGTCTGTGCGTCCTCGTGCGAATCGTCCTCGAGCACTTCCAGAACCGTTGCGTAGGCATAGGAAACCGACTGAAGTCCGTCTTCGGCGTCGGCATAGCCTTCCGGAAGCGTGCCGGTCTCGAACAGAATGCGGCTGCTGTCCGCCGCAAGCGCAAGATGCGAAAAATACACCTGCTTTGCGTCTTCCCGATCGGCATTGTATTTTGCGATCGGACGCCGAAGCAGCAATGCAAATACGACGCCCGCCGCGACGGTCAGCACAACGATCGCCGCCGCGATCCATGTTTTCGGCTGTGCAAGCGCTTTGATCTGCTTTTGTATACGTTCCTTCATATCTGTCATTATAGCGTCAAAAAAGCGGTTCCGTCAAGTAAAAACGCCGTCCGGAGACGGCGCTGCGCTGTTTATTTTTCGTAAATGCGAGGGACGCGGTCGCTGACGGAAAGCAGGATCTCGTAGGAGATCGTATTCGCCTTGTCGGCGATCTCGTCTGCGGTGATCCTTTCATTGCCCTGTCTGCCGATGAGCACCGCTTCGTCGCCGACCGCGACGCCTGGCACGTCGGACACGTCGACCATCATCTGGTCCATGCAGATCGTTCCGATCTGCGGACAGCGGATCCCGCCGATCAGCACGTCCGCCTTGCCGGTGAGACAGCGCTTGTAGCCGTCGCCGTATCCGACCGGCAGCGTTGCAACGCGCGTGGGACGGGAAGCGATGAACCGAAGTCCGTAGCTGACGCCTTCGCCTGCGGGGATCGTTTTCAGATTGCTGATGTAGGTGATCACCGACATGACCGGGGTCAGACCGCTTCCGGCGCTGCGCTTCGGATCGGGATGGTAGCCGTACAGCGCGATGCCGAAGCGGACCATGTCATACTGCAGCTCCGGAAAATCGAGCGTCGCTGCGGAGTTTGCCGCGTGTACGATCGGCTGATAGCCGCGCGCGCGGATCTTTTTTAGGAATGCGTCGAAGCGCTGCGCCTGCAGATGCGTAAACTCCGGATCGCTCTCGGATTTGGCAAAGTGCGTGAACACGCCGTCCATCGAAACGTGCGGACAGGCGTCGAACGCATCCAGAAGCCCGTCAAGCATCGCGTCGTCCGTGACGCCGATGCGGTGCATTCCCGTGTCAAGCTTGATATGCACATGCGCAGTCTTGCCGGACAGCTTTGCCCACCGCTCAAAGGCGAAGACCTGTTCTTCGGTAAAGACGGCGGAGGTGAGGTCCTTTGCCACGACGCCGGGAACGTGATCGGGATCGGTAACGCCGAGAATCAGGATCGGCAGGGTCACGCCGCTGTTTCTCAAGCGCGCGCCCTCCTCGGGAATGGCGACCGCGAACATGTCGACGATGCCGGACTGCTCAAGATATTTGCCGACTTCGACGATGCCGTGACCGTAAGCGTTTGCCTTGATGACCGCCAGGAACTTTGTTCCGGGTTTGAGCCTGCGCTTGGCAAGCCGTATATTCTTCAATAACGCGGGCAGATGAATGACCGCATGTGTACCGCGAAGCATGAATAATACCCCCTTATTTACAACAGATGATTCTACAAGAATCCGCCGCAAAAGTCAATTCTTTTCCGTCGAAACCCGGGATTTTTCATCCGGACATAATTTATAGAAAAATTATTTACAATTTATTCAAAAACTATTGCAATTTCAATACCTTGGTGCTAAAATGGGATACACAATACAAGATATAGGGGTTTCTATGGTCAGAATCATAGCGGGAAGCGCTCGCGGACGAAGGATCGAAACGCTCGAAGGCATGGAAACCCGACCGACGCTGGACCGCGTGAAGGAAGCCGTTTTCGGTTCTCTGCAGTTTCGCATCCCGTATGCAAGGGTGTTGGATCTGTTCGCGGGAAGCGGCAATCTCGGATTGGAAGCCGCGTCGCGCGGGGCAAAGCGCGTTGTGCTCAACGACCGCAATCCGGCGTGCGTCGAGATCATCCGGCGAAACATTGCGGCGCTCGGGTTTTCGGAGACCGCAAGGACGATGAATCTCGATTATGCCGCAGCGATCGAATGGCTTTCGGAAGAGGGCGAAGCGTTTGATCTGGCGTTTCTGGATCCGCCGTATCGGGAGGGACTTTCCGAAGATGCGGTGAAACGGCTGTTTCTGTCGCGGCTGATGCTGCCGGGCGGGACCGTTGTGCTGGAGCATGCGGCGGAGCTCGTGCCGAAGGACGCGCCGGGGATTTACCGCATCGTACGGACCAAGCGGTTCGGCAAATGCGGATATTCATGGATCGAGGAGGACGGAGAATGAAGATTGCTGTATATCCGGGAAGCTTCGATCCGTTTACGATCGGACATCTCGACGTGCTGAAAAACGCCGCCGGACTGTTCGACAGTGTGTACGTTGCGGTGCTCAACAACAGCGCGAAATCGCCGGTGTTTTCGGTGGAGGAGCGCGTAGAGATGATCGACCGCATGATCGAATCGGAGGGCTTTCAAAACGTCCGCGCCGGTTCGTTCGCAGGACTGCTCGTCGATTACGCAAAGCAGATCGGCGCGCAGTACATCATCAGAGGACTCCGGGCGATCACGGATTTCGAATACGAATTTCAGATCGACGCGGTGAACCGGCATCTCAATCCGGAGATCCGCACGGTGTACTTCATGGCAAATCCCGCGCATTCGTTCCTTTCGAGCTCGAATGTGCGTGAGATCGGGGAAATGGGCGGTTCCATCGAGGGACTGGTACCGCATTGCAATTATGATTATTTACGGGAAAGGTTGGCAAGGCAGAAATGAACGGTGTACAGACAATGAAGATTTTCAGCATTCTCTCGAAGATCGAGCAACTCGTGGCGGACAGCCCGAAACCGAGATTCAATAACGCAGGCAATCGCCGCATTGTGGACGAGGACGAGCTCCTGGCTCTTTTAGATGATCTCAAGGCAACGATTCCGGAGGACATCCGCAGAGCTTCTGGCATCATTTCCGAGAAGGAAAACACCCTCCGCGACGCGAACGAGCAGGCGGATCAGATCGTTGCGGAAGCGCAGAAGGACGCAGACGAAATGCGTGCACAGGCGCAGCAGGCGGCAACGGACGTCTATAATCAGGCGGTCGCGGAATACGAATCGCTGATAACGGAGAGTTCCGTTTATCAGGCGGCGATCAAGCGCGCGGACGATCTTCGCCTTGCGGCGGAGGAGAACGCCGATTCGATCTGCAACGGCGCGCGTGCCTATGCGGACGATATCCTTGCCGACGTGCAGCGTTATCTGAACGACTATATGAAGATGATCAACGGGAACCGCGAAGAGCTCGACGTCCATCAGAGACCCGTCGCGCCGGATCTGCGCGTACCGGAGCCCGAGCCCGCGCCGATCACCGTTCCGGCAGCGGAGCCGCGCCGTCAGGAACCTGTTCGCAGAGAACAGGAGCAGCCGCGCGCACAAGCGAAACCCGTAAAGCCCGCGCCGCGTCCCGAGCCCGAAGAGGAGGACTACGAGGAAGAGGAGCCGAAGAAGACGCGCAAGAAGGGTTTCTTTGCCCGCATGCTCGGCATCGAGGAAGTCGACGAGGACGAGGAGGATTACGAAGAAGAGGAAGAGGAACGTCCCGCGCCCAAGAAAAAGCGCCGCAGCATCTTCTCCTTCTCCGATGACGACGAGGACGAAGAATAAGCATCATAACCGTATCAGATCCGGGGGAGAGCACTTCCCCGGATTTTTCTTTTCATGATCGCAGCATTTTGCGCCGTTCATCCGTGTTATGGGTGAGTGTTGAAACACGGAACAGCCGCAGGGACGGAAATGAACGCCGGGAGGGCGCCTCCACCGACGGAACAAAACTCCGACCAAACGGCGAAAGGAGAGACAATGGAGCAAAGAAACAAACAGGCGGCGAGGGACCGCGAGATCGTGCGGATCGTCGAAACGTACTCCGACATGCTGATGCGCATCGCGCTGAATCGCGTGAACAGCATTGCGGAAGCAGAGGACGTCGTACAGAGCACGTTCGAGCGGCTGATGAAGCGTCAGCCGCGGTTTGAAAACCGCGAGCACGAAAAGGCGTGGCTGATCAAAACCGCGATCCGCATCTGCATCGACGAAGCGCGAAAGAACGCGAGACACGCAAGCGTACCGCTCAATGAGGAGATCGCCGCGGCGTATTCGGAGGAGAGCTTTGAACTGCTCGATACGATCCGGCAGCTGCCCGAAAAGGATCGCGACGCCGTGTACCTCTTCTATTACGAGGAATACACGGTCCGCGAGATCGCAAAGCTCCTCGGTGAGCGCGAGGGCACGACGCGGTCGAGGCTTTCCCGCGCAAGACAAAAACTCAGAACGATCATGGAAGGAGACGCATATGAACAAGTTTTATAAGGGCTATGACCATATCACAGCGTCCGAACCGTTCAAACAGCGGATGGTCCGCACGCTGCAGAGCGAAACGAGAGAGGAAACGCAGCAAAAGACGGTGCGGCTGCCGATCAGGCGGCGTACGCTGGCGATCCTGATCGCGGCGGCGGTGCTGGTGCTTGCGATCGGCACGGCGGCCGCGGCGACGATCATCGCAAAGAACTACTATTCACCGAGCACATATCTGATGCACGACAAGGATGCACGCGAGCAGAATCAGAATGCCGTTCCCGACATCGAGGAAGCGATCGCGTCCGCAAAGCCGGAAACCGGCAGCAGCTCGGTCATCATGCTGCCGGAGATGAAGGACGCTGACGAGCTCAACGCATGGCGGCAGAAGATGGGACAGCCGGTCTATTCCGAGGAGGATTGGGGCTGGATCCGCGAGATCCGACCGGAGATCGAGGAGGTTTTGGTCGACGGAAACGCACTGGTGTTCAACGTCCGTCTTCATACCGATCACGGCATGAGCTTTGCGTTTGGACACGAGGGAGAAGGTCAGCATCTCGACGCGCTTTGCGATGATGCGACGATCATCTTTGAAAAGAACGGACAGCGGTTCGAGCAGCAGCTGGGCGCCGGAACGGGGATCAACACGGATTCCGTTTCCGAGGACGGCGCAACGCTGTACAGCGAGGTCGAGCTTGACCTTCTCTCCGAACCGCTTCCGACGGAAGGACCCGTTCAGGTCACGATGACGATCGGCATCTACGATAAGCTGGTGGACGACATGGCGCATATCGGCGAGCTTGCGTATATCACCTATTCGTTCACGTTCGACGCCTCGGCAGGCGCGGATATCGCCGATCCGATCGTGACCGAGCGCACGCTGTCCGGTTCGATCGTGCTGACGCCGGAGGATCGGAACGGACGCGAATACAACGAGCGCGTTTCGCTGGACGGCGTGGTGCTCGAAGAAACGCTGAACTTCCGCAGCACCGGCGTCTATGTGACCTATCGGATCAAGTCTGCGCCGGAGGGCTGGACGGATGCGCATACCCTTGCGCTGATGCAGCCGTCCTTTGAATCGGCGGGACATTACGGACTGACCGTCGCCTGCGCACCGAAGGGCAGCGCAAACGAGGACGAGATCCTTCTTCCCGGATATCCGAGCGGAAGCGCCGGGAGAGAGTATGTCGGCATCCTGCCGATCTTCCCGTCGGATTATGAGCGGGTCAAGGCGGGGGACTATGAGATCCGGCTCGGGTACCGGTACGTCGCCGCGTTCAACGACACGCCGGTCGGCGAGGACTGGCATATTCCGCCGGAAGCCGGTGTGGATTACGGCTACGATCTCCTGACCGCCGAGGAACCGATCGCATCGTTCGATCTCAAGCTGCCGTAACCCGAACGAAACAAAGCGCCGGAGGAGCGTCCTCCGGCGCATTTCATCAAAATATGACAGTTCTGCAACAGTTCCTTCATACGGATTCCGCAATTCTGTTGCATCCGCGTGATAGGATCATTTCAGACCGAAAGGAGAATGGTATGAAACGGATCATCATCGTACTGCTTGCGGCGCTTCTGCTTTGCGCCTGCCAGCCCACGCCGGAGGTCGACGCGGTGCGGCAGAAAAACCAGGAAGCCATGCTCGAAATGGCAAGAGGCGAGGGGACCGACACGGTTGAAAACCAAAACGTCCCGGAAAGCGGAGCGGCGCTTTCGACGCTCGATTACTATGCGCTGTACGGCATTCCGGAGCATCTTTCAGAGGAGATTTCCGGTCTTTCGGACAAGGTGAAGATCGTGGTCGACGCGGACGTCAATGTGCCGGATCGGCCGATACCGATCGTGCGCGCCGTGCCGACGGACTTTTCGCAGGAGCAGGTCTACGACCTCTGGAACCGGCTTGTCGGGGACCGGAAGCTGTTCATCCGGGACGAAAAGGAGACCAAGGAAACGATCAAGTCACAGATCGAACGCTGCATGGAGATCCTGAACGGACCGGAGAAAAACGATTACGAGCCCGGCGAGATCGAGCAGCGATTGGAGGACCTCAAGGCGCGCTTCAACGACGCGCCGGACGCCGAGCCGGCGAAGGAAGCGGACGGCACGCTGATCATCGGTGAGATGCGGGACGACCGCGGCCGGGTCGTTGCGCACCGTTCGGAGCTGAAGGCGTACGAACCGGGCGGCGGAATGAACTTTACGGTGCAGAACAGCTTTGACAACAAGGAAACGATCCGCGAATCCGACGGTGCGATCACGGTGCTGAAGAACGCGTCCTTCGATTGGCGGTTCGGCACAGAGAAGCACCCCTTCGACCGGGATTGGAGGGGACAGTACACGAGCTATTCGCTGAAAGCGTCCGACCCGCTTCCGGACGAGGCGCAGGCGTATATCCGTTCGACGCCCGCGGACATGCAAGCCCGCACAGACGCGATCCTTGAGCAGATGGGTCTTACCGGTTCCTTTGCGGTCAACGAGATCACATTGTATCCGTGTCTCGATCCGTGGACGGAAGAATTGATCGGATACGGCTATCAGGTGAACTGCACGCGCCTTGCGAACGGCGTACCGGTCTGCACGAACAACGGCTTGCAGATGAATCTGTTTTCCATGGAGGATATGACCGCGCCGGAATGGCTCTACGAGTATTTCTATCTGTGGCTTGACGACGGGGACGGCGCGAATCTGCATTGGATGCAGCCGGTCGAGATACAGGAGGTCATTCAGCAGAATTGCCATCTGCTCCCGTTTTCGGAGATTTGGAGCGTGGTCGAATCGCGTCTGCCGATGCTTTTGGAACGCAGAGCTTCAAGCGAGCGTGTTTTGAACTGTACCGCGAACATCCATCGCGTCGACCTCGGACTCTGGCGCATTCGTGAGAAGAACACGATCGAGACGGGGCTTTTGGTACCGGTGTATTGTTTCTATATGGACCTTTGGTATGAACAGGATTTCGGGAACGAAAGGACGAGCGACGTTCTTATCGTTAACGCGGTCGACGGCACGGTCATCGACCCTTGGAACGGATATTGAGGAGACGCACATGAAACGGATCATCATCGTACTGCTTGCAGCGCTTCTGCTTTGCGCCTGCCAGCCCACGCCGGAGACGGAGTTTGTGGTGAACAAGGGCGATCAAAGCGCCATGATCGACATGGCGAAGGGCGACGGGACCGACGTCGTAACGGCTGTCGGCACTGAGGGCGGAAAAGAACTGTCGGCATGGGATTACCGCGCATTGTACGGGATCCCGGAGCGGCTTACGGATTCATTCTCCGACCGGGAGGGCAAGGTGACCGTGCGCATCGACGCGCCGATCGAGGTCCCGACCGCGCCGCTGCCGATCGTGCGCGTGTTCGCAAGGGATTTCGATCAGGCAACCGTCACGCGCATCTGGAACGTGCTGATCGGCGACACGCCGATGTTCGGGATCGTCGACGAGGAGAACCTGAATCGCAGGACACGGATCAAGGAGGAGCTCGAATATCTCTATTCGCTGCTGGACGATCCCGAATTGATGGCGGCAAAGCTTTACGCGTCCGCCGACGAGGTGCTGGAGGAGATCGCGGGACTGCAGGCGGAATACAACGCCGCTGAGGATGCTGCGCCGAAGGACGCGAAACGCGTGGACGGCACGCTTTGGCGGCGCGGCGTCGGCTTTTATGACAAGCCGGATGTGACGACGCGGTCGGGGCTCTGGGCGATCTCCGAAGACGGCAGCGTCCGCTTCGAGGTAAACAACCCGATCGACAGCGACGAGCCGATCTACGAGAAGGTCGACGGCGGCTGGAACGTGATACAGAACGATAAACGCGCGACGCTGCTTTACCGGCGCAGCTCTCCGGTCATTGACGTGAATACCGGATCAAGACCGCTGTTTATTCCGCACGGGATCGCCGTTTCGGAGGACGATCCGCTGCCGGAGGAGGCAAAGAAGTGCCTGTCCTATCCGCCGAAGGAAGCCGCAGACAAGGTGCGCGCATTTCTTGCGCAGGCGGGACTGTCCGACGACTTTACGGTCGCTTGTATCCGGCTTGAGAACAACGCAGGCACGCTGTACGATCGGTACGGCGACGGAACGGTCCCGAAGCCCACGCATTACGCCTATCATATCGAGTGCGTGCGGACGGTATCCGGTGCGCCGTGCTGCGTTTCCGAGGCGAACGTGCGCGAAAGCCGCGGCGGCGAGAGCACCAAGACCGCCTATGCGCCAAGCTGGGCGTATGAAAACATGCTGTTCTATCTGGACGACGGCGGGATCTATTGGTTCGGCTGGAGCACGCCGCTGTCCGTCGCCGATACGCTTACCGCATTCAGTCAGCTGAAACCGTTCGACGAGATCGTTTCGATCGTCAAAAACCGGCTGCCGCTGCCATACGTCGAGGAGGTGAACCGGCTGCTGGAGACAGCGGAAAACCCGCCCGCGCTGCCGGCAACGGAGCTTACGATCGACCGCATCACGCTGGGACTTTGGCGCATCGCCGAGCAGGACAAGCTCGGGCAGGGGCTTCTGGTCCCCGTGTACTGCTTTTACGGCACGCTGCGGGGAATGTGGTATCAGGATGAAACGCCGCGTGTGGAGTACGACGATCTGCTGTTCGTGATCAACGCGGTCGATGGCAGCGTGATCGACCCGGAGAAGGGCTATTGACGGCGCAGCCGCAGTGATATGTTCCGCATTCGCGGAACGTGATATATCCCTTCGGGATGTGATATCCGCTGCGCGGGTGATATATGCTCATCGAGCATGTGAAGGTGGATTCTCCAATGGAGAATCTTGGATTGAACGGGGCACCGGGACCGTCGCCCACTACGATCCGCAAGCGTGTTTCTTGCCCTCCCTGTGCAAGGGAGGGTGGCGAGGAACGAGCCGGGAGGGTTGTTGACTGCGCACCTCGGCTTTACAACCCCTCAGTCTCGCTTCGCTCGACGGCTCCCCTTGTACAGGGGAGCCAAGAATAGCGAAACGCCCCGAAAGAAAGGAGTCAATTATGAAACGAATCATCATTGTATTGCTTGCGGCGCTGCTGCTTTGCGCCTGTCAGCCCACGCCGGAGACGGAGTTTGTGGTGAACAAGGGCGATCAGCGGGAGATGCTTGACATGGCGCGGGGCGAGGGCGTCGACACCGTTACCGTGGCGGGCGGCACGGAGGGAAACGCGACCCAAACGTATGATTTGCATATGATCTACGGGATCCCGGAGCGGTTGCAGATGGAAACAGAGAGCACGGACGGCGCGATCAAAATCTCGATCGACGCGCCGATCCTGGTACCCGAAGCGCCGATGCCGATCGTGCGGGTGAAGGCGGGCAGGTTTGATCAGAAGCTTACAACGCAGCTTTGGAACGCGCTCATCAAGGACGAGACGATGTACTGCATCACCGACGAAGGACAGCATAAGCGCACCAAGTCCGAGATCGCCGCGGAGATACAGGACCTGGTCGACTGGCTCGATGGCAAGAACGACGATCAGCAGTACGCGACCGAGGAGGAAACGCGTGAGGCGATCGCCGCTTTGCAGGAGCAGTACCGAAACGCGCCGGACGAGCCCGATCGGAACGAAAAGATCCCGTGCGACGGCACGCTGTACACGATCACGGTCAGCATGGACGGTACGGACGCGACCGCGGCGCGCACCGGGATCATGGCGGGAAACGACGCGGAGGATCCGCGGAAAAGCGTCACCTTCCATCTGCAAAACGACACCGACAACGAGGAAGCGATCGTCGTGGACTATGGACACGGCGAATGGGGCGTGATCCCGGTCGACAAAAACGCAAGCATGCATTATTTGAGATGGGGCGACGCCATGTCCTGCGGGCATACCCTCGGGAACCTTTCAATCGAGCTTTCGCGCAGCGATCCGCTTCCCGAAGAAGCCGCGCGGTTCATCGGAACGACGCCCGCCGAAGCCGTCGAAATGACGGAAGCGTTTTTGCGGGAGGCGGGGCTTTCGGACGAGTTCAGCGTCACGCAGATCACGCTTTGGGACGACCGTTCCCCCAGAAATTATAAGCCGGATCCCTCGCAGTATGCGTATCAGATCCTTTGCATGCGCAAGGTAAACGACATTATATGCTGCTCGACGCGTAATATCTGGGAAAGCGGGGAAGACCTTTTTGCCCGTACCTATGTGCCGACATGGGCGTATGAGTACATCACTGTGGAAATCGACGACGAAGGTATTTTCAACGTCTGGTGGAACGGCAAGCTTACGGTCCTCGATACATTGATGGACGCCGCGGCGCTGCTGCCGTTTGAACGGATCGGGGAGATCATCAAAACCCGCCTTCCCGTGCAGTACCCGCACCCGACCTGGGAAAGCGACGGCGGCAACGGCTGTGTCGTCAGCGTCGACCGGATCGAGCTCGGGCTCTGGCGCGTGCTGGAGCAGAATGAGCTTGGACGCGGGCTGCTCGTTCCGACCTACTGCATGTACGGGACCGCGCAGCGGAGGGAGAAAGACGGATCCCTGCGCGATCCGGAGGATTATACGCTGCTGTATGTGATCAACGCGGTCGACGGCAGCGTGATCGACCCGACAAAAGGCTATTGAGCGGCTTGCCGCAATGTTATCCGCTGCGCGGGTGATATATGCTCTTCGAGCATGTGAAGGTGGATTCTCCGATGGAGAATCTTGGATCATAACACCTCATCAGTTTGCTTTGCAGACAGCTTCCCCTCAAGTAACCGCTTTATTCAGCGGTTACTCAAGGGGAAGCCTCAAGCCAAAAGCCTTCTCCTTGAGGAGAAGGTGGCAGCCGTCAGGCTGACGGATGAGGTGTACATAGTCAACAACCCTTCCGACTTTTGCTTCGCAAAACCCACCCTCCCTTACACAGGCAGGGCAAGAAAGCATCACAGCTTCCTGCAAAAAAGAGATTCTCCGCGAGGAGAATCATCCTTAAAATTCCCTTAGGGAATATATCACCGCCCGAAGGGCGATATCACCCGCGCAGCGGATATCACCTGTTTTAGACAGATATCACTTGCCCGACAGGGCATAAAAACGGAGGCGTTATTCGTCTCCGTTTCAGCGTGTCAAAACCATTTTTGACACGCTGAACATGCTGTCGGGAAGTGAGGCAGAATCCGCGTTCTCCGCGACGGAGCTATACTAAAGTATGCGACGGAGAGAAAACGCGGATAGTTTGCGGCGAAATAATGAAAAGAAAAGGCGTTGTTCGCGCCTTTTCTTCCGACAGGTATTCCTTTATAAATCCTCGCCGCAAATGGTCTGGCCGCTTTTACGACAGCATGAAACGGAGGCGTTATTCGTCTCCGCTTTTTCTGTGCATCGAGCGGTCGGCGGTAAAGCCCTCCGGATAGCGGGCTTTTAGCTTGTCGATGTTGTTTTGCAGGATCGTTTCGAGATCGTAGCCGATCGCGGTCGCGGTCTCGGCAAGATACCACGCGATGTCGCCGAGCTCCTTGGCAAGATGCGCCTTGTCGAGCGCGTGCCCCTGCATCATCCATTTCTTGACAAGATCGATCGCTTCGCCGGACTCGCCGCAAAGCCCCATCACGCCGTTCAGCAGTACTTCCTTTTCGGAAAGCGCGGGGTTCAGGGTCGTCATGGCAAGCTTTTGGTATTCGTTGATCGTCATAGACCCATGTCCTCGTCGATGAGCACGATCCGGAACGCCTGATGGCGGCGGGAGGGGTACTCGGTGATCGCGGTCACGTTGCACATGCGCACCGGCGGACGGCAGTCGCGGCAGACGTTGTCGATCGAGCAGGGTGTTTTGAAACCCTGCCGCCGCGCGTTCGGTCCGCACGCGTCGCGCTTGATCCGCGCGATCGCTTCCTCGTAGTCCTTGACCAGCTTGTTTCTGCCGACCGCAAGGATGACCGTTTTCGGTCCGTAGATGATGCCCGCAAGGCGGTTGCCCGTGCCGTCGATGTTGATAAGCCGTCCATCCTCGGTGACGGCGTTCGAAGAACACAGATACACGTCCGCAGCGATCGCGTTGATGCGCGTCTCTTCCACCTGCGGCTTTTCGACCTTCCAATGCCAGTACACCGTGTTGCCGCGCTCGGTCAGCGCTTCATAGAGCCCGAGATCGCGCACGGTCGCCGAGCCTGCAATGCCGACGGAACGGTCGCCGATGTAGTTGAGGATCAGTTCCTTCGCCTCTGCGGGCGTTTTGCAGACGTCCGCCAGAAAGCCGCGTTCGTTGAGCCGCTTCGCAACGGCAAAAAGATCGTATTGCATGTGTCCACCTCCGATTTTACTGCTTCGATTGTATCACACTTCTTGCAATTTTGGCAACGGTAATGTACAATAATGAGTACTTATGGAGACGGCGTCGGTACGCCGTACCATTCCGGAGGACCTTTTATGAATTTCGATCCGAACCTCATTCGTAATTTTTCGATCATTGCGCACATCGACCACGGCAAATCGACGCTCGCGGACCGCATGATGGAGCTGACCGACACCGTCGCCAAGCGCGACATGGAGGAGCAGCTTCTGGATTCCATGGACATCGAGCGCGAGCGCGGCATCACGATCAAGGCGTCCGCCGTGCGCATGTTCTATCACCATACCGATGGAAAGACCTACATGTTCAACCTGATCGACACGCCGGGTCACGTCGACTTTAACTACGAAGTATCGAGAGCGCTTGCCGCATGCGAAGGCGCGGTGCTCGTCGTGGACGCAACGCAGGGCATCGAGGCACAGACGCTTGCAAACGTCTATCTCGCGGTCGACAACGGGCTGGAAGTACTCCCGGTCGTCAACAAGGTCGATTTGCCTTCCGCCGAGCCCGAGCGCGTCAAGAAGGAGATCGAGGACGTCATCGGCATTCCCGCCGAGGACGCGCCGTGCATTTCGGCAAAGACGGGGGAGAACGTCGGCGAAGTCCTCGCAAGGATCGTTGATGCCGTCCCTGCGCCGACCGGCGATCCGGACGCGCCCTTGAAAGCGCTGATCTTCGACTGCCTCTACGACAACTACAAGGGCGCGCTGTCCTATGTACGCGTGTTCGACGGCACGGTCAAGGCAGGAACGCGCATCCGCATGATGGCGAGCGGCAGCGAGTTCGACGTCACCGAGGTCGGCGTGTTCGCGCCGACGTGGAAGCCTGTGGACAGTTTGACCGCGGGCGAGGTCGGCTACATCGCCGCCTCGATCAAGAGCGTTGCGGAAACGAAGGTCGGCGACACGATTACCGAAGCGGCACGCCCCGCAAAGGAAGCGCTGCCCGGCTACAAGCAGGCGAACTCGATGGTCTTCTGCGGCGTGTACCCCGCGGACGGCGCGCACTACGACGATCTCAAGGAGGCACTCGATAAACTGAAGCTGAACGACGCGTCGCTTAGCTACGAACACGAGACCTCGGCGGCGCTGGGCTACGGCTTCCGCTGCGGGTTCCTGGGACTTCTGCACATGGAGATCATCACAGAACGGCTCGAGCGCGAGTTTGATCTCGACCTCGTCACCACCGCGCCGTCAGTCGTGTACCACGTCTATACGCTCGACGGACAGAAGATCATCATCGACAACCCGTCGAACCTGCCGAACGCGGCGGAGATCGACTACATGGAGGAGCCGATCGTCAAAGCCACGATCATGACCCCGTCCGAGTACGTCGGCACGATCATGGAGCTCTGCCAGAACAACCGCGGGACGTTCGTCGACATGCAGTACATCGAGGCGGACCGCGTGAACCTGCACTATATCCTGCCGCTCAACGAGATCATCTACGACTTCTTCGACAGCCTGAAATCGAGAAGCCGCGGCTACGCTTCGTTCGATTACGAGCTTTCGGGCTACGCAAAGAGCGACCTTGTCCGGCTCGACTTTTTGCTGAACGGCGAGATGTGCGACGCGCTGACCACGATCGTGCATAAGGACCGCGCGTACAGTAAGGGCCGCGCCGTTGCCGAAAAGCTCAAGGACGTCATTCCGCGTC
>JAEESS010000047.1 GCA_016286445.1 Bacillota bacterium
CAGGGCGAGCTGGACTGCCGCGGTCTTCGCGAAAAGTGCGACGAAGCGGGTCTCGAACACATCCTGCTGTACGTCGGCGGCAACATCGTCATCGGCAAACAGCCGTTTGAAGAGGTCGAAAAGCGCTTCAAGGCGATGGGCTTCGACCGCTCCTTCCCGCCGGGAACCGCTCCCGAGGTGGACATTGCGTATCTCAAACAGGACCTGCATGTGGAGGACTGACGTTCGGGAGCTGACGCAATGAAGCCTGTTCTTTTGATCGATTTCGGCAGCACCTATACCAAGGTGACCGCGGCGGACGTCGACGCCCCGCGGCTTTTGGGTACCGCAAATTCGTATACCACCGTAGAAACCGATATCAACAACGGGCTTGCCGACGCGCTGATAAAGCTGGAAGCGCAGACGGGCAAGCTCGATTTTTGCGCGCGCTACGCCTGTTCGAGCGCGGCGGGCGGGTTGAGGATGCTTGCAAGCGGGCTTGTGCCCGAGCTCACTGCGGAAGCGGCGAAAACGGCGTCTTTGGGCGCGGGCGCGAAGGTTCTGAAGACATATTCCTTTAAGCTCAACGAGGACGATGCGGACGAGATCAAGGCGCTGAATCCGGATATTTTTCTGTTGGTCGGCGGCACGGACGGCGGCAACACCGAGACGATCATCCACAACGCAAAGGTGATCGCCGAAATCGGCGGGGACTACCCCGTCATCTTGGCGGGCAACCGCAACGCGGCGCGTACCTGCGCAAAGATCCTGGAAGGCCGCGAGGTGCACATCACCGAAAACGTCATGCCGTCGTTCAACGTGCTGAACACCGAGCCGGTGCAGAAGGAGATCCGCGAGGTCTTCCTAAACCGCATCATTCAGGCAAAGGGGCTCTCGAAGGCAACCGAGCTTCTGAACGGCATCATGATGCCGACGCCGAGCGCGGTCATGGCGGCGATCAAACTGCTTGCCGAGGGTACCGAGACCCAAAAGGGCATCGGCGATCTCGTGGCGGTGGACGTCGGCGGCGCAACGACGGACGTATACTCCGTGGCGGAGGGACTTCCGGACGATCCGCGCACGGCGCTGCGCGGCATTCCCGAGCCGTACATCAAGCGCACGGTCGAGGGCGACATCGGCATGCGGTACAGCATCCGCGGCATCGTCGACGCGGCGGGGCTCAAGAAGACCGCCGAGATCGCGGGCATGAGCGAGGATCGTCTTGATGCGATCGTTGACCTGTTTGCAGCGCACACCGATATGCTGCCGTTTGACGACGAGTCGCAGCGCGCGGACGAAGCGCTTGCGAGCATGGCGGTGCGGGTCGCAATGACGCGGCATGCCGGAAGGCTTTCCGAGATCTTCGGTCTCGGGGGCTTGCAGCTCATTCAGACCGGCAAGAACCTTTTGAACGTGAATCAGTTCATCGTCACCGGCGGTTCGCTGATCCACACGAAGAACACGGGACGGATCGCGTCCTACGGCTTCTTTGATCCGGAGGATCCCGGTTCTCTGAAACCGAAGAAATGCGACGTGCTTGTGGACAGAAGCTATATCATCGCCGCTATGGGACTTCTTTCCCAGTATTATCCCGACGCGGCGCTCACCATTTTGAAAGAGGAGTTAAAGAAAGATGACGGTACAAAATAAGCGTATCCCGGATGATCAGTTCAATGCCATCCGTGAAGAAGTTCTGAAGCAGTGGCCGACCGGCGCGGAAGTCGATCTTCAGGAAGCGATCGCATTCCACAAGGCGCTGCCCGATCACAAAGTCTTTTCCAAGAAGCTGATCGACGCCAAGAACAAGGGGATCACGCTGATCCAGCCGCGCGCGGGCGTTGCGCTCATCGACGCGCAGATCGAGCTTCTGACGTATCTGCAGGACAAGGGCGAGGCGGATCTTCTGCCCACCACGATCGACAGCTATACGCGTCAGAACCGCTACCAGGAGGCGGAAAACGGCATCCGCGAGTCCATGAAGGAACGCCGCTCCATGCTGAACGGCTTCCCGGCGGTCAACCACGGCGTTGCGGGCTGCAGACGGCTCATCAACGCTTTGGATACGCCGATCCAGGTGCGTCACGGCACGCCGGACGCGCGTCTTTTGACCGAGATCGCGTACGCGGGCGGCTTCACGAGCTACGAAGGCGGCGGCATCTCCTACAATCTGCCCTACGCAAAGAGCGTTCCGATGGAAAAAACGATCGCGGACTGGCAGTACGTCGATCGTCTCACCGGCATCTATGAGGAGGCGGGCGTCTCCATCAACCGCGAGCCGTACGGTCCGCTGACCGGCACGCTCGTTCCCGCCTGCATCTCGAACGCGGTCGCGATCATCGAAGCGCTTTTAGCCGCCGAACAGGGCGTCAGGAACATCACCGTCGGCTACGGTCAGTGCGGCAACCTCGTGCAGGACGTCGCGGCGATCCGCGTGCTTGAAGAGCTCACGAACGAATACCTCATCAAGAACGGCTACAAGGACGTGATCGTCACCACCGTCTTCCATCAGTGGATGGGCGGCTTCCCGCAGGACGAGGCGAAGGCGTTCGGCGTCATCAGCTGGGGCAGCGCGACGGCAGCGCTTTCAAAAGCCACCAAGGTCATCGTCAAGACCCCGCACGAGGCGGCGGGCGTTCCGACAATGGAGGCGAACGCGGAAGGTCTGCGCTGCACAAAGCAGGTCATTTCGATGCTTGCGGACCAGGTCTGCACCGCCGCGAACCTGGAAGAAGAAAAATGGATGATCCGTTCCGAAACCCGCTGCATCGTCGACAAGTGCTTTGAGCTCGGCAACGGCGACATCGCGGACGGCTGCGTCAAGGCGGTTCTGTGCGGCGTGCTCGACATTCCGTTCGCACCTTCGCGCTTCAACGCCGGCAAGATGCTTCCCGCGCGTGACAACACCGGCGCGATCCGCATCCTTGACATGGGCAATCTGCCGTTTAACGACGAGATCAAGCAGTATCACCGTGCGAAGATCAATGAGCGCGCAAAGGCGGAAAAACGCAACGCGACGTTCCAGATGGTCATCGACGACGTCTACGCGATCAGCAAGGGACGTCTCGTCGGCAGACCCAGAGCGTAAACGCTCGGTCTGTTGAAAGGTATTTCAACAGACCGGTTTTTCAGCTTCCGCCTGAAACTCTGCGAGTTTCCGGGCGGCGGAAGCCGCAAGGAGTCAAATCCGCCGCACATGTCGCCGGATTTGACGGATATATGCTCCGTTCTTCCTTCCATACTTCCGTGCGCGCGTCTACAACGCGCCTTTGCGAAAGCGATGCATGGCTTCATTTGAAAACAATCAACACGCGGATTCTCCGCAAACAATAGAAAAGACTTACAGAAAGGCGAAAAACATGAAAATCATCGACGTTATCTGTTCCGCAGGCCGTACCGGCTTCTACTTTGACGACCAGCGCGCCATCAAGGCGGGCGCAAAGTCTGACGGCGCCGCGTACATCGGCGAACCGAAGACCGCGGGCTTTACCTCCGTGCGTCAGCCCGGCGAATCCATCTCCGTGATGCTCATTCTCGAAGACGGTCAGATGGCATACGGCGACTGCGCGGCAGTCCAGTACTCCGGCGCGGGCGGACGCGACCCGCTGTTCCTTGCAAAGGACTTCATCCCGATCATCGACAAGTATATCAAGCCGCAGCTTATCGGCAGAGAAGCAGATAATTTCCGCAAGCTCGCCGCGGACCTCGAAGCGATCACCGTGGACGGCAAGCGGCTCCACACTGCAATCCGCTACGGCGTGACGCAGGCGCTTCTGGACGCCGTTGCAAAGGCGACCCGCCGCATGATGTGCGAGGTCGTGGCGGACGAATACGGCTGCACGATCGAGGAGAAGATGCTCGACGTCTTCACGCAGTCCGGCGACGACCGCTATACGAACTCCGACAAGATGATCATCAAGGGCGCGCAGATCCTGCCGCACGCGCTGATCAACAACGTCAAGACCAAGCTCGGCGAGCATGGCGAAAAGCTTCTGGAGTATGTCGGCTGGCTGCGTGACCGCGTGCTGCAGCTCAGAACCTCCGAGGATTACTGCCCGATCTTCCACATCGACGTATACGGCACGATCGGCGCGGCGTTCGGCAACGACAACTATAAGGCGATGGCGAACTACATGGCGAAGCTCGAAGAAGCGGCAAAGCCGTTCCACCTCCGCATCGAAGGCCCGATGGACGTTGAAGACCGCGAAAAGCAGATGCTCGCGCTGAAAGCGATCACCAAAGAGCTGGACGATCGCGGCATCAACGTGGAGATCGTTGCGGACGAGTGGTGCAACACGCTCGAAGACATCAAGTACTTCGCCGACAATAAGGCGGGTCACATGGTCCAGATCAAGACGCCCGACCTCGGCGGCATCAACAACACGATCGAAGCGGTGCTGTACTGCAAGGAAAAGGGCATCGGCGCGTATCAGGGCGGTACCTGCAACGAGACTGACCGCTCCGCGCAGGTCTGCGTGCAGTGCGCGATGGCGACCCGCCCCGACCAGATCCTCGCAAAGCCCGGCATGGGCGTGGACGAGGGCTACATGATCGTCTACAACGAGATGCAGCGCATCCTCGCGTACCTTGCGGCAAAGAAGGCAAGAGCGTAACAAGATCACACACGACAGGCGGTCCCGAAACGGGATCGCCTGTTTTTTGCGTTTTAGCTGACTTACGCTTCATGATTTGTTTGCTTTTCGTGCGAAAGAATGGTATAATTATTGAAAATGAACGCAGCCGCGCGATTCGGCTGTGCTTAGCAGAAAGCGAATCAGATGGTTTTTTCCGGCTTTACATTTTTATTGCTGTTCTTCCCTGCGACCATGCTGCTGGTGCTGATCAGCCGAAACATCCGCTGGCAGAACGCGGTGCTTCTGGTCATGTCGCTGGTCTTTTATACGTGGGGCGAGCCGAAGTGGATCCTTGCGATGCTTGCGGTGACTGCGGTCAATTATCTTTGCGCGCTGCCGCTGCAGAACAAAACGCTTCCGCGCGGTGTAAAACGTCTGCTGCTTTCGATCGGCGTGATTGCGGGACTGGGGCTTTTGATCTACTTCAAATACGCGGCGTTCTTCGTCAACGCCGTCGGCGGTCTGTTCGGACGTTCGGATCTGCTTGCGCCCGTCGCGCTTCCGATCGGCATCTCGTTCTATACCTTCCAGGCGCTGACCTACACCGTTGACGTTTACCGCAAAAAAGCGCCGGTGCAGAAAAATCCCCTGAAGCTGCTTCTGTACGTTTCCTGCTTCCCGCAGCTGATTGCGGGACCGATCGTACAGTACGGGGACATCGCGGCGCAGCTCGACGACCGGAAGATCACCGTGAACGGGTATATCCGCGGTTTCCGCCGGTTCTGCGTCGGTCTTGCAAAAAAGGTCCTGCTCGCAAATCTCTGCGGCTCCGTCATCACCGAGCTCGGCATGGCGGATACGGGATCCATGACCGTACTCGGCGCGTGGCTCGGCGCGATCCTGTACAGTCTGCAGATCTATTTCGATTTCTCCGCCTATTCGGATATGGCGATCGGCATCGGACGGATGCTCGGCTTCACCTACAAGGAGAATTTCAATTACCCCTATATGGCCGATTCGATCACGGATTTCTGGCGCAGATGGCATATCTCGCTCGGCGCGTTCTTCCGCGATTATGTATATATCCCGCTCGGAGGCAACCGCGTCGGCAAGCTGCGGCTTGTACTGAACCTGCTGATCGTCTGGGGGCTGACCGGTCTTTGGCACGGCGCGAGCTGGAATTTCATCCTTTGGGGATTCCTTTACGGCGTACTGCTGATCTTTGAAAAGCTCGTTCTCGGAGAGCGGCTCACCCGCATTCCCTCGGCGCTTCGCCGCATCTTCACGCTGCTGGCGGTCATGCTTGGCTGGGTGATCTTCTATTACGAGGACGTCCGCCTCGGGCTCCGTCATATCGGCGCGCTCATCGGCGTCACCGTGACGAACGGCGTATGGGCGACGATCCCGCTGTTCGACGGAAAATGGCTGCTGCTCGGAAAGTATGCGCTGCCGCTGCTTCTGATGTTCGTCGCATGTACGCCGCTTGCAAAGACGATCGCGGACCGATGGGAGCGAAAGCAGCGGAAAAAGCGCTGCGGCTACGAGCTTGCGGCAAGCGTCGTCTCCATCGGGCTGCTCGCGCTGTCGCTGCTCTTTCTGATCGGACAGAGCTACAATCCGTTTATCTATTTCCGATTCTGAGGAGAACGCCGTATGAAAAAGTTCCTGACTGTTTTATATACCTGGTGTCTCCTCCTGCTGCTCGGCTGCGGCGTGCTGCTGCTTGTCTCCGCGCCGAAGGAAGCGACCGTCTCCGAAACCGAAAACCGTATGCTGGAGGCGTTCCCGTCCGCCGATGCGCAAAGTCTCTTTTCGGGCGCGTTTTCGTCCGGCTTTGAACGGTATCTGTCCGATCGATTCTTTCTCCGCGACAACTGTATCCGGCTCACAAACGCGATCAAGGACAGGCTTTCCCTCCTGTCCGACGCCGACGAGCTGAAGCTTTCCGCGCTGGATGAGCGCGTGGACGCGCCGACGGAAAACGAACCGGAGCCGTCCGGATCCGACGAGCCATCCGTTGAGTCGGTCGCCGCCGCGACCTCCGTGCCGACCGACGATAAAACCCCTGCGCCGACCCCTGCCGCAACGCCCGTGCCGACGACGGAAGCAACCATCCCGCCAGACGAGACGTCCGCCGTCATTCGTGTGTCGATGTCGCTTCCCTCGCCGATGCCTCGCACGCCGCTGTATGTGCATTCCGCGGCGAAGGACAATTCGCTGGACGAGCGGGCATATATCAACCTGATCGACCAAAACGGATCGCGCACGCAGATCGCAAAGTATTACAAATGCTTCATCCGTGACGGCGCGCACATACTGAACCGGCTTGCGGCGTTGCTGCCGGAGGACGGTCATATGTACGTCGTGCAGGCACACCGCGGCGAGCACATTCTGCAGTACACAATCGGACTGGATCGCTATACCGCCTATGAAAGCGAGGTCGAGGATTACCTTGAGCCGCTTTTGGATGAGCGCATCAGTCTGTTCCGCTGCATGGACATTCTGGAACCGCACATCCGCGCCGGCGAGTATGTGTACTATTATACCGATCACCACTGGACCCCGCTCGGCGCATACTATATCCACAAGGCGATGATCGAAGCGCAGGGCAAAAAAGCGGTGCCTTATGCGGACAACCGTTTGAAACGGCAGAACGGCAGCTTTACGGGATCGAACATCGAAGCGGCACAGCGCGTGCTGCCAAAGGGTACGAAGGATTATGTGGAGGAGGTCGAGCCTTCTCTGGCGTTCGATTTCTATCGCGTGCAGAACATTCACGAGCTGACGCCGATGCCGCTCAACAATCCGGACGCCAAGGGCTATCAGGCGATCCTCTGGCTGAATCTGCGTCCGTGGAAAATGATCCGCTCCTATGAAAACAACGGCAGAAAAATGCTGCTGATCTGCGATTCCATGGGCATGGCGTTCGCGCCGTTCATGGCGTATTACTATGACGAGGTACATGTCGTTCGTCCGCACAGCACCTATTATTCCGTAAAGGAAGCCGGCGGTACGATCAAACAGTACATCGATTACTGGGGTATTGACGATATCTATGTCGTGCAGGCTAACTTCTTCACCGGCGATCTGTATCGCGTTGAGCTTGCCCGCTCGATCGGAGACGAACCATGAAAAAACGTACCGCACACGAAATCAAGTATTCTTTGATCCGGACACAGCTGATCGTTTTTGCGGTTCTGTTGGCGCTCGGCGTCGCCGCGGTGCTGCTGTATCCTTCGTTGACGCTGTTCCTCGGCCGCCGCGCGCTGGATGCGGGCGACCCGGAACGCGCCGTGCGGTATCTTGACCGCGCAGGCTCGGACGAGGATGTGCGCGAATTGCTGAACGAAGCAAAGAAACAGCAGGCGGAAGCCCTGTTGAAGGACAACCGGTTTCAGGAGGCGCTGGAGGTATTTGAGACGCTTCCCGACATTGCGCCGAACGACGCACGCATCCTTGCCTGCCGCTACGGGATCGCAGAAGCTGCCGAACAGCGCGGTGAATATACCGAAGCGCGCGACGGGTACGCGGCAATCTCCGGCTATGCGGACGCTGCCGAACGTCTTCTTGCATGCGAGATCGCCCTCGCGCAATCCGCCTGGGCGGAAGGCGACGCGGATACGGCGCTGGCATTGATCGGCAAATACCCGCAGGATCCCTCGATGCGCGCGCTCGATCGGGAGATCCGACTGACCGAAGCGCGCACGCTCCTCGCGTCAGACACGCCGGAGCAGGGACTGAAGACGCTGATCTCGCTGTGGAACGAGGATGAGACGCTCACCGACGAGGTGATCGCCGCCGAACGGCTCTGCTATCCGTATCTGTACGAGGATAAGGACGACGCCTTTGTGCTTGAACAGCTGCAAACGCTCACCGAGGCGCAGACCTCGCGTGAGAACGCGCTTGAGCGGATCCGCAGCGAGCTTCCGTCCGATGTTCTCGCTGTCGGCAGCGCGCATACGGTCGCGCTGCGTTCGGACGGGACCGTACTGGCTGCCGGCGACAACAGCTTCGGGCAGTGCAATGTGTCGGATTGGACCGATATCGTTGCGATCACCGCAGGCGCCTATCACACGGTCGGTCTCAAAGCGGACGGCACGGTCGTCGCAGTCGGCGACAATTCCCGCGGACAGTGCGGCGCGAACGGCATGCGCGGAGTCGTCGAGATCGAAGCGCACGCCATGGATACCGTGCTGCGGAAGGCGAACGGCTCGATCGTTTGCTTCGGCGCGCACGATTATGCGCCGCAGACCGCAAGCTGGACCGACGTCGTTCGGCTTGCTCCCGCCGCCTACGCGCTGGTCGGTCTTTCCTCCGACGGCACCGCCATGGCAACGGAGGCGTCTCTGCTTACTCCGTCGTTTCGTGATCTCGTCGACGTCGCCGCTGCAGGGGACTACGCGGTCGGCGTGACCGCCGACGGACGGCTCTTGACCTCCGCGCCGATTGATCCCGATTTTTCCGACGTCGTCCGTATTGACGCCGCCGCAACGGGCTTTCTTGCGCTGACTGCAGACGGCTCCGTGCATGCGGTCCTTTGGGATGACGGCGATTACACCCCGCTGTTCTCCCGCACGGACGTCGTTGCGATCGCATTTTCCGGAACGCACGCCGTGGCGCTGCTTTCGGACGGTTCCTATCTCGCCTGCGGCGAAAACGCCTCCGGCCAGTGCGGCGTCGATGACTGGAAACGCTGAGATCCCCGGGAGGTCTCGATGTTTTCACGGTTTATCGGTTGCAATTCCGTGAAAAACGGTGTAAAATTATATATTATAGGTGAGAAAGGATCATGGATATGAGAAAAACAAAGATCATCTGCACCATCGGACCGTCGAGCGATAAGCCCGAGATCTTTCGCGCAATGTGCCTTGCGGGGTTGAATGTCGCCCGGCTGAATTTTTCCCACGGCACGCATGAGGAGCATCAAAAGAAGATCAATATGATCAAGGCGGTACGCGAAGAGCTTAATCTGCCGATCCCGATCATGCTCGACACCAAGGGACCGGAATACCGCATCAAGACCTTTGAAAACGGCAAAATCACGCTGCACGACGGCGACGCGTTCACGTTCACCACGCGCGACGTCGTCGGAAACGAGGAGATCGTTTCGGTCAGCTATGCGGGGCTTTGCGACGATCTTTCCGCAGGCGACCGGATTCTCGTCAACAACGGGCTCGTCATCTTTGAGGTCGAATCGATCGAGGGAACCGAAATCCACTGCCGCGTCCTCACCGGCGGTGTTCTTTCCGACCGCAAGAGCATGAGCTTTCCCGGCAAGGTCATGCGCCAGAAATACCTCAGCGAACAGGACAAGTCGGACCTGCTGTTCGGTATTGAAAACGGCGTGGAGTTTGTCGCGGCGTCGTTCGTCTCCTGCAAGCAGGACCTTCTGGATCTGAAGGGCTTCCTGCACGAGCACGGCGGCGATCACATCGACGTGATCGCGAAGATCGAGAACCGCCACGGCGTCGACAACATCGACGAGATCTGCTCCTGCTGCGAGGGCGTAATGGTCGCGCGCGGCGATCTCGGCGTCGAGGTGCCGTTTACCGAGCTGCCTGCCATTCAAAAGCATCTGATCACCAAATGCAGGCTTTTAGGCAAGCGCGTCATCACCGCGACCGAAATGCTCGAAAGCATGATCAGCAACCCGCGTCCGACGCGTGCGGAGATCAGCGACGTTGCAAACGCGGTCTATGACGGCACGAGCGCGATCATGCTCTCCGGCGAATCCGCCGCGGGCAAATACCCGGTCGAATCGGTCCGCACAATGAGCGAGATCGCGGAGGAAACCGAACGCCACATCGATTATAAGCAGCAGTTTGAGACACAAAGCTTCACGATCCACAACCGCGTCGACGCCATCTCGCACGCGGCGTGCACGATGGCGATCGACCTGAACGCCAGCGCGATCGTTGTGACCTCGCTGAGCGGTCTCACTGTACGCATGGTTTCGCGCTTCCGCGCGCCGATCACGATCCTCGGGCTTGCGACCAACCGGAACGCATGGTACAAGCTTGCGCTGTCCTGGGGCGTCGTGCCGGTGCTGACCGAACAGTTCCCGAGCATGGAGGTGCTGTACTACTACGCCGCGCGCTGCGCAAAGAAGACGCTCTCCCTTGCCCCCGGCTCGACCGTCGTCATGACCGGCGGCGACACGACCGGCGAAAGCGGCAATACAAACGTACTGCGCATCGAAACGATCAAATAACGCACATACGACAAACAACGCCCACGCAAATCGCGAGGGCGTTCTTTTTTGGCTCAGCTCCGCTTCCTTTTCAAACGAAATTCCAATAGGTACAGTCCGAACGCGGCAAGCGCGATCACGCCGAGATAGACGGCGATCTCGACTGCAATGCCCGCATGCGCGGCGATTGCGGAAAACACCGGCTGCGTCGACGGATAGAACGGCGTGATATAGAACATGTTCGCTTCGTTGCGGATATCGCGGATGATCAGATGGCTTGCGACGTTGACCAGCTCCGCGACCGCCGCCATGCCGAGATACAGCAGAAGCGCCGGAAGGAAGGTCACACGGTTCCGTTTTCTGAGGACCCAAAACGCGGCACACCCTTCGAGCAACATGATGGCATGATAGAGGAAGCTGTGACAGAACAGCAGGATCTGCGACCGCATCATGTCCTCCGGGAACAGCAGCGCAAACACCGCGCCGATCCCGGAAAACGTGCATAGGAACAGGAGCACGGCGTCCTGCGCTTTACCCTTCAGGAGCGGCGCGAGCGCCGAGCAGTACATCGCCATGCTGCAAAGCTGCCACGGAAAGAACCACATGGAGCGCGTTCCGGCGTAAACGTACCGGATCGCAAACCACTGCTTCCACGCCTCCGCCGCAAGCATCGCGAGCCCGAACACGAACAGCAGACGCAGAAGCTTTCGCTCGTCCGCCTTCCGGATCGCAAGCGCGAACGCGATCACTGCCGCAAGAATGCCGAAAAGGATCAGTATGTGCACAAGCCCGTACGGCTGCGGCGTGACCGAAAAGGTCCAGTCCATCCCGTTTCTCCCTTCGCTTGATCGGATTATTATACCATCCATTCCTCAAAAACGCAACCCCGCGCCGGATCCCGAACCGTATCCGCTTCAATTTACCCGGAGAATTGACTTTTTCCGCCCGATTCCATATAATATAAGAATGGAACAAAAGAGACCGGCAAAAACGCATATCCTGTCTTGGATCACGCTCGCCTGCTTTGCCGCAGGCGGCGTTTTGGGGCTGTTTCTTCCGCAGCTGTTTGACCGCATCGGTTTTATCGGTACGGTCTATATCAATCTCCTGAAGCTGATGGCGCTGCCGATCGTGCTCTGCACCGTATTCTGTGCGGCGTCTCGCGGAATGAAAAGTGCGGCGGGAACGCTTTTCCGCGCCGTGCTGCTGTTCGTCGTCCTCTTTACCGTTTCGTTTCTCCTGTCCGGCGCGCTGTATGCGATCCTGTCACCCGGCAAGGGCTTCACGCTGATCTCCGGCGAGGTCTGGTCCGGCGATCCTGCGGATTTGACCTTAGAGGGCTTTTTCCAATCAATCTTTTCCCCGAATATCTTTGCCTCGCTCGGCAGCGGCGCGATGCTGCCCGCCATCCTCTTTGCGTTCTTTACGGGCGCGGTCGCGGAAAAGGTCGGCGCGCATCGGCTTACGGCATTGGTCGGGGAGTTGGAAACCGTCTTTTCCCGCATGCTGTCCTATATCCTGTGGCTGACGCCGCTCGGCGTCTTTGTGCTGATGGGCAAATGCACCTCGGACTTCGGCGTAAACGCGCTCGGCGGCGCGCTGTCCTATGTGCTGTATGCCTGGGGCGGCAGCGTTTTGATCCTGCTTCTTGTGATGATCCTTCCCCTATGGGTCTTCTGCCGCATCGATCCGATCACCTATTTCCGCAAAACCGGCCGTGCGCTTCTGACCGCGGTCTCCACATGCTCCTCTGCCGCAACGCTTCCCGAAACGCTGCGCACCTGCAAAGAGGAATTTGGCGTGCCGGATGAAACCGCCGGCGTCGTCGCGCCGCTGGGCTGCACGATCCATATGTGCGGCGGCGCAGTTTCCTTCTGTCTGCTCGCCATGTTTACGATGCAGATGACCGGCAGATCCATAACCGTCGGCACGTTTCTTTTGATGCTGGTGTTTGCCGAAGCGCTGAACATGGCGGCGCCCGGGATCCCCGGCGGCGGGATCGTGCTCGGCGCAACGTTTCTGAGCCTTCTCGGCATGCAGGAGATCGGTCTGTTTCTCGGCATGTACGCCGGGATCTACCGGCTTTTGGACATGGCGTACACCTCGCTGAACGTTGCCGGCGACGTGACTGCCGTGCTTCTGATCCATCGATGGGAGGGCAGAAAACGGCTATGAAAACGCTCATGCGCAACGTTCCGCCTTCGATCACCATGTCGCTCGACCGGCAGGCAAAAGCACTCATTGCGTCCGGTCGGGACGTTATCAATCTCACGGCGGGTCAGGTCGATCTGCCAATGCCGGAGATCGGAAAAACCGCGCTGATTGCCGCGCTCGAAGCCGATCGAACGGGGTATATCCCCGCATCGGGCTCGCAAGACGTCCGGGACGCCGTACGGAAGCGCTTCGGGTGGAACGAAGGTGAAGTCCTGATCTCCGCCGGCGCAAAGCCGCTCGTTTCTGCCGCGATCGCGTGCATTGCGGGTCCGGGCGACGATGTTTTGCTGCCGACGCCGTGCTACACAAGCTATCCCGAAATGATCCGTCTTGCGGGAGCGACGCCCGTTTTTGCCGAAGGCGATCCCGAAAACCGGTTTGCGGTATCAAAGGATGCTCTGGAAAACGCCCTGACCGAACGGACACGGGCAATCCTGTTCAACAACCCGGTCAATCCGACGGGTACTGTGTATCGAAGGGACGAGCTTCGCCCGATCGCCGATTTCTGCATCGAACACGATCTTTGGCTCGTTGCCGACGAGGTGTACGGCGCATTCGTATATGACGAGCCCTTTGTGAGCCTGTACGGATTTTCCGATGTGCGCGATCGGCTGATCCTGATCAACAGCGCTTCCAAGATGTTCTCGATGGCGGGGCTGCGCCTGGGCTACGCGGTCATGCCCGACGCCGTCGCAGATGCGATCTCGGCGTATCTCAGCCACACGCTCGGCTGTCCGTGCTCGCTGTCGGAGCGCGCCGCGCTCGCCGTGCTGAACGCCGACGAAACAACTCTTCCCCGTTTTCGCGACATCTTCCGCGCGCGCCGGGATACGCTGTATCCGCTGCTTTCCGCCATTTCCGGGATCGGCGTCGCAAAGAGCGACGGCGCCTTCTATTTCTGGTTGGATATCCGCGCGTACGGGATCGAGGAGGACGCATTTTGCCGGATGCTTTTGGATGAGGAAGGCGTTGCGCTGACGCCCGGAAGCGCGTTTCTGTGTCCCGGTTTCGTTCGTCTTGCGTATACGCAGCCGGAGCCGAAGCTTTTGGAGGCGGCTGCCCGTTTGCGCCGTTTTGTCGGACGGTTCTGAACGTCGGGACCCATGAACATTTTTTATATTATTTGTGAATAAATACCGAACCGGAGTTGACAAACAGATTGTTTGCTGTTATAGTATGTATGAAAAAATTTCTGATCGGAACGATCTTCTTGCTGTGGAAGGAACGCAAATGAAAGAGTATGCAAAACCGCAGATGGAGATCATCGTTCTGTCCGGAGATGTGATCGAAACGAGCTGTCCGAGCGATAAGAATCCGATCGTTCTCCCGGAAATCTAAGGTATTCGGAGGTAATGATATATGAAAGAATACGAGAAGCCCAATCTGGAAGTTATCGAAATCGGCACAGATGTGATTACCGATTCGTGCGATCAGGAAACGCCGGGTATTTGCACCATTGGCGACTGATAACGTGTGACGCAAATCACAGAATCTGTAAGCTGTTATTTACATTGATGAAAGAGATTTGTAAGCCGGATGCTGCGCTTGCGCGGGTGGTTTTACCCCAAAAGGTGCAGCCCGGTGTTTTTTATGTGCCGTCGCAGTTCGTTCTGTCCTTTTCGCATAAGGGAACGGAATACGCCTTCCACACGTTCACTAAACAGCTGATCGAAGCAAGGCTTCCCTCTTCGGCGCATGCCGGCGAAGGCTTTGACGATTTGATCGAGGCGATGTTTCTCGTCCCGAAGGACAGGGACGAATGCGCGTACTATGAATCGATCGCAGGAATGATGCGGCTCTACGGACAGAAGAAGGGTGTGCCGACCTACACGATCATGCCGACGCTCGCCTGCAACGCCCGCTGCGTCTATTGCTACGAGGAGGGCGTGAAGCAGGTCTCCATGACGCCGGAGATCGTCGAACAGACGATCCGCTACATCCTGGAGACCCGGACAAAGGACCGGATCACGCTGAGCTGGTTCGGCGGCGAGCCGCTGCTTCGTCCGGACGTCATCGACCGGATCACGACCCGGCTGACCGAGGAAGGCGTTCCCTTCCGATCCGTCATCGTAACCAACGGCAGCCTGATCACGCCGGAGATCATCGACCGGATGCTGGGGTCGTGGAAGCTTAAGCGCGTGCAGGTTTCCATGGACGGCGCAGAACCGGATTATCTCGCGCGAAAGCGGTATTATCGCGATGCCGACCAGTACCGCACGGTCATGGATGCGATCGGCAGGCTGTCGGAAGCCGGCATCACCGTTACCGTACGCGTCAACGTGGATGAATGCAACTGGCCCGGCATTCCGCAGTTTATGGAGGATATGCGCCGCGGCGTGAAGCACAAGAAGCATGTTTCCCTGTACTTCAGCCCGCTGATGAACGTGCGCGCCGGAGAAGACGATCTTGCCATGTGGGAAAAGATCGTTGCGGCAGGGCATTTGATCTCCGACGCAGGGTTCAAGCCGTACTCGTATACAGCTCCATCCATGAAGTTCCGCGCAAACCGCTGTATGGCGGACGGCGGCAGCGTGGTGATCGGACCGGACGGCAGTCTGTATCCGTGCGAGCACTGCCCGCCGGAAAGCCGCTTCGGAGATATTTTCCGCGGGGTGACCGACGAGAACGCAAAGCGAACGTTCACAAGGGCGGACCGCACGCGGGATATGTGCCGCAGCTGCACCTTCCTTCCCGAATGCACGAGCTTTGCCTCCTGTCCCTGGGTGGATGCGCACTGCAGGGAGATGCATATGCTTGTTGCGCTGGACGCCATGCGCCGCATCATTGACAGCAAAGGAACCTTTACGGAAGAACCGGACGGCGACGACGCCGTCTGCTGAGGAGAAAACCATGAAGCTGAAAAATGATTTTATCGTACAAAACATCGACGACACACAGTTTTTGGTACCGCTGGGGCATGAAGCCTTCAACGGAATTGTCAAGAGCAATAAGACTGCGGCGTTTATCGTGAACTGTCTCAAAGAAGAAACGACGGAGGAACAGATCGTCGACGCCATGTGCGCCGAGTACAACGCTCCGCGCGCGACGATCGCCGCGGACGTGAACGAGATCCTCTCCACGCTTCGCAGCATCCACGCGCTCAAAGAATGACGCGCTTTGAGGACCTGCTGGAAAGGGACGGCAGGCTCGTTTACAAGACAAAGGGCACGAGCATGGAGCCCATGCTTCGGCAGAACCGGGATCTGGTGATCATCGAGGTCCCTCTTTCCCGTCTCAAAAAATACGACGTCGCGCTGTATCGGCGCGGCGAACAGTATGTGCTGCACCGCGTGATCGGCGTAAAAAGCGATCATTACCGCATCCGCGGGGACAACACATATTCGATCGAGCGCGTCCCGTTCGACGCCGTGATCGGCGTTCTCAAAAGCTTCAACCGCAAGGGCAGCACACACGCTGTAAATGAGCGCGGATATCGGTTTTACGCCCGTTTTTGGAACGCGATCTTTCCCCTGCGGTTTCTGCGGTTTTACTCGATCAAAGGGCTCAAGCGGATCGCAAAAGCGCTCGGGCTCACGCCGCTTCTGAAGCGGCTTTTCAAGCGCTGAACATAAGAACGGCAAAAGCTTTCGGAAGACCCGGAAGCTTTTTTTCGTCCTCCGAAAACAGCGATCGAAAAATCCCCGCGCTTTCCGTTTTCGGTCGACTTTTCCTGTTTACAAACGACGGATTTTCTGTTAATCTAATAGTGTGTAACCATTTGTGCCGGGATCGGCGCGAATGAATCTCTGACGCATTAAGGAGGGGTCACAATCGTGAGAGACACGTTTCGCGGCGGCGTACATCCGAACGATCGCAAGGATCTGAGTCGGAAAGCGGCGCTGCGCGTCTTTGACGCAAAAGGAGAAATGGTTTTCCCGCTCGCGCAGCACATCGGAAAACCGGCAAAGGCGATCGTCAAAAAGGGCGATCCCGTGCTGGTAGGCACTCGCATCGGGGAAGCCGACGGCTTCGTCTCCGCCAACGTCATCTGTTCCTGCTCCGGTACGGTCAAAGCGGTGGAAAAGCGCCGCACGATCTCCGGTGCGATGCAGGAATGCGTTGTGGTGGACAATGACGGACAGTACACCGAGACCGGCACGTTCGGAACCGAACAGGACGTTTCCGCGATCGCGAACGCGGATATTCTGAAGCGCGTAGCGGACGCCGGCATCATCGGTCTCGGCGGCGCGGGCTTCCCGACGCACGTCAAGCTTGCGCCGAAGGATCCGCTTGCGATCAAATACCTGATCGCGAACGGCGCCGAGTGCGAACCGTACCTGACCTGCAACGATCAGCTGATGCGCGGCTACGCAAAGGAGATCGTCGACGGTATGGAGATCGTGCTCCGGCTGTTCCCGAACGCACAGGGCGTGATCGCGATCGAGAACAACAAGCCCGAAGCGATCGCCGCCATGCAGAAAGCGGCGGCAGGACACAAGCGCATCCGCGTGCTGGGACTTCGCACGAAGTACCCGCAGGGCGGCGAGCGCAGCCTCATCAAGGTCATCGCGGGCGTTGACTATCCGATCACCAAGCTTCCCGCAGACGTCGGCTGCATCGTGGACAATGTCGGCACGATCTTTGCGATCCAGCGCGCCGTCGTCTACGGCGAACCGCTGTTCCGCCATGTGATGACGGTCACCGGCGAAGCGATCAAGGAGCCTTCGAACTTCATCGCGCGCGACGGCACGAGCTTCCAAGAGCTCATCGAAGCCGCCGGCGGCATCAAAGAGGGCGTCGAAGCAAAGAAAATCATCTCCGGCGGTCCGATGATGGGCATTGCGGTCGGCTCGACCGAGGTCCCGATCACCAAGACGACCAACGCGATCACCGTTTTAAAGGAAGATCCCGTGGAGACCGCCGACAAAAAGATGACCGCCTGTCTGCACTGCGGACGCTGCACCACGGTCTGCCCGAACGGACTGATGCCGCAGATGATGGCGGACGCCGTGGCGACTGGCGACCTTGAGCGCTATGAAAACAAGCTCTTCGGGCTCGACTGCATCTCCTGCGGCTCCTGCACCTATATCTGTCCGGCGAAGCGTCCGCTGACCCAGACGTTCAAACAAACCAAGGCGGAGATCATGGCACGCAAGCGTGCGGCACAGGGAGGTAAGAAATGAATCAGAAACTGAATCTTTCTGCCGGTCCGCACATTCGTGACCGTTGGACGACGCCGTTCATCATGATGATCGTCCTGATCGCGCTGGCGCCTGCGGCGGCGATCGGGGTCGTCGTGCACTGGATGAAGTTCCACAGCCTGAACGCGCTTTGGATCATCCTTGCTTCGATCGGCTCCGCCATGCTCACCGAGCTGCTGTTCTGCCTTGCAACGCGGCGCAGGATTTCGATCTGGGACGGCAGCGCCGCCGTGACCGGCATGCTGCTGGCACTGTGCCTTTCGCCGGAAACACCGGTCGTGCTTCCGATCGTCGGTTCGGCTTTTGCGATCCTCGTCGTCAAGTGTCTGTTCGGCGGCTTGGGCAAGAACTTCATCAACCCGGCGCTTGCCGCGCGATGCTTCCTGCTCCTGTCGTTTTCTAACGGCATGACGAACTACCCCGGCGTGAACGCCGCCGGCGTCGACGCGCTGTCCTCCGCAACGCCCGTCGCGATGCTCAAGGCGGGCAGCCTGGTCAACGTGACCAAGATGTTCCTCGGCACCGCAGGCGGCGTCATCGGCAGCTCGATCCTGGCGCTCTTGGTCGGCGGTCTCGTGCTGTGGGGACTGGACGTCATCCACGGCGAGATCTGCTTCTCGGTCGTCGGCGGATTCACCCTCTGCCTCGCGCTGTTCGGCGGACACGGCTTTGATCCCGCGTTCCTCGCGGCGCATCTGTGCAGCGGCGGCGTCATCATGGGCGCGTTCTTCATGGCGACCGACTACACCACCTCTCCGGTGAGCCGCCTCGGACAGCTCGTATACGGCTGTCTCATCGGCGTGCTCGGCGCGCTGTTCCGCATGCTCGGCAAGAGCGCGGACTCCTTCAGTTACTCGATCATCATTGCGAACCTGTTTACGCCTTTGATTGACCTGTACATCGTTCCGAAGCCCTATGCGTACCGCAAGAGCGCAATCGATAAGGCTGCAGGCATTCAGAAGGCTCCGCTTTTGAAGCGCATTCCGAAGCCGGTCATTGCGCTGACGATCATCGCAGCGCTCGCGGGCGTCGCGCTCTCCGGCGTTTTCTCGATGACCAAAGAGCCGATCGAAGCAAACGAGCTTGCAAAGAAGCGTGAATCCTACAAGGTCGTATGCGAGGACGCTGCGGACTTCCTCGATGTCAACGCTGCCATTGATGCGCTCAATTCGCAGAACGGTTCCTATGCAAACGGCAAATTCGGCACCACGACGATCGACGAAGTGCTTGAAGCCGTCGACGTAAACGGCAACACTGTGGGTTATGTATTCGCGATCACCAACCGAAACGCTTACAATCCCCCGCTGAAGCTTGCGCTCGGCGTCGATCCGGACGGAAAGATCAAAAAGATCGCGTTCATTGAGCTGAACGAAACGCCCGGCAAGGGTTCCAAAGCGGATGAACCGACGTTCAAGGATCAGTTCGTCGGGCAGACGGATACCGCCGGCATCGACTCCATGTCCGGTGCGACCGTCACATCGAAGGCGGTTCTGAACGCGGTGAACGCGGGTCTCGACTTCTTCCGAAATGTGATCATGGAGGGAGGCAGGTAATATGAAGAATAAGTATCTGGAACGGCTGTACAACGGCCTCATTAAGGAAAACCCGACGCTCGTTCTGATGCTCGGCATGTGCCCGACGCTGGCGGTCTCCACCGCGGCGATCAACGGCATCAGCATGGGTCTCTC
>JAEESS010000006.1 GCA_016286445.1 Bacillota bacterium
TTGCGTTGACCGCGTGGTTCGGGATCTTGTCGTTCAGCTCATAGAGCGCGTTCCGTAAAAGCTCGCCGTCAAAGGTCATCGGAAGCGTGACTTCGTCCGCTGTTCCGCGCGCCGCGTTTTTCAGCGCATCGTCAAGATCCGCTTCGCTGTAAGTGAGCCCGATCGTATCGGCGTTCAGCATCAGCGGGTCGTACGATTCGTAGGAGACTGTGATGTCAAAGGCATCGCGCTTTGCTTCGAGCGCGGATTTCACCTGCTCGCGCGCCTCGCGCACGGTCAGATTCCGCACCTGTACGCCGTCGATCACCGCGTCGTGCGAGATGACGGTCTCGTCGGTGATCGGCGCCGGCGTTTCGATCGGCTCCGCGGATGCGTTCGGATCGGGCGTCGGCGATGCGTCGGGCGCGCGCTTGCAGCCCTTGCAGTTTCCGGCAAGCAGGATCGACGTCACAAGAACGATCACGGCAAAGAGCAGGAAGCCCGCTGCGAAAAACAGCAGCCGGCGCGTCTTTTTCCGTTTGCGTCTGCGCTTCTTCGGCGGCTGTTTCGACCCGCCGGAGCCGCTGCGCGTCCCGGAGGACGCGGTCCTTGCAGACGTTGAACGGCTCTGCGTACTGCGCGAAGACGTGCCCGCCGTGCGGCTTTGTGAACCGGATGCGGCGCGGGTCTGCGCCGCCGATGCGCCCGTTCTCCGCTCGCTTGCAAAGCGCAGCGTACCGTTCGCCGCGGCGAAGGGTTCCTCCGCGCTGCGATTCGGCAGGGAAGACGCCGTACGGCGCGCGTTCCAGTCGCGCGCCGGGGTCGCTTTGGTATTCGGTTGCGGGCGGGCGGCGCCCATGGCCACAATTTCACTCATGATACCGTATTATAGCAAGGTCGATTCCGATTCTCAATAGATTTTCGGTTTGTTTTTGGAAATTTTGCATTTTTGACGCATCTGTGATACAATGTCGGAAACCGAACCGGAGGTCAAAATGCTGCATATCGTATTGGTAGAACCGGAGATCCCGAGCAACACGGGCAATATCTCGCGCACCTGCGCGGTGACGGGCGCGGCGCTGCACCTTGTCCGTCCCTTGGGCTTTTCGACTGACGACAAGAGCTTAAAGCGCGCCGGGCTCGATTACTGGCATTCGCTGACGCTCTTCTACCACGACAGCATCGAGGAGGTCTGGGCGCAGTATCCCGACGCGCGGTTCTTCTATTGCAGCACGCACGCCGTCCACCGCTACGACGAGGTGACCTTCCGGGACGGCGACTTTCTCGTGTTCGGCAAGGAGACGGCGGGACTCGGGGAGAAGATCCTCGTTCCGCATGCGGACGAGGCGATCCGCATCCCGATGGGCGTCGGACAGCGCTCCTTAAACCTTTCTAACGCCGTCGCGATCGTGGTCTATGAAGCGCTGCGGCAGAACGATTTTTTCGGCATGCACTGATTTCGTGTCCCGGAATTGCCGCAAAGCCCCGAAAAAGCAATATATTCTCTGAAAAAAGTAAGATTTCCAAAAATAATGCTTGCATTGTGCAAAACCTTGTGGTAGAATCGCAATGTTCGAGTTTTAGCAAGGAGGTGGACTGAATGGGTAAGTTCTGTGAAGTCTGCAAGAAAGGAACCATGTCCGGCAATCTGGTCAGCCATTCCAATCGCAAGACCAAGCGCAGCTGGGCGCCGAATATCCAGACCGTGCACGTCGTCGTCGACGGACGCGTTCAGAAGATGAGCGTCTGCACTCGCTGCCTGCGTTCCGGCAAGGTCGCAAGAAGCAACTGAGCAATCCTTGAGAAAAACAAAAGCCACCGGTAAAGGTGGCTTTTTGTCACAACGGAGAAAAATGATCATTACCAGCAGAAGCAACGAACGTGTGAAGCGCACGCGGGCATTACAGGACGCGAAGGAACGCAAAGAGACCGGCTTGCACCTGATCGAAGGCGACAAGCTCGTTTCCGACGCGATCGCTTCCGGCGCGCGGGTTCTGACCGTGTTCGCAAAGGAAGGCACGGAACCGTTTGAGGGGATCGAAACGGTGTACGTCAGTGACGGCGTTATGGACGCGATCTGTTCCGCAAAAACGCCGCAAAGCCTCTGCGCGGTCGTAGAAACGCCCGAAACCGCGTGTCCCGCGGCGTATCCCGAGGGGCTTCTTGTGGTGCTCGACCGGCTGCAGGATCCGGGCAATCTCGGAACCATCATCCGCACCGCGGACGCTTTGGGCGCTGCGGGCGTTCTTGTAAGTCCCGATTCCGCCGATCCGTTCTCGCCCAAAGGTCTGCGCGCCGCGATGGGTTCGACCTATCATCTTCCTATTTATATCGGCGCGCTCAAGGAGGAGCTTTTCAGGCTCAGGGAGCAGGGCTTTTGCTGTGTCTGCGGGCACCTCAAGGGCAGTGAAACGCTCCCTGCGATCACAAAGCGCACGGCGCTGGTGATCGGAAACGAGGGGCAGGGCGTTTCGGAGGAGACGGCGGCGCTGTGCACGCTGTACCGCATGCCGATGCGCGGACGCGCCGAATCGCTGAACGCGGCTGTGTTCGCCGCGCTGATGATGCAGACGGTTATCAGCCGTATGCCGGAGTAAAAAGGAGAGTTTTATGGAACAGGCGAATCACATCCATACCATCGTCATCACGGGCGGACCGTGCGCGGGCAAAACGACCGCGATGAGCTGGCTGCAGAATGCGCTGACCGACGCGGGCTATGCGGTCATGTTCATTCCGGAGACCTGCACCGATCTCAACAACAGCGGCGTCACCGCGCGCGCGTCGAAGTCGAACTTCGAGTTTCAGCGCGTGCAGGTTCGTTATCAGCTTTTACGCGAGCAGATCTACCGCCAGGCGGCGGAGGCAAGCGCGTCGAAGGAGGTCGTGATCGTCTGCGACCGCGGTTCGATGGACGACAAGCCCTATATGGAGCCGGAGGAGTTCGCGGCGATCCTCAAAGAACTCGGGCAGAACGAGGTCGCGTTCCGCGACAAGTACGACGCCGTGTTCCATATGGTCACTGCGGCAAAGGGCGCCGAGGCGTTCTATACGACGGACAACAACACCGCGCGCGTGGAAACGCTCGAGGAAGCGATCGAGCTCGACGCAAAGACGCTCGCCGCGTGGGCGGGGCATCCGCACCTCAGGATCATCGACAACTCGACCGATTTCAACGGCAAGCTCCTGAAGCTTCTGCGCGAGGTCATGACGGCTTTGGGCAAGCCCGCGCCGTTTGAGCACGCAAGGCGGTTTCTCGTCGAACGACCGGACCGCGCGTGGCTCGAAGCGCATCCCGCGTGCCGCCGCGTCGAGATCATCCAGACGTATCTCACTGATGTGCAGGGCGAAAAGCGCCGCATCTGCATGCGCGGCAGCGACGGCAGCTATATTTATTATATGACGACGCACTGCACCGGCACCGACGGACGCCGGATCGAGACCGAAAAGCGGCTCTCGCTTGACGACTATCAGCAGCTGATGATGGAGGCGGACCCGATGTGCATGCCGATCCGCAAGACGCGCTACTGTCTCGTCAACGATGCGCACGCGTACGAGGTCGATTTCTATCCGGCGTGGCAGGACAAGGCGATGCTGCAGGTCGAGCTGAACGATCCGGACGCCGGGATCTCGATCCCGAAGCCGTTCCGCGTGATCCGCGAGGTGACCGACGATCCGGACTATCAGAACTACGCCATGGCGCGTATCCGGTAAAAGGAGAGCAACGATGGAATATCAGGCGGCAGAACCGCTGCAGGACGTTAAAGGCGCGCGCCGCGCGGCGTCGCTCTGCGCATTCGCGGCGGTCGCGGAGATCGCGATCTCGTATGCGCTGATGTTTGCGGCGTCGTTTTTTTTGAACGGCGCTTCGCTTGACGAACGCGCAGGGAGCAATCTGGTCCTCATTCTCAATACGGTTACGGTCAATCTGATCGCAATGCCGCTCTGTTGGTTTCTGCTGCTGCGCCGGGTCACGAAAGCCGATGTGCCGGAGACCGGATCGCGCACGCCCCTGTCGTTTTCAAAGCTGCTGTTTTATTTTCCGTGCGCGTTCGCGCTGATGTACACCGGTTCAATGGCGGGGAAGCTGATCGATGCGTTGATCGGCGGCGGGCTTACCGACGTCGCGCAGAATGCGATTTCCTCCGTCGATCCGTGGGTCACGCTGGTGTGCGCGGTGATCGTCGCGCCGGCGGCGGAGGAGCTGTTCTTCCGCAAGGCGATGATCGACCGGCTTTCGGACTATCATCCGTTCGACGCGATCCTGCTTTCCGCGCTGCTCTTTGCGCTGGTCCACGGCAATATCACACAGTTTCTGTACGCGCTGCCGCTCGGCATCCTGTTTGGGATCATCTATTACCGCACGCAGAACATCGGCTATACGATCCTGCTGCACGCCGCGCTCAATGCGCTCGGGGGATTGGTCCCGCAGCTTCTGACCGGACCCGCCGAAGGGGAAGCTTCGATCGTGCTCCTGCTTGGCAGCGCAGTCTTCGGGCTGTTCGTCCTTGCGATGTTCATTACGGGCGTAGTCCTTCTGATCGTAAAACGCAAGCAGTTTCTGCCGATCCCGTCGGACCATCCGCACTGCGGCAAACCGTTCTTCCTGAACGCGGGGTTCATCGTCGCCTGCATCGCCTTTATAGCGCTGTTCGTTCTGACCGAGATCCTCGCTTGACGCCTGAGATACAAAACCGGGACCCGATCGGGTCCCGGTTTTACATATCTTTGTTTTATGATTTTCTCTTGCGGAACAGGTATTCGTCCAGCTGCTTTTTGACCGAATCCGGCATTTCGCGTTCGACCGGGCATACGGCGGCGTTTGCCATGCGGCGGGTGAACTCCGCGATGAACGCAATGTCCTTCTCCAGCTGCTCCATAGACAGCACGTCGGGGCGGTCGAAGCGGCAGTGGATCGGCGCGACGTTGCCGCCCGCGATCCGCGCAAACGACAGCGCGGGCACGCCGCTGTCCGCAAACGGCGTGGAATCGCTCGAATAGACGCCGGTCTTGGCGCCGACCGGGAAGCCGAGCTCCGCGCCCATGTATTCGATGTAGTTCGCAAGCTTTTCCTCGGCGGAAACGCAGGCGATGAACTTGCCCATGATCGTGCCGATCATGTCCAGGTTGATGTTCAGCGCGATCTTATTCAGCTCCGTCTCGTGGTCGCGCACATACGCCTTCGAGCCCAAAAGCCCGCGCTCCTCGCTGCCGCAGAAGACGAACCGCAGTCCGTAATTCAGAGGTTTATTCCGGAGCGCGTCCATAACGCCCAAAAGTCCCGCGCAGCCGGTCATGTTGTCGTAGGAGCCGTGGGAAAGCGCGGTCGTGTCGTAATGCGCGGACAGCGTGATCCATTCGTCGCGCTTGCCGGGGAGTTCTGCGATCACGTTGTGGGATTCGCCATCGTATTCGCGCTGACGGATGACGATCCGCACGCGCTTGACCTTGTTTTTCACCAGCGCGACCGCGTCGGAAACATGCAGCATGGCGCAGAGCACCCTCTTCTGCTCGCCGACGACGTGCGCGCGCAGATCGCGCTCGTCGATGTCGTGATTGCCGTTGTGCAGATCGCCGTACTGGAACAGGATGCCCTTCGCGCCGGCTTCCATGAGGTCCTGATAGCCGAAGAAGCCGATGCCCGCCGTGTCCATCAGCACGATCTTGTCCTTCGCGCCCGCGATTGAGACCTTATCCTGCGCGGGCATGTAGTAGAGCTCGCCCTCGATCTCGCCGCTGCCGCAGCAGAAGAAGCCCTTTGCCGGGATCTCTTTGCCGTCGGCGTAAACGTGCGACTCCTCGATCTCGCCCATCGGCACGGGGAACGCTTCGATGCGCGCCGCCGCGCCGAGCGCTTCGCAGTGCGCTCTGAGGTATTCCGCAACGCGCAGCTCCTCCGGCGTGCCGCTGCAGTGGACGAAATCGGTGTCCTTGAAAATCTGTTTCAATGCTCTTGCGTTCATTTCTTATTCTCCTTTATTGTGTTTGTTCTTCTTTTTCATAAATACGATCAGCACGACGGTGACTGCGGCGACGACCGCGACGATGCCGAGGACCGGGAGAAGCATATGTGTGGTGACGTAGCGCAATTCTTCCGCCGGCGTCACGGGATCGCACAAAAGCAGCATGCTCATTTGCCTCCCTTTTTCTTTTTCAAAAGTACGATCAGCACGACGGTGATCGCGGCGACGGCAAGGATGACGCCGCACACCAAAACAATGTGCTCATGTAAGAATTCAAGCACAGCGAGAGACGGCGGCAGCGCCGCATCCGGCAGAATACGCATATTCATTTGCCTCCCTTTTTCTTTTTCAGCAGGACGATCAGCACGACGGTGACGGCAGCGGCGCCTGCGGCGATCCCGAGGACGATCCAGAGCATCGGCGCGTCCGGCAGGCGTTCAAAGGGATTCGTGATATGATCCGGAACGATCCACATGCTCATGCACCGTCCTGTTTCTTTTTCTTCACAAGAAGCACGATCACGACCGCGGTGATCGCGGCGACGGCGGCAACGATCCCGACGATCCACCAGAGCGGGCTTCCCGCTGTCTGCGGTTCCACCGGCGGATCGAACGGCTCGACGGAAATATCCCCAAAAATACGCATGTTTATTGTCCTCCTTTTTTCTTCTTTGCCAGAAGCACGATCACAACCGCTGTGATCGCAGCGCCCGCGGCGACGATCCCGAGCACCCACCAGAGCGTGGGATCGCTCGGCGGGTCGATCGGTTCGATGATTTCGTCAAACAGGATACGCAGCATACAGATCTCCTCCTTAAAACAGAAATGTTGTAATCAGCAGACCCGCGCCGAACGACGCGGCGTTTGCGGTCAGAGAAACGAGGAACGGACGCTTCGCTTCGGTCGCGTATCGGTAGACGAACCACTCGACGAGCACCGCCGCGATCTCCAGCATGGCGATTGCGAGCACGCGCGGGATCGGTGTATACAGATACGCGAGCGCGTACAGCACGTTCACGACCGGGTTTGTCAGCAGGTTCGCCAGCAGTACGAACACGAGATCGCGTCCGCGCATGCCCCAAAGGCGGCACACCGGAAGCTCGATCGCTTCCGTCAGAAGAAGCGCGAGCACGAGCGACAGCGGCCAGCTCATTTTGCTTCCCTCAGCCCGAAGACGAGCAGCACGCCGGAGACTGCGGCAAGCGCGCCGAACAGCACGCTTGATTCCGGGACCGAAACGCCGAGAAAGTACGGCACGACGCCGAGGAACAGCGCGGCGGTCAAAAGCCCGAAGGCGGTCCCCTTCGCGTCTTTCAGAAGCCTTGCCGAGGCGAACAGCGTCAGCGGCATGGACATATTAAATAGGAAGAGCGCGCAAAGCGCCAGCACCGGGCTGAGCGGGAAGAACAGGAAGAGCGCGCAGAGCCCGAGCGACAGGATCGCGGTCGGGATCGGCTTCAGCCGGTCCGCAGCGAACCCGCCCGCGGTTTTTCCGAGCGCCAGACACAGCACGGGGATCAGTCCGGACCATACCGACGGCAGGTCGGAGAGCAGATCGCCGGTCGAAAACGCCGCGGTCGTGCTCATGAGCGAGCGCAGCACGACGACGAGAAACAGCAGCGCAAGAAGCCGGAGCCCGCCCTTCGGCGTTTCAAACGACAGCGGCGCGTTGTGCGAGCCTTCCGAAAACTCCGGTTTTCCGAGCAGCAGGATCGCGCCGCCCAGGCCGAGCAGGATCGCGGGCAGCAGCCACGGCAGGGAAAGCATCTGCGCCGAAAAGACGCGTCCGAAATACAGCCCGATCGCGCCGGGGGAGACGAACACGCCGAGCGGACCGGCTTTCGTTTCCGAGCCGTTCAGCACCTCGATCCCGCCGCCGACGTGGAACGCGCCGTTCCCGAGCCCCGCGACGACCATCGCAAGGATCGGCACGGACCGCAGCCCGAACGCGAGCGCGACGAGCGCGCAGCCGACCGCGGCAAAGAGCATGTTGCGGTTCAGCCGATCCGCAACAACGCCCATCGGCAGCTGAAAGAGAAACGCGCAGGCGTTGTACAGCACCATACCGAGCCAGAGCTTTTCGCCCTGCAGCACGGAAAAGAACAGCGCGGCGCAGCAGAGGTCCACCGCGGCGTGCACGACCGAAAGCAGCGCGGTTTTTCTGAGGAATATTCGGTTATGAACGACAGCATTCATATAAGCTTATACAACGGAAAAGTGTTTCATCATACGCATGCGGCACAAAGGATCCTTGTGCATATCTACAAATAAAGTATAACAAAACGGGCCGTATTCTGCAAGTGCTCCCGGAAATTGTATCCGGCGAAGCACAGATTCTTCCAAATTAAGGAGAGATAATTGAAAAGGAGGCAAATTCGTGATATAATCGCTTTATACCATACAGAAAGGGCAGGCAGGCATGGCTTTTTTTGACAATTTGTTTGGAAAAGGAAAGATGTTTTCGGACCGCATGCGGTATGTCGATGATTTCACGATCGAAGAATATCAAAATGCACGCGGCAAAACACGCAGAAAAGCGGTTTATATCGGTCAGTGGACCGTGCTTCAGGAGAAAGGCGGCAAGACCCTTGCAAAGCTGATCGGCACTGCGGTCTTTGCGGCGCTTGCCTCGGCAGCGCTTGTCAACGCTGTGCTTCTCACACATATGTTAAGCGGGTACCTGCTTGTGATGATCCCGATTTATATCGCCCTTTTCCCGATGCTGTATCTGATGATGGGCGCATTTTCGCTCCCGTACCGTCAAAACCCGATGCGCAGGGATCAGTATATGCACGGGATCCAGCGCATGCAGCGCTCGTCTGTTGCGATCATGGTATTTGTCGCTGTCGGGATGGTCGCCGGTTTTATCGTTCGGATTGTTCAGAAAGATTGGTTGTACCTGAAACAGGACATTTGGTTTTTGATCGGATGCTTTATGTCCGTTGCGTTCTGCGCAGGCGTTCTGTTCCTGCTTGGGAGAATCGATACGCGCGAATGCCCGAACAATGCCTATAAAAATCCATAAATGTCGATGCTGTCTGACAAAAACCAATGCGCTAAAAGAAGAATGTACAACAGGAAAACGGCATGAAAACGGACTATTTTGGCATGTTGTTGTATAGAATGAAGCAATGGAATTCTTTTGATATTTTTTCGTAAAACCTTGACAATAATGTAAACACTTTGTATAATGGGTGCGTAATGTAGAGGCACGGGTATTTATACATTCAGTATTAATACATAACCACTGCATCAAAACAAATAGGAGGAAAACAAAATGAAGAAACTGACAGCATTGTTGCTCGCACTGCTCATGGTTCTCGCGTTCGCAGCGTGCAAGACGCCGACGACGCCCGAAGAACCCGGCACGGAAGCGACGACAGCGCCGGAACCTGTCGATGAGCCGACTCCGGAACCTGTAGTTGAACCTGAGAAGGTTGTGTCCCCCGAGGACATCAAAGAGCAGGCGGAGTTTGACGTCATGACGCTCGGTAATTTTGAGTACGGCAAAGATTACTCCTCTCTGTACGATCAGTACGGCAAGGGCATCACGCTTGATGACGTTACCGAAGATGACGAAGGCAATGCTTATATCACCGTTGACGGTGAGGAGCATCAGCTCGGCCTCGACTTCCTGACGATGGCGATGGTTTACAACACCACGCCGACCGCAAAGTATCCGACTGAGGAAGATGCTTATGCGGCATGGTGGAGAATGTACATCACCCGTTGGAACTACCTGCTCCCCGAAGTCCCGCTGTACAGCAACGAGTACTACGATCTGTACAATGCACAGATCAAGGGCGTTCAGGAACATCCGACCAACCCGTTCTGGAGCCCCACGAACGCGCTGATCGATTGGACCTCCGATAAGGAAGACCACTCCATCATCATCGGCAACTCGACCGAGCTTTCCGGTCAGTTCCGTTATGCAACGTTCGGCAAGTCCAGCCCGGCAGCGTCCGATAACGACATCGAAGCTCTGACCACCGGTCTCGAGACCGTCGTCAGCAACAAAGAGGGCGGTTATCAGTGGAACGACACCGTTGTTGATTCTCACGAAGAGAAGATCAACGAGGACGGTACCCTGACCTTCACGATCAAGATCAAGGAAGACCTGCTCTTCTCCGACGGCAGCCCCATCACCGCGAAGGATTACCTCGCATTCCCGATGGCGTTCGCAACTCCTGTTGCAACCGAAGCGAGCGGCAGACAGGTCAGCTACCGTACCACGGTTGGCTGGCAGGGCGCATATGAGAAGTACACCGGTCCGAACAGCGAAGAAGGCACGAAGGAATTCTCCGGTCTCCATCTGATCGACGACTACACCTTTGCAGTCACCGTTCCGGAAGACTATGCGAACTACTTCTACAAGATCATCTACGGCGCGTTCAGCCCGTTCTATGCGGCGGCTGTTCTCGGCGAAGGCGTTGAAATCAAGGACGACGGCAATGGCTGCTACCTCTCCGATGAGTTCTATGCAAAGGACGCGGAAGGCAAGTATGTCCAGGCAGCTGCAATCAAAAAGCTCTGCACGGATACCTCTGCTGAAAACTATGCTGCATATCCGTGGTCCGGCCCCTATGTGGTCGAATCCTTCGACAACACCGATGCTTCTGCAGTTCTCGTAAAGAACGAGTACTTCAAGGGCAACTATGAAGGCGTCAAGCCGGGCATCGAAAAGATCATCTACAAGAGGGTCGTTGCTGCAACCCAGCTCGAAGACTTCAAGGCAGGCGGTCTTGACGTTATCGCGGCAATCACCGGCGGTGCACCGACCGACGAAGCTCTGAAGCTCGCTGACGGTTCTGACGGCAAGTATGTTTACACGCACTACAGCCGTGCAGGTTACGGCAAGCTCGGTTTCCGTGCTGACTACGGTCCTGCTCAGTTCCGTTCCGTCCGTGCGGCGATCGCACTCTGCATGGATCGTGCACAGTTCGCGAAGGACTTCACCGGCGGCTACGGCGGCGTTGTTGACGGTCCGTACTACACCGGTTCCTGGATGTACAAAGCGGCAGTTGCGCAGGGCATGATCCTCGACAGCTACGCGACCAGCGCAGATGCGGCGATCGAAGTCCTCGAAGAGGATGGCTGGATCTATGATGCAGAAGGCAAGCCGTACTCCGGCGAAGGTCCGCGCTACAAGGCGATCCCGGCTGACAAGATCAACGATAACGATAAGATCTATCAGTCCAAGGACGGCACCTACAAGACCGTTGAAGTCAATGGCGTCTATCTGATGCCGCTCGTCATCAACTGGTTCGGCACCGCTGACAACGAGTTCACCGATCTGCTCCAGACCGGCTTCCGTGAGAATGACAACGTCAAGGCAGCGGGCATGATCGTTTACAACCAGATCGGCGACTTCGGTCCGATGCTCGACGAACTCTATCAGGCAGCTGTTTACGGCTTCTATGCGGGCACCCCGATGTACTGCGCATTCAACTTCGCAACCGGCTTCAACAGCGCGGCTTACGATTTCGCGTTCAACATGACGATCGATCCTTCGATGTATGACGACTATTCTCAGTACTACATCAAGGATGCAGCAGACATCCTCTGGCTCAATAAGTAATTTCGCAGAATTGCGGGAAAACAAATGACTCACCGCATCCGGCGGCGGCTACGCCGCCGGATGCAATTTTTTTCCACTTACGCCAACAAATTTCGGAAAGCGACAAGAAAGTTGTCGATTCAATCGATAATTACTTGTTTTAATAAATCCAAGCTTCAAGATTAAAGGAGTATCCCATGGGAAGATACATTCTAAAGAGATTGGTGTACATGGTCTTCGTATTCTTTCTTCTGACCTTTATTCTGTTTATTCTTTATCAGATGATGCCCGCAAACCGTGCCTATACGGATGCGAGAAACGAAATCCAAACGATGAAGAACCTGACGGAAGAAGAAAAGAAGACAAAATTCGATGAGCTGTATCTGAATTACCAGCGGAAATACGGAACGGATACCGACAACAAGCTTGTTCTGTATCTGCGTTGGCTCGGTCTTTATCCGTATTACAATGGCGAACTAAAGGGTATTTTTGAGGGGAATTTCGGTTTTTCATACGACTATAATAAACCGGTCATAGAAGTTGTACCGACGCATATGCGGAACTCGTTTATTATAGGCCTCATAACTGAAATCGCAGTTTTGGGCGTTACGATCCCGCTGGGCATTAAGTGCGCCGTAAAGAAAGGAAGCCGGTTTGACCGGTTTACACAGTTCTTTACGCTGATCGGTTTCTCAACGCCAAGCTTCATTATTTACATCGTATTCATCGTATTCTTCTGTTCGATCCTGCATTGGTTCCCGGTCAGCGGCATGCAGACGCCGGGTAATCCATATACGGGATTCCGGAAGGTTCTGGACGTTCTGCACCATGTCGCGCTGCCGACGATCTGTTTGACGTTCGGTTCTCTGGCGACCATCACTCGTATCTGCCGTGCTTCCATGATCGACGCGCTGAGCCTTGACTGCATCCGCACCGCGCGTGCGAAGGGCTTGACCGAGAAGACGGTTATCTACAGTCATGCATGGCGCAACGCGCTTGTTCCGATGGTTGCTATCATCGTCGGCGGTTTCTTTGGAACGATTGGCGGCGCAATGATCCTTGAGCAGATGTTCGGTTTCAAGGGCATGGGCTTTTTGTTCCTGAACGCAACCAGAACAGCGGACTATGATATGATCATGTTCCTGGAGGTTATCTACACCTTCATCGGACTGTTCTCGAACCTCGTCATCGACCTTACATACGGTCTGGTCGATCCGCGTGTCCGCATCAGCAAGTAAGGAGGGAGCAACATGGAAAAGAAAAAGAAAGAAAACATCTTCCGGAAACTCCTTCGTTGGTTCGTACGCGGCTTCTTCGGTCTGAAATTCGAGGAAAAGTGGTTCGGCAAGAGGGAAAAGGAACAGAAAGAAATCGTTTATAAGAACGGCGTTCCCGATGATTCGGAGCTGATCGTCAGCCCCGGCCGTCAGGTTTTCAACCGCTTCATGGAGCGCAAGTTTGCGGTGTTTTCTGTCATCGTGGTTCTGATCATGTTTGCGATCGTGTTCATCGCGCCTCACTTCATGACGAAGTACTATGATGCGTTCACCGAAACGACGCAGAAGGACCTCCCGCCGACGATGGCGTTCATGAAGGTCCCGAAGGAGCTGAAGAACAACATCAAGATGATCGACAGCTACGGTCCGTTCTCGGTCGGTCTTTCGAAAGACGGCGAAGTCTTCCTCTGGGGTATCGAAAGAATCGGCGCTTCCGGTGAAACCATGGCGATCCCGGACGAAGTCAAGAATGCGAAGATCGCATACGTTGCCGCAGGTCAGGACCACGCGATCGCGATCGGCGAAGACGGCAAGTTCTACGGCTGGGGCAGCAACCGTTTCGGCCAGTTTGACGTTAACGAGAAGATCCTGAACAATCCGAACCTTGAGCCGGTTCCGGATGTGGTTCTGAAGGGCGAGGTCGACGTCAGCCACATCAAGAAGGTAGCTTGCGGTTATCAGGCAAGCGCGATCCTGATGGACGACGGTACGCTCTATATCTGGGGCAACAAACAGGCGTACTCCAACATGGAGAAGTTCATCGGAAAGGACAATATCCAGGATATCGACTTTACGCTGAACTACGTCGTCGGTCTTACCGACACGCAGTCGAGTATCTTTACCGGAACGAAGGGTCTGTACGACAAAGTTCGCAGCACGATCACATCCGGCAAAGCGGTCAAGATCAAGGAATTCCTCAACGGAAGAAAGATCACCGAGATCCGTTCCACGACGACCAATATCTGTCTGCTTCTGGACGACGGCAGCATCGCGCTGACCGGCGACTTCCAGGTCGACAGCGTCGAGATCCCGACGCTGCAGGAAGGCGAATACATCATCGATATTGAAGCGGGCACATACCACTACACCGCGCTCAGCAATCTCGGACATGTCTATTCGTTTGGCGGCGACCATTACCGTCAGGCGGAAGCACCGGTAGTGGACGGCGCAAAGAAGATCTTTGCCGGCGCGTTCCAGAGCTATGCGGTGGACGGAGAAGGCAAGCTGCTCGAAAAGTGGGGTCTTAAGGGGTATCTGTTCGGTACCGATGACCGTGGCGCGAACATCGCAGAGCGCGTGATCGCCGGCGGACGCATCACGATGACGGTCGGCGCGGTCGCCGTTATCATCGAAATCGTCATCGGCGTTTCGATCGGTCTGATGGCGGGCTTCCTCGGCGGCTGGGTCGACATCTTCCTCATGCGTGTGGCGGAGGTCTTCAGTTCGATCCCGCTGTATCCGTTCATGTTGATCCTGAGCTCCCTGCTTGCGCAGGTCTCGATGACGACAGACCAGAGATTGTACATGGTCATGGTTATCCTCGGCATCCTCGGCTGGCCCTTATTCGCGAACATCACGCGTGCGCAGGTTCTGGTCGCCCGCGAATCCGAGTATGTCACCGCGGCAAAGGCAATGGGCGTCAAGGGATCGAGAATCGCGTTCAAACACATCCTGCCGAACATCATCTCGGTTATCCTCGTCAACATGACGCTGAGCTTCGCGGCTTCCATGCAGACGGAGACGTCGCTGTCCTTCCTCGGTTTCGGCGTCAACTATCCGCAGCCGAGCTGGGGCAACATGCTCTCCCGTGCAAGTAACGCAACCGCGGCAATCAACTTCTGGTGGCAGTGGGTGTTCACCTCTGCGATCCTCGTTTTCACGACGATCTGTATCAACACCATCGGCGACACGCTGCGCGACGTTATGGACCCGAAGTCCACAAATGATAAGTAAAGGAGGAAAAAGCTATGCCTTTGTTGGAAGTTAAACATCTTCACACCTTCTTTACGACAAAGAAAGGTATTGTCAAGGCGGTCAACGACGTTTCCTACGAACTGGATTCCGGTAAGACCATCGGTATCGTCGGCGAATCCGGTTCCGGCAAGTCCGTTTCCGCTATGAGCATTCTGCAGCTTCTGGACGGCAATGGTTATATTGAAAGCGGCGAGATCCTTCTGGAGGGCAAAGACCTCACGAAGTTCACGCTGAAGCAGATGTACAACGTCCGCGGCAACGATATCTCCGTCATCTTCCAGGAGCCGATGACGTCCCTGAACCCTGTCTTTTCGGTCGACAGACAGCTGTCCGAGCCGTTCATGATTCACCAGGGCATGGACAAAAAGGAAGCGCACCAGCACGCGCTTCAGATGCTGTACGACGTACAGATCCCGAATCCGGAAGTCGTCATTAAGCAGTATCCGCACCAGCTCTCCGGCGGTATGCGTCAGCGCGTCATGATCGCTATGGCGCTTGCCTGTAAGCCCAAGATCCTGATCGCAGACGAGCCGACGACGGCTCTGGACGTTACGATCCAGGCGCAGATCCTGAAGCTGATGAACGATCTGAAGCAGTCGACCGGTACGGCGATCATATTCATCACGCATGACCTTGGCGTTATCAATGAAATGGCGGACGATGTTGCGGTCATGTACTGCGGACAGGTCGTTGAGCATGCGCCCGTCGACGTCATCTTCCAAGGCAACGGCGAATACAGCCATCCGTATACGGAAGGTTTGATGATGTCCATTCCGCGTCTTGAAAATGACAGCGACCATCTTGACCCGATCCCCGGTGTCGTTCCGCATCCGCTGGCACTGCCGAAGGGATGCAAATTCGGACCGCGCTGCAAGTACTGCACACAGAAATGCATCGAAGAAGAACCGGAGCTTATGGATGTAAGCGACAATCAGAAGATCAGATGCTTCTATCCTAATAAGGAGGAACGGACCAGTGTCGAACACCAAAAAATTACTGTCAATCACTAATCTGAAGAAGTACTTTCCGGTAGCAAAGTCTTCTATTTTCCAGAGAAAGCGTCTTTATGTCCGCGCAAACGAGGACATCACGATCGACATATATGAAGGTGAGACCCTCGGTATCGTCGGTGAATCCGGTTGCGGCAAGTCAACGCTCGGTCGTGTTCTTCTGCAGCTGTATCCGCAGACTGCGGGATGTACGCTCTATTACGGAACGACGATCGATGAGATGACTCCGAAGTATGTGATCGATACGCTCAATAACGAAGGGAAGTATCGGAAAGCGCTGCACAAGGCGACCGAAAAGGCAGAAGAGCTGCAGAAGAAGGTCGAAGCGGCTGGCGGCGAAGACGGGGCGGATTTCTATCTGCTTCAGGAAGCCAATATCGCAAAGTGTGAGGAGCAGACACATCTCAACAACATCGTCAAGATTTTCGGTGGATTCTTTGCGAAGGACGATCCGGAAGGACGTCGGTTGATGAAGGAGATCTTCGGTGAAAACAAAAAGCGTAAAGCGCTCATGGAGCGCCGCAAGACGCAGCAGGTCAATTTTGAGCACTTTGACCATGCATTGACCGAAGCCAAAGACAACAAAAAAGCGTCGATTGAAAGCAAGAGAAATCGCGCGGAAGAAGCGCTCAAAAACACGGATGCGCAGATCGCTGAGATTGATGCCAAGATCGCAGGCATTCAGGCAAAACTCGATCAGGTGAAGGCAAAATACGCCGGTGATCCCGAATTTGAGAAATATGAAGCGATGCGTGACAACGGCATTGACCTTGCGCGTTTGAACTATGCGGAAATGCGTACACTCAGAAAGGATATGCAGATCATCTTCCAGGATCCGTATTCCAGTCTGAATCCGCGTTTCACGGTCGGACAGATCATTGAAGAAGGTCTTGTTACACACAAATTCTTCAAGCACGGTTCTTCGAAACTGCGTGAATACATCGTTGACACAATGGAGAAATGCGGTCTGCAGGAATACATGCTGCACAGATATCCGCACCAGTTCTCCGGCGGTCAGCGTCAGCGTATTTGCATCGCGCGTGCGCTTGCTGTTCAACCGAAGTTCGTTGTTTGTGACGAGTGCGTTTCCGCATTGGACGTTTCCATTCAGTCGCAGATCATCAACCTTCTGCAGGAGCTGAAGGAAAAGCAGCGCTTGACGTACATGTTCATCTCGCATGACCTGTCGGTCGTCAAGTTTATTTCCGACCGTATTGCGGTTATGTACCTCGGCAATATCGTTGAATTATCCGACAAGAAGACGATCTTCGATGATCCGCGTCACCCGTACACGGTTGCGCTGCTGTCTTCTATTCCTACCACGGAAGCAGGTTCTGCCGACAAAGAACGTATTATTCTCGAAGGCAACATTCCGAGCCCCGTGAACCCGCCTGCAGGCTGCAAGTTCTGCACACGCTGCTACATGGCGCAGGAAAAGTGCCGCAGGGTGTCTCCGCCGCTCGTTGAGATCGAGCCGGGTCACTTCTGTGCCTGCCACTTCCCGGAGCGGAAGATCGACGAGAACAAGAACTTCCTGTTTAAGGTCAAGACTACGAAGACCGAGGCTTAAGCATGCGGACGTCGGAGGAGAACAGGAAGGAAGCGTTGGGCGAGGAAGAAGTACAGCTTGAAAAGCACGACATGTTGGCGCTGTGGATTTCAGGGCTGCTGACCATCGGGCTTCCGTGTCTGCTGATCGTTCTTCTGATAGTCGGCGTCACATTCCTCTTCTTCGGAGGATGCCGATAAGACACAAAAACACGGAACCGGTTTTTTGACCGGTTCCGTCTTTTGTGGGACAAAAAGCGGACAAGCGCAGACAACAACTGTCATTTCCCAAAAATCTTTTGCGGAAATCAAACTTTTTCGTTGACAAACCGCGACCGTTGTGGTAACGTATCAAAGGTGCCCCCGTTGGGGGCTCGTTTTTGATGGAAAACATTTAGGAGGAGCACACAATGCGCGTTAAGATCACTTTGGCCTGCACCGAATGCAAGCAGAGAAATTACAATACGTTCAAGAACAAAAAGAACGATCCCGATCGTCTTGAGTTCAACAAGTACTGCCGTTTCTGCCGCAAGCACACCCTGCACAGAGAGTCCAAGTAACGGGAGAATACCATGGCAAATATAATGGAAAAGAAAGCAGACAATCTGCAAAAGACGCTCCGTCTTTTTGTGATTCTGCTGTTGGTTGTCGGCGTCGTTACCCTTGCGGTCACGGTGTATGACATGGCAACCGGATCCTCTCTTCTGAAGCTGTTCGACGCAAAGGCAGCGGCGGAAGTGACGGAGGAAGCCGCCGACGCAGCCGCAGAGACGACAGAGATTGATCCGAACTGGGGCGGTCAGATCGTAGCCTACATCATGCTGACGGTTGCGAGCCTGCTTCTCGTCATCGGTGCGGTCATGTACCTTGTCAAGCGCAGCTATCAGTCGTTCCAGGGCACCTGCATTGCAGCGATCATTTTCTCGCTGTATCCGCTGATCTTCTTCGCGGTCAACATCGGCGCGCATCTGTTTGCGCTGATCTACACGGTCCTGATCCTCGCGATCATCGTGCTTGCGATCTTTGCGATGAAGTCCCGCTGGCAGGTCTACATCAAGGAAATGACCGGCGAGGTCAAGAAGCTCACCTGGCTCAATATGAAGGAGCTTGTGAAGGCGACTGCGGTCGTTCTGGTGTTCGTTCTTGCGTTCGCGCTGCTGATCTACGTTCTTGACCTGATCTTCTACGCACCGGTCAAGGCACTGCTCTCCGGCACCACTGAGCCTGCCGCAACGGTTGAGCCGGCGGAGAACGAGACGCCTGCAGAAGAGACCGAGGATGCGGGAGAAGGCACGACCGAAAACGAGTAACGCCCATGAGTCAGGAAACGAAATGGTACGTCGTTCATACCTATTCCGGGTATGAGAACAAGGTCAAGGAAGACCTCATCAAGGCCGTCGACAATGCAGGACTGTCCGATATCATTCTGGACGTCATGTACCCGACGGAAGAAACCATTGAGATCCTGCCGAACGGAAAGCGCAAATCTGTCACCCGAAAGGTCTATCCCGGCTACGTCATGGTCAAGATGGTCGTCGACGTCGTTGAGAAGGAACGTCCCGCCGAGCAAGGCGGCGGCGTATCGCGCGATCTCGTCATGAATCCGCGCGCATGGTACGTCATCCGCAACACCCGCGGCGTCACGGGCTTTGTCGGTCCGGGAAGCAAGCCGGTCCCGCTGAAGGACGAGGAGGTCGTGGCGATGGGCGTTGAGCGCATCCCGATCGTACTCAACATCGAAGTCGGCGAAACGGTGCGCGTCGTATCCGGTCCGCTCGAAAACTTCCTCGGGCGCGTCGATAAGATCGATCCCGAACGGCAGAAGGTCAAGCTGTCCGTGTCCATGTTCGGCAGGGAAACGCCTGTCGAGCTGGATTTCATCCAGGTCCAGAAGATTTAAAGCGCATAGCGCTTTAGATAGTGGAAGGGGAGGCACCCCGCACCACAACTATACTAAATATATATAGGAGAAACAGCAATGGCAAAGAAAATCACAGGTTATGTGAAGCTGCAGATCCCCGCCGGTAAGGCAACGCCGGCGCCGCCGGTCGGTCCCGCACTGGGCCAGCACGGTGTCAACATCATGGGCTTCTGCAAAGAGTTCAACGAGCGCACGAACAAGCAGGCTGGGCTGATCATCCCGGTCGTGATCACGGTTTACGCGGATCACAGCTTCTCGTTCATCACCAAGACCCCTCCGGCGGCGGTCCTCATCAAGAAGGCTTGCGGTCTCGAGAAGGCGTCCGGCGTTCCGAACAAGACCAAGGTCGCAAAGATCACCAAGGCGCAGGTCCGCGAGATCGCGGAGCTGAAGATGCCCGACCTCAACGCAGCTTCCGTGGAAGCGGCGATGAGCATGGTCGCAGGCACTGCCCGTTCGATGGGCATTGTCGTCGAGGACTGAGGAGGAACGAACGATGAAGCACGGTAAGAATTATATCGAGAGCAAGAAGCTGATCGACAGCACCAAGCAGTACGAAGTCCGTGAGGGCCTCGAAACGGTGCTGAACAGCGCAAAGGCAAAGTTCGACGAAACGATCGAAGTCTCCGTCCGTCTGGGCGTTGACTCCCGTCACGCAGACCAGCAGGTCCGCGGCGCGATCGTTCTGCCGCACGGTACGGGCAAGACCGTCCGTGTCCTCGTTTTCGCAAAGGCCGATAAGGCGCGCGAAGCACAGGAAGCAGGCGCAGATTTCGTCGGTGATGAAGACATGGTCAAGAAGATCCAGACCGAGAACTGGTTTGGATTCGACGTCTGCGTCGCGACCCCGGACATGATGGGTCTCGTCGGCCGCATCGGCCGCGTGCTCGGTCCGAAGGGCTTGATGCCGAACCCGAAGAGCGGTACGGTCACCATGGACGTCACCAAGGCGGTCCACGACATCAAAGCCGGTAAGGTCGAGTATCGTGTAGACAAGACCAACATCATCCACTGCCCGATCGGCAAGAAGTCCTTCGGCATCGACAAGCTCGAAGAGAACCTCAACACGCTGATGGACGCGATCGTCAAGGCGAAGCCGGCAGCGGCGAAGGGCACCTACCTGAAGAGCGTCGTGGTTTCCTCCACGATGGGCCCGGGCGTCAAGTTCAACACCCTCAAGTTCTGAGCGTAACCAAGGAAAGAGACGGTTCAAAGCCGTCTCTTTTTTGTTGCACGCATGGATCCACTCATGGTATACTAAATAAAATACTTTCGGAAACCGGGAGCGGAGGTCAGATATGAGAGCGATTGTATGCGAGCTTTGCGGCGGAAACGAACTGAAGAAAGAGAACGGGTTTTTTGTTTGCAGGCATTGCGGGACACAGTATTCGTTGGAGGAAGCAAAGAAGCTTTTCGTTGAGATTGACGGACCGGTCGAAGTAAAAGGTACGGTCAAGATCGATCGGTCTAACTCGAGGAGAGCAAGCATTGAGAGCAATCTGATAAAATTCGATCTGATCATTGACGGTGTAAACCAAGGAGACTACGGTTGGACGGAGTCGTTTATCCTTGATGACGGACCGCATAATATCTATTGTGCCGTAGGAGAGGAGCAATCAAACATCGTTTCCATCGAGCCGGGTAATACACAGGTCTCACTGAAACTGGTTGATAAGGGATTTATTTTTTCAAAGCTTGTTTTGTCTGTTCAATATGAATGAACGTATTAGAATAGCGGATAGGCATAACAGAAAAAGAGGATGCGTATTTTTCTCAAATTCACAGATGCGTCATTTTGAGACGCACAATGACAATGAATCTTTACGATGCTTCGCTTTGCTGAGAATTGACATCGGGCAATGTGAAAGAAGCGTGATACATGGAAAGAGACGGTTCAAAGCCGTCTCTTTTTTTGTTGCGTCTGCGGGGGCTTCTATGGTATACTGGTTCCAACGAAAACAGGAGGTCAAACACATGTGGAAATTCTCGGAACTGCCCTATGAGCGCGTGGACGTCGACAAATTCATCGCAGACGGGCTGAAGCTCGTTGAGACGTTTGAAAACGCAAAGACGGCGGAGAAAGCGATCGCGGCGTACTACGCGATGGACGAGGCGATGCAGAAGGTCGCGACGATGTTCACGGTCTCGCACATCCGTCACGACGTCAACACCAAGGACGAGTTTTACGACGCGGAGCAGACCTATTACGACCAGAACCTAAGTAAGACCATGGTGCTGAACGAACGGCAGCTGAAGGCGATGGTGAATCATCCTTTCCGCAAGGAGCTCGAAACCGCGCTCGGAAAGATCATCTTTACGCAGGCGGACGCGCAGGTCAAGCTTGCCGACGAGCGGCTGATCCCCGGCATGACGCAGGAGCAGATGCTGAAAAGCAAGTACAGTAAGATCACCGCGGGCTGCACGACCGAGTATATGGGCGAGACCTGCAATTTCTACGGGCTTCTGAAGTTTATGCAGAATCCGGACAGAAGCATCCGCGAAGGCGCGTTCCGCAAGTGGGCGGAGATGTACGCCGGGATCGCGGATCAGCTTGACGACATCTACGACGAGATGGTCAAGGTCCGCACCGAGCAGGCGAAGCTGATCGGCTATGAGAACTATATCCCGTTCGCATATCTTTCCCGCGGACGCTACGACTACACCAAGGACGACGTCGAACGCTTCCGTGAGGGCGTCAAAAAGTACGTCGTGCCCGCCGTCTCCCGCATCCACGAGCGCCAGGCAAAGCGCATCGGCGTGGAGAAGCTGCACTACTACGACGAGTCCTTCTGCTATCCCGAGGGCAACCCCATGCCGCACGGCACCGAAGCCGAAATGGTCAAGGCGGCGCAGGAGATGTACCGCGAGCTGAGCCCCGAGACCGGCGAGTTCTTCGACTTCATGGTCGAGCATCAGCTGTTCGATCTCACGTCGCGCCCCGGCAAACACATGGGCGGCTACTGCACAACGCTGTCCGCGTTCAAAGCGCCGTTCATCTTCTCGAACTTCAACGGCACCTCCGCCGATGTCGACGTGCTGACACACGAGGCGGGACATGCGTTCCAGGCGTACGTCGCGGCGCATTCGATCAAGCTGTCCGAGACGTGGCAGGCGCCGATCGAGATCTGCGAGGTCCACTCGATGTCCATGGAGCACTTCACCTATCCGTGGATGGACAAGTTCTTCGGCGACGACGCGCCCAGATACCGCGAAGCGCATCTAAGTGCCGCGCTCGAGGTCATTCCGTACCTCACGATGGTCGACGAGTTCCAGCACCGCGTCTATGCTAAGCCGGAAATGACCCGCGAAGAACGCTACGGCGTCTGGCATGAGCTCGAACAGGTCTATCTCCCGTGGCGCGACTACGACGGCGATGAGTTCCTCGAAAAAGGCGGTTTCTGGATGCAGAAGCAGCACATCTTCCTGTATCCGTTCTACTACATCGATTACGCGCTGGCGCAGATGGGCGCGTTCGATTTCTTCCTCCGCATGCGCGAAAACCGCGAGCAGGCGTGGAACGACTACCTCAATCTGTGCAAGGCGGGCGGTACGGTCGGCTACTTCGACCTTCTGAAGATCGGCAACCTTCGCAATCCGTTCGCCGAAAACACCGTAAAAGACATCACCGAAGCGATCGAAGCGCTGCTGTAAGCATGATCGGATCAAAGGGACGGGCAGCCGTCCCTTTCTTTATGCATATAATTATAATGATATACATATAACAATTATAAATAAATTGACATAGGAATGCGCCTGTGCTACAATCTGCGTATCACGCAAAGGAAGGTACTGCTATGAAATCACATGACGCGATCCGCCGCATGGTGCAGGCGTCGCTTTTGACCGCACTTGCGGTGATCCTCTCGGTCTGGCCCAAATTCCCGATTCTCCCGGCGGTCAGCTGGATGAAGTTCGAGTTTTCCGACATCCCCGTGCTGCTCGGCGGGTTTTCGCTCGGTCCCGTCTTCGGACTGGGGATCGCTGTGCTGAAGGCGCTGCTGAACGCTGTTTTTACCGGCGACTGGAACTATATCGGGCTGATCATGAACATCGTCTCCACGGGCATTCCGACGGTAGCGGCGTCGCTTCTGTACAAACAGAAAAAGACGCGCGCGCGCGCCTATTTTTCGCTCGGTGTATTCCTGCTCACGCAGATCGTCGTGATGATCCCGATGAACTATTTCTTCGGCAGCCTCAATTTCATGCTGTTCTTCGGTGTTCCGACCTATGGGGAAGCGCGGGCGGCAATGGCGCCGCTTTTGGGCTGGGTCGCGCTGTTCAACCTCATCAAAGGCGCGGCGACGACGGTTGTGACCGCGATCGTCTATAAGCCTTTGTCGCGCACGGTTTTGAGCAAGGACCTTCTGGCGCCGAAGGAACGGCAGAACGCGGAACAGCCTGCGGAGGAAACCGCAAATTCTGCGGAATCTCTTGATAAACCTATGTAAATTTGTTATACTGTTACTTACCGTGAACGAAAGGGAAGCGGCATGAACCTTGCATACTACGCAAACTATGTGACCATCGCGGAGGAGGGCAGCCTGACGGCGGCGTCCAGAAAGCTGCGGATCGCCCAGCCTGCGCTGAGCAATCAGATCAAAGCGCTCGAAACGGCGTACGGCGCGCGGCTGTTTCACCGCGGCGCGCGAAGGCTGGAGCTGACCGACGCGGGACGGATCCTATATGAAAAGGCGAAGCGGATCCTGGCGGTCGAAACGGAGGCGCGCAGTGAGATCGCGTCCGGCTTCGGCGGCACGAAGGGCACGCTGCGGATCGGGATCACATCGTCGTTTGAAAATGAAAGGCTCATGGACGCGCTGACGGCGTTTGCGGACCGTTTTCCGGACGCGGAGATCAAGGTGTACGAAGCGGAGCTTCCCGAGCTTCTCAAAAAGCTGCAGAACGGCAAGGTCGAGGCAATCTTCGTGCGGCCGATCCACAGTGACGTCGAAAACCTTGCGGTCCTGTACACACGGCCGGACATGCTGGTCGCGACGTACAGACCCGGCGCGTTCTTTGCGGAGGAGCCGGGGGACGAAACGACGTTTGAGCGGCTTTCCGCGCTGCCGCTTTCGTTGCTGGAGCGCAGCCTGCCCGCGTTTCAAAACGCGTTCCGGGAAAAGGGGCTGACGCTTTCGCCGAAGTTCGTCAGCACGCGCATGCAGGTCGCGCTGCACTGGGCAAGGGCGGGCAAAGCGGTCGCGCTCGTGCCGAAAAGCGCAACGGAGGAGCTGGGCTTTTGCGATCTTGCGGAAAAGACTGTGCGGGACAACGACCTGCTCGTTCCCGCAATGACGGTGATTGCGCAGAAGCGCAGGTACCGTTCGCAAATCGTCAACAATTTCCTGCTGCTGCTTTCGGAGCGGTACGGATTTGAATATCGGGAGCCGATCGAAGGATCGGACGATCAAGAAGGAGAAATCATATGAAACGTTTTGTTACCATTCTCACGGCGCTGCTGCTTCTCATTGCGGCGATCGGCTGCGGCAAGACCTATGCAAATTCCAATACGACCTCGGGCAAGACCGGCGAAGAACCCGCCGCAGCGGGCAGCGAATCGACGGAAGGCGAGCCCGCGAAGGAGAACGCGCCTGTGACCGAAGAACCCAAAAATCCAGAGGAGGAACCGACTGTGAACAACTACCCCATCGCTACGATCACCATGAAGGACGGCGGCGTCATGAAGCTGGAGCTTTATCCCGACGTCGCGCCGAACACCGTGAAGAACTTCATTTCGCTTGCCAATTCCGGCTTCTATGACGGGCTGACCTTCCACCGCATCATCGCGGGCTTCATGATCCAGGGCGGCGACCCGGACGGCATGGGCAGCGGCGGTCCCGGCTATTCGATCAAGGGCGAGTTTGCAAGCAACGGTTTCAAAAACGATCTCAAGCATACGCGCGGCGTGATCTCGATGGCGCGCACGATGGTTCCGGATTCCGCGGGATCGCAGTTCTTCATCATGCATGCGGACGCGCCGCATCTGGACGGCGAATATGCCGCATTCGGCATGCTGACGGAAGGCTTCGACGTGCTGGACAAGATCGCCTCGGTCAAGACGGGCATGTATGACATGCCGCTCGATCCCGTCGTGATCGACACCATTCGCGTTGACACCCTCGGCGTGGACTACGGCGAGCCCGAGAAGATCCAATAATTTCGGAGGGATCATGCTGGTACTGGACGAATACAAAATGCAGCTCGGCGCGCTGAACGAGACGCTCGCGCTGGCACATAAGCAGATGAACGCCGAAGCGCTTTCGGAGGAGCTCAAGACCCTTGAAGCGCAGATGGCGGAGACCGATTTCTGGAACGACGTCGAAAACGCCAACAAGGTCACGACGCGTGTGAAGGCGATCAAGAGCAAGCTCGAACGGCTTGCAAAGTTAGACGCGCAGAGCGAGGACATCGAGACGCTGATCGAGATGGCGGAGGAAGAGGACGACGAGAGCCTCGTTGAGGAGCTCAAAACCGAGCTCAAGACCTTCGACGGGAAGATGACCGCCCTGCGGCTTGAAATGCTCTTAAAAGGTCCCTACGACAGCTCAAACGCCATCCTGTCGCTGCACGCGGGCGCAGGCGGCACGGAGGCGCAGGACTGGACCGAAATGCTCTACCGCATGTACACGCGCTACTGCGAAAAGCGCGGCTGGACCGTTAAGGAGCTCGATCTTTTGGACGGCGACGAAGCGGGCATCAAGTCCGTCACGTTCGAGGTCGAGGGCGAAAACGCCTACGGCTATCTGAAAGCCGAAAAGGGCGTGCATCGCCTTGTGCGCATCTCGCCGTTCGATGCGAGCGCGCGGCGGCACACCTCGTTCTCGTCGCTCGACGTCACGCCAATCTTCGAGGACGACGACACGAGCATCAAGATCGAGCCGGACGAGATCCGCGTGGATACCTACCGCTCCGGCGGCGCGGGCGGACAGAACGTCAACAAAGTCAGCTCCGCGATCCGCATCACGCACCTTGCGACCGGCATCGTCGTGCAGTGCCAGAACGAACGCTCTCAGCTTCAGAACAAGGAAATGGCGATGCGCATCCTGAAAGGTAAACTTTTGGAGCTGCAGGAGCGCGAGCGTGAACAGCAGATGCAGGAGATCAAGGGTGAAATGAAGAAGATCGAGTGGGGCAGTCAGATCCGTTCGTACGTCTTCCAGCCGTACACGCTCGTCAAGGACCACCGCACCGGCGCCGAAAACGGCAACATCCAGGCGGTCATGGACGGCGACCTCGACCTGTTCATCTCGGCATATCTGACCATGTCTTAACCATCGGGCGTCTCGAAAGGGACGCCTTTTTATGACCGTTAGGGAGTTCCAATCAGCATTGAGAGGAAAGCATATGATTCGACCGATGGTTTTTGTCAGCTTTGAGCAGGGAAAGATCGAGGAGAGAACGAACGATTTTCGCGGATGCTTCTCGATTTTGAAACACTATCCGCTGCTTTACGCGGCGTATCGCAAGGAACACAAGAACATTCGCCCGTTCTACGGGCATCCGTATACGGAGCGCTCGGAAAAGGTTTATAACGGAACGCAGAGAGAGGGACCGGACGTCCTTCACGGCGATTTCAGGGAAGCGACCTCCTTTCGGGAAAAACGGCTGATCAGGCGGATCATGCACGAAAGCAGACGGCATGCTGCGCTTCAGACCGAGGCGGACGCAAAGACGGCTTTTGACATGCTGCAGCATCCGGAGCAATATGAAATCATTCATACCAGAGTTGCGGGGTCGAACGACGCATTTCCGCAGGATTGGGCGTTTCTCGGATATGACGTCGGCTACGAGGTCGGCTTCGACGGCGCGTATTCGATCGTCTGCGATTGTCTGTTTCTTCCGCAATGGCACGGCTGCGACGCTGAGGGGACGCTGTTTTCGGAGGATTTCCGAAAGCTGAATGAGAACGGGCTGTTCTCAAGCCGGGACGACGCGTATGCCTATCTTGTAAAATACCGAAACGAGGCATGGTCGGAAATCGGCTTGTTTTATATCTGTGAGGTGCGGCGCAAAGAGTCTGCCGGTTCCGGCAGGGAATGATGATTCGGGGGGTATAACAATCCCCCTTTACACAAGGGGATCTTTGTTCGGCGGGAGCCGCCTATGTGCAAAGGAACGCTCGGTTCTGCGTTCAATGATGAGGAGAAACCTCGGCTTGCGCGAATCCAAAAGCCTTCCCCCTGATGTGGGGAAGGTGTCACGACGAAGGAGTGACGGATGAGGAGTATACGCAGAAAAGCGTTAGCTTTTCGCGGATCAATGAATTGCGGCTGAGCCGCGTGGAGGGAGTATGCAAAAACCGGTGATCGGCGTAACGCCGCTGTTCGATCGGGCGCGGGATTCCTACTGGATGCTGCCCGGATATTTTCTTGCGCTGGAGCAAGCGGGCGCAGCGCCCGTCATGCTGCCGCTTTCGGACGATGAAACGACGCTCCGTCGCCTTGTCGAAACCCTCGACGGCTTTCTGATCGCGGGCGGGCAGGACGTTTCGCCCGCCGTGTACGGCGAGGAACAGAAACCGACCTGTGCGGAGATCTGTCCCGAGCGCGACGCGATGGAGACCGTGCTCTTGCGGCTCCTGTGGGACGCGGATAAGCCGGTATTCGGTATCTGCCGCGGGCTGCAGATCATCAATGCACACCTTGGGGGCACGCTCTTTCAGGACCTTAAAACCGAGCATCCGTCAGACACGAACCACCGCATGGCAGCGCCTTATGACCGCGCAGAACACACTGTTTCGCTTTGCAAGGATGCGCCGCTGCATCCGCTTTTGGCGGCGGAAACGATCGGCGTCAACAGCTGTCACCATCAGGCGATCAAAACGCTTGCGCAGTGCTTACGCCCCATGGCAATCGCGCCGGACGGGCTTGTTGAGGCGGTCTATGCGCCCGAAAAGCGCTTCGTCTGGGCGGTGCAGTGGCATCCGGAGTTCTTTTTCAGAAAAGATGAGAACAGCCGGAAGCTTTTTGCGGCGTTTGTGAACGCGGCAAAACCAAAAGAATAGGAGTTATCTATGGACGACAAAACAAAGCGCGCAGAGCGCATCTCCCTCGCATCGCTGCTGATCGGCGTCTGCACCGCGCCGGTGTGGATCGCGCTGCTGTGTCTGAACAGCGTACAGGAGATCCCGTATATCCTTGCGATCATGATGCTCCTGCCGCTTGTCGCTTCGCTTGCGGGAATCGTGCTTGGGATCATCGGGCTTGTCAAGAGCCTTCGGGTACAGCCGCACACCCGGAAGGGGATCATCTTTTCCGTGATCGGCATGGTGCTGAGCGCGTTGATGCTCTGCGCGACGGCGTATTTCTGGCTGATCGTTTGGGCGGCGTCGGCGTTTGCCTAAGGAGGGATCTATGCGAAACTTCGGTATGTCGATGCTCTGGTTCTGGGTCGCGTACATCGTTGTCACGCTGATCGGGATCGGGCATACGATCTTCAATATCACCGTGCTGCACATGAAATCCATGAAGGACGGTCCCGGCATGGGCGAGGGCTACGAAAAGACCAAGCCATGGCATCCGCTCTATAACATCGTGATCTTTTCGTTGTTCGGCTGGCTCTATATGCGCGGGCTCGAAAACCCGACGCTTGCCGACGCGCTGACGACCGGCGCGATCTGGGCGGGCATCTGCATCGTGTTCGACCTAATAGGCTGGGTGCTCATCAAGCATCCGTGGAGCCTCAGCTTTCGGGGATTCTATGTCGACTATCAGCCGTGGATCTCGCTGATCTATCTTGCGATCTTCCTCGGACCGCTCGTCGGGTTCCTGCTCTGCTGAAAGCCTTTGCGGGCAGTTTCAACAATAACGATATCGCCGCTTTTCATGCCGCAGCGGATATGATATACTGATAACGAAGAACCGCAAAACGATGATGAAAGGGGAAGGGGACATGGAGAAGCAAGTCAAAAAACGCAAAGGAATGTCGCTTTCGACCGCCATCCTGATCGGGTCGTCTGCGATCGTACTGACGCTGGTCGGCGGCTTTGTGCTGCTTTGGTTTACGGTGATCAAGCCGGATCGCGACGTGCGAAAGACTACGGAAAACACCGCCGCACCCGCAGCGGTCGTTCAGCCGACGCCCGCATCCGCGGAGGCCGAGACTTCCGACAGCCCTTCGACCGTCACGACCGAAGCGCCTGCTTCGTCGATCGAAACGCCTGCTTCGTCGGTAGAAACGTTTGCCGCGGCGGTCGAAACGCCCGCTTCGACGGCGGAACCGCCGGCAATTGCAACACCGGAGCCCACCGAAGCGCCGACGCCGACGGCAATCCCGACGCCGGAGCCCACCGAAGCGCCGACGCCGACGGCAATCCCGACGCCGAAGCCCACGCCGACGCCGAAGCCCACGCCGGTCCCCGATTCGTTCACGTTCGGCGGAAAAAAGATCAAGCGCGGCACAAAGAAGATCGACGGCGGCAAGCTCGGCGTCAACGGAAAGAGCAGCAAGCTTCGCCATATCACGGCGGAGGAGGTCGAGAACCTCGTTGCGCTCTGTCCGGATCTGGAGGAGCTGTCGCTGGAATACTGCTATATGGACGATTACGAGCCGCTCGGCGCGCTTACGAAGCTCAAAACGCTGAAGCTTCGCCGCTGCAACGAAAACGGCAAGGGGAACGCGGTCTCGGACATCGACTGGGTCGAGAATCTGAAATCGCTGACCTATCTGCATCTCGGACACAACGCGGTCAGCGACCTGAGCCCCATCGAGGGTCTGAAAAATCTGACGAAGCTGAATCTTTCCTATAACGATATCGACAACGACGATCTGGAATCGATCGGAGCGCTCACGAAGCTTACGGAGCTTTCCCTGTACGGACTCAAGATCACCGACGTAGCGCCGCTCACGTCGCTCGTAAAGCTGACGTATCTGCATCTCGGCTACAACAAGAAGCTGAAAAACATCAAGGTGCTGACCTCGCTTCCGAAGCTCAAGTCGCTGCGCGTCAAACAGACGAACATCAGCGACGTCTCGTATTTCAAGAATTTCAAGGCGCTGCAGAAGCTGGATATTTCGGGCTGTCCGATCCTGTTCCACGATTATTACAAGCTCGAAGACTGCAAGAAGCTGAAGCTGATCGTGCTGGATCAGAAGGACACGGACGCGTCGCTTGCGATCGACGACATGATCAACAACGGTTTCGGCGTTGAGATCCTGTACGACTGGCCGTAAGCCGCAAATGTACATCAAAAAGGAGCTTTCCGCGCGGGAAGCTCCTGTTTTTTCTCTCCTGTTATGCGGTTTTCTTTTTGAACGGGAGCTCGACAAGCGCCCAGAAGCCGCGGTTCACCCAGTACAGCGCAATCGCGATCAAAAGGGTGATCAGAAACAGCGTCAGGTTTCTCAGAATGATGATGCTTCCCCACGGAAGATCCGCTGCCCATTTGATTTCCGTGATGCGCTGCGCCGCGTACAGCTCCAGCGAGATGATGCCGAGCAGTTCAAAGATCTTTCGGATCCACCGTCCGACGCGCACCCGGTTCAGCAGATCGAAGATCCCTGCAAGAAGGAAAACCAGCGAGACTGCAAGCAGAAGCGCCGGGAAGCCGCAGTTTGCGCTCGGGACCAGCAGAGACATCCACTTAAAGGTCGTCAGATACTCCAGATACAGACCGAGCACCGCAAGCAGCACGAGCAGGATCCAGCCGAGCACAGTCGCTTTGATCTTTCGCGTCCGCCCGATCTCGTCGAGCAGCACGCCGATCAGGAAGACCGGGATCCGGTTTGTAAACCCGTAGATGTCCCGGCGTCCGATCGCCTTGGTCAGATCGGCAAACAGCAGAGAGATGATCAGCCAAACGCAGATCACGATCCCGGTAAACACAATCAGAGATTTTGATAGCCGCAGCACCTTGTGGTACAGCGGAAACAGCAGATACAGTGTTGCGATCGCCGGAAAGAACCACAAAAGCTATAGATGTTTTTTGCGTAAAAGTTATAGCCGGAAAGATTTCCGATCAAGGTTGCCGCATCCCAATGCTCTATGACGGCAACGACCGCGCCGGTCAGAAGAAACGGCAGCACAATGCGCTTCAGCCGCCGCAGCCAGAACGGGAAAAGCTTATGCTTCCGGATCGCGTACGTCAGTCCGAGACCCGAAATCAGCATAAAGATGTCGACGCCCAAAAACAGGATCTTCTTGCCGCAAAGCTCAAGCGTCGCCAGGAAGCCGCCGGGAAAGATCTGTGAATGCTTATGAAAGATGTAGATCAAAACGGCGGCGACGCCCATGATGCTGCGTCGATGCGCCGACACCATAGACAGAAGATCCGAGCCGTGCTTTTCGGGAATCTGTTCCATATGCGCTCCAAATGATGATGATTCCGTTTGCCGCGGCGAAACCGCGTTTGAAAGAACGGATATATTCATTTTACCGACCGGCGCGGATTCTGTCAAGTACGGTCGAATCGGCGAAACTGCGAGGCAGGAGGGCAAGTCGGACATAAAAAGGAGCTTCCCGCGCGGGAAGCTCCTTTTTGGGTGAAAGGTGAAACTTACAACGGCTCTATGAGACCGAAATTGCCGTCTTTACGCTTATAAAGGACGTTGATTTCGTTCGTGTCCACGTTGCGGAAAACGTAGAAGGCATGCCCCAAGAGCTCAATCTGCAGCATTGCCTCCTCCTCGCTCATCGGCTTGACGGAGAACTGCTTCACGCGGACGATGCGCGGACCTTCCTCTTCGTCCTCTTCGTCCTCGAACGGAAGATCGCGGAATGCATCCTGGCGAAGTCCCTTGGCGAGACGCGTGCGGTTGTGCACGATCTGCTTTTCGAGTTTTTCGACGATGTTGTCGAGTGACGCATACATGTCGCCCGAGACCTCCTCGCCGCGGATGATGCGACCCTCATGCGGGATCGTCACCTCGACGATGTGGCGGTTCTTTTCGACGGAGAGAGTGACCTGTGCTTCTGTGTCCTGCGGGAAGTACCGATCCAGCTTGGAGAGCTTCTTTTCAGCGACTTCTCGCATGTAGTCGGAAACCTCCAGATTCTTGCCGGAAATAGAAATACGCATATGTTCCACTCCTTCTGACACGGGTATTGTGTTCGTGTCATCTATATATTAACATACTTTTCCGGAAATATCTTCCCTTTTTTCAAAAAAACACAAAAATTTTGATATTCATCCTCTTTTCGCGCAGGATTCAGCCCTTTTCGCGTATCGCGCGCTCTTTTTTGAAGAATTGTTTCAGATCATTCACAAAGATAACGCGATTCTGACACAACTTCGTGGTATACTCTGCTTGCAGAGACCGGAAAAGTCTCTGCATCAAGAACTGTCTTGATCAACTCTCCCCCCTTGAGATCACGTGCCGCCCCCTCGGCGCGTGATTTCCGTTCAACGGAAGCAAAACGTCCGTCGAAAGGACGATCCCGCATCGCCGGATCGTTTCTTCGCCCTCTGCCTGTCGTCCGCGGACGATGCGGGCGGCAGAGCGCAAGGGGCATAACGGGTTCGACAGCGAAACTGCGGACCTGAACGCCGAAGGAGAACCGGTCTGCGTGTGCAAAATATCAAAAATTGAGCATGCGGATGCGCATGTTGACAAACAATGCCCGCCATGCTACAATCTTGATCGGAAGAGTCCGAAAGCGGAAGGAGAAACGTCGCATGAAACGGACCGTTTTTATCATTTGTATCCTGCTTGCACTGCTGTGCGCTGCGTGTTCAAAGAAACCGGACGACCTGTTTTTCTCAAACAGTACCGGGACGACGCTCGACAGCATTTATGTCGGCAATGTCGAAAGTCTCGGTCCGCCGCTGAATATTTACCCGCTCGCCGACGGAACTTCACTCGGGCTGAATCTGGAAAAGCTCGGCGGTCCCGGCGTATATACGATCGGCGCGATCAACCCGGATCGGTTCTGCTTCATCGCATATGACGTGGAACTGACGTCCGGAGATACGATGGAACTGGGAGAGGCGTTTATCAGAAACGGATACAGCTGCTTCATGCTGACCGTGACGCATGCGGACTGGTCGGAGACGAGCTATATCGGCTATGCTTTCGACGAGGTGGATCTTATCACCGCGATCGAAAATCAGTAAACGCAGAAAGATCGGGGCGGCGTGCGACAGCCGTCCTTTTTCAGTTATCCGCCTTTCGGACGGAGCTGTTCCATGAGACGCATCATCTGAAGGAGCTTCTCCATATCCGGCATCTGCATGGGCGGCTTTTGCGGCGGAGGCGGAAGCGGCGGCGGGGGAGGCGGCGCCGGCGCGGGGACCGGGACGTTCAGCCGGTAGGCAAGCTGATCGATGAGCTCGCGCGGCAAAAGCGGCGCAAGCGCTTTGACGTATGTTTCGACGCCCGCGCGCCCGTGCTCGTCGCGGACGGCTTCGCCCAAAACGACGGCGCAGGAAAGCGGGGACGGACCGTTTCGTTGCGGTTGTACGTTCATTTGCATTCCTCCTTGCCACATCGTATGCTTTGTGCACGGATTCGGTGCGCCGCGCATAGAATATCGGGAGGTGAGAACACATGAATATCAATGAGCAGTATGAAACCTATCGGAACAAATCGAACGACGAGCTGATGGAAACGCTTCTCCGTCTCACCGCCGAACAAAAGCAGACCGGCGAGATGAGCGAAGGAAAGATGGAGGAGATCTACCGCATGCTTTCCCCGATGCTTTCCGAAAGCCAGAAGGCAAAGATGCGCGAGATCATCGACCGGCTGAATACGCCGAACTGACGGAACTGCTCCTTCTGCGGCTTGCGGCATCACAACCCCTCAGTCTCGGTAAGCCTCGCAGCTCCCCTTACACAGGGGAGCCAGGATTGCGCTGATTGCCCTTGAAATAAATCGGAAGCACGGGATGACGGACGAGCTGAGCGCTTATAAGCGTCAGTGCTTTTGCGGAGAAGGTGACGAAGGCAGGACGCAGGAGATTCATGCTCCGCTCCATAGGCAAATTGCGATATCGTTGTCCCCTATGGACCGTTGGAGCGACGCTTGCCTCCCCTGTGCAAGGGGAGGTGGGTAAGCGCAGCGAACCCGGAAGGGTTGTCAGATTACCACGGTTTACGGATTGATGTGATAGATGTTCCCCGAACTTACATGCCGAACGGCGACGCCGTTCGCTTTCCGGCGAGAGCGAGGAACGTGTTTTCGGAAATTTGCGTCATAAATCCGCAAAATCGTTGCACAGCGTTCACAATCGCCCCCTTTGCAAGAGGGGCGATTTGTGATATAATACCAAAGATATCGTTCAAGGAGATTCTTATGGGATTTTTGGACAGGCTGCTCGGGACATCGAGCGAAAGCAAATTGAAGAAACTGAAGCCCAAGGTGGCGGCGATCAACGCGCTGGAGCCGCAGATGCAGAAGCTCACCGACGAACAGCTGCGGCACAAGACCGTTGAGTTCAGGGAACGGCTGAAAAAAGGCGAGACGCTGGATGATCTTCTGGTCGAGGCGTTTGCGGTCGTGCGCGAAGCGGGCGTGCGCACCGTCGGCATGCGGCACTTCGACGTGCAGCTATTGGGCGGCATGGTCCTGCATCAGGGACGCATCGCCGAGATGAAGACCGGCGAGGGCAAAACGCTCGTCGCGACGCTGCCGGCGTATTTGAACGCGCTGGAGGGCGAGGGTGTGCACATTGTCACCGTCAACGACTACCTTGCCAAGCGCGACGCGCAGTGGATGGGCAAGATCTATCGCTTTCTGGGACTTTCGGTCGGTTGCATCATCCACGATCTTGAGCCGGACGAGCGTCGGGAGGCATACAATTCGGACATCACCTACGGCACGAACAATGAGTTCGGCTTCGACTATCTCAGAGACAACATGTGCGTCTACAAGGAGCGCATGGTGCAGCGCTCGCTGCATTATGCGATCGTCGACGAGGTCGACTCGATCCTGATCGACGAAGCGAGAACGCCGCTGATCATTTCCGGACGCGGCGAGGAAAGCTCCGAAATGTACGTTGCGGCGGACCGCTTTGTGAAGGGACTCACCCGCGGCGAGGACGTCAAGGAGATCAGTAAGTCCGATCAGCTGCAGGGCATTGAACAGCCGGAAAGCGGCGATTACATGGTCGACGTCAAGCACCGGCAGGTCTCGCTGACCGCCGAGGGCATCAGAAAGGCGGAGAAGTTCTTCAACGTCGGATCGCTTGCCGACACCGAAAACACCGAGCTGAACCACTATATCAAGCAGGCGCTTCGCGCGCGCTCGCTCTTTGAGCGCGACAAGGACTACGTCGTGCAGAACGGACAGGTCATCATCGTCGACGAATTCACAGGTCGACTGATGATCGGACGCCGCTACAACGAAGGCCTGCACCAGGCGCTGGAGGCGAAGGAGGGCGTGAAGGTCGAACGCGAGAACAAGACGCTCGCGACGATCACGTTCCAGAACTACTTCCGCATGTTCAAAAAGCTGGCGGGCATGACCGGTACGGCAAAGACCGAGGAGGACGAGTTCTCCGCGATCTACGACCTCGACGTCGTCGAGATCCCGACGAACAAGCCGAACATCCGCGTCGACAACAAGGACAGCGTCTACATGACCGAGGAGGGCAAGTTCCGCGCCGTGGTCGCGGAGATCGAGCAGGTCCACGCGACGGGGCAGCCGATCCTGGTCGGCACGATCTCGGTCGAGCGCAGCGAATACCTTTCCGGGCTTCTGAAGCGCAAGGGCATCCCGCACGAGGTGCTGAACGCAAAGTACCACGCCAAGGAAGCGGAGATCGTCGCGCAGGCGGGCAAGCTCAATCAGATCACGATCGCGACGAACATGGCGGGCCGCGGCACGGACATTCTGCTCGGCGGCAACCCGGACTTCCTTGCGCGCCGCGCGATGCGGCAGGAGGGCATGGAAGAGGAGCTGATCGACGAGGCGACCGGACATGCCGAGACCGACGACGAGGAGATCCTGGCGGCGCGCGAGCAGTACGCAAACCTGTACCGGGAATTTAAGAAGGAGACCGACCGTGAGCACGAAGAGGTCGTGAAGCTCGGCGGTCTGCATATCATCGGCACGGAACGGCATGAGAGCCGCCGTATCGACAACCAGTTGAGAGGCCGCGCCGGACGTCAGGGCGACCCCGGCAGCACGCGCTTCTATGTGTCGCTGAAGGACGAGCTGATGCGCAGATTCGGCATGGACCGCATGGAAGGGCTGATGACGAAGCTGTCACCGGACGACGCGTATCCGATCGAAAACAGCTTTATCACCAAGCAGATCGAAAGCGCGCAGAAGCGCGTCGAGGCGTCGAACTTCGATACGCGTAAAAACGTCCTGAAGTACGACGACGTTATGAACAAGCAGCGCGAGGTCATCTACGGCGAGCGACGCAAGGTTCTGATGGGCGAGGACCTCAAGGACCAGTTCACCGGCATGATCCGGCAGACGGTCGAAAACATCGTCGGCGCGTACGCAAGCGAGCATTCAAAGCCGGACGAGTGGGACATCACGTCGATCGAAAAGGAGCTTTCCGACGTCTGCGGCGCCGACGCGATCGGCATTCTGCACAGCGCGGATCTCAAAAAGCGCAGCGATCTCATTGACCGCTGTATGGCGTTTGCGGAGCATCAGCGCGCGAAAAAGGAAGCGGACTTTGCGGAACAGAAGGTCGACGTCCGTGAAGTCGAGCGCATCGTGCTTTTGCGCGCGGTCGACACGAACTGGATGGATCAGATCGACGCCATGGATCAGCTCAAGCAGGGCATCGGGCTTCGCGCGTATGCGCAGACCGACCCGGCGAACGCCTACTCAAACGAAGGCGCGGACCTGTTCGACGCGATGATTGAGCGCATCCGCGAGGAAGCGGTGCGGAATCTTCTGCATGTGCAGGTGCGGAAAGCGCCGGTCGAGCGCAAGGAGGTCGCAAAGCCGGTCGACACGCCCGCACCCGACGGCGACAAGCCGAAGGTTCTGAAGCGCTCCGCAAAAATCGGCAGAAACGATCCCTGCCCGTGCGGCAGCGGAAAGAAATACAAAAACTGCTGCGGCAGAAACGCATAACGAACGGCTGTCGTTCGGTTCGTGACGGGACCGGCGGCATGGATCTGAACATTGTACAAAATACAGCCCGATGGGGCGGAAAGAGGAATCAATATGGCACTTTGCGCGCGCAAGGACGTTCCTGTGCAGGAGACATGGGATCTTTCGCTGATCTTTGCGGAAGAATCACAGATGTGGGAGGCGCTCGAAAAACTCAAGGCGGATGTGAAGGCGTTCGTTGAAACGTATGCTGGAAAGCTCACCACGGCGGAGAAGATCGTCGCCTGTCTCGACGAGCAGGAAGCGTTTCTTCCGACGATGGGCAATATCTGGTCGTATACGGGGCTTGCGGTGGAAGCGGACTATACCGACAATGCGCTCCGCGAACGCAACGAAAAGATCGGCGACGAAATGACGCGCCTTTATAAGGAACTGGCGTTCGTCGACAGCGAGATCCTGCTGGCGCCGGCGGAAGAACTGGAAGCAGCGGTAAAGCTTGCGAAGGGCTGCCGCGTATACCTTGAGAACCTGCTCGCAAAGAAAGCGCACATGCTCTCCCCCGAGACGGAAAAGGTACTCGCCGCGCTCGGCAGATCGTTTGAGGTGCCGTATGAGGTCTACAACACGCTGAAACTTGCGGATATCGCGTTCGATCCCATCACGGTCGACGGCAAGGAATATCCGATGGGCTATTCGCTGTACGAGGACGATTACGAGCTTGAAGCGGATCCCGCCGTGCGCCGCGCCGCGTTCCGCGCATTCTACGATACGCTGAAAAAGTATGAAAACACCACCGCGGCGGCGTACAACGCCTGCGTCACGCAGGAAAAAGTCATGTCCGAGCTGCGCGGGCACAAGGACGTATTCGACTATCTTCTGTTCGAGCAGAAGGTGACGCGGGAGATGTACGACCGTCAGATCGACGTGATTACCGAGCGTCTCGCGCCGCATATGCGCCGCTATGCAAAGCTGCTGCAGAAAAAGCACGGACTTGCAAAAATGACGTTCGCCGATCTCAAGATCGCGGTGGATCCGGAATACGATCCGCGCGTCACGATCAAGGAATCGCAGCGCTATGTGCACGACGCGCTTTCGATCCTCGGCGCCGATTACACCGATATGGTGGATCGCGCATACCGCGAGCGCTGGATCGACTTTGCAAAGAACATCGGCAAGTCCACCGGCGGCTTCTGCTCGGGCATCTACCGGCAGAATTCGTTCATCCTGCTCAACTGGAACGACCGCATGTCGGACGTGTTCACCGTTGCGCACGAGCTCGGACACGCCGGACAGAGCATGTACGGCGACGCGGCGCAGTCCTATTATGACTGCGACCCGACCATGTACCTCGTGGAAGCGCCGTCGACGATGAACGAGCTGCTGCTTGCGAATTACCTGCTTGAGACGAACGAGGACAAACGCTTCCGCCGCTGGGTGCTGTCCAGCCTGATCTCGAACACATATTACCACAATTTCGTCACGCACCTTCGGGAAGCGTGGTATCAGCGCGAGGTCTACAAGATCATCGACGCGGGCGGCAGCGTGAACGCGGACATCCTTTCGGACATCTTCCGCAAGAACCTCGAGCTGTTCTGGGGCGACGCCGCGGAGATCCCCGAAGGCGCCGAGCTGACCTGGATGCGGCAGCCGCATTACTACATGGGACTGTATCCGTACACCTACAGCGCGGGGCTCACGGTCGCGACGCAGGCGATGCTGCGCATCCGGAAGGAGGGCGCACCCGCCGTTGCAGACTGGAAGAGCTTCCTTGCCGCGGGCGGCTCGAAGACGCCTTTGGAGCTGGCGAAGCTTGCAGGCGTCGATATCGGCACCGACGGACCGCTGAACGCCACGATCGATTACATCGGCTCGCTGATCGACGAGATCATCAGGCTCACCGAGGAAATCGACGGCATCCGTCTTTGATCACAGAAACGGGCAGCCAAGCGGCTGTCCGTTTCGATTTGTTTTCCGCAAGTCTTGCAAAACGGCGGCGTCGCCGCTATAATACAAATGATATACAGTCCGGGCGTACGGACGGAAAGGACGTTTGCGATGAAACGGAGATGGCTGTCCTCCGCGCAGATTATCCCGATCGGGTTTCTGCTGGTGATCGCGGTCGGAACGGGGCTTTTGCTGCTTCCGTTTGCGACGGCGAGCGGACAGAGCGCGCCGTTTCTCACCGCGCTGTTCACCTCGACGACCTCGGTCTGCGTGACCGGGCTCGTCGTCGTCGATACCTTTTCCTACTGGTCGCTGTTCGGCAAGCTCGTGATCCTGGCGCTGATCCAGATCGGCGGGCTCGGCATCGTCGCCGTGTCCTCCACGCTGTTCATGCTGCTGCGCAAATCCTTCACGATCCGCGACCGCGCGATGCTGCGCGATTCGTTCGATCTGGATTCGCTGTACGAAGTGCTGCCGTTTCTGCGGAAGGTGGTCCTCGGGGTTCTGGCGATCGAAGGAATCGGCGCCGTTCTGTACGCGTTCGCGTTCGTGCCGCGTTTCGGCTTCGGCCGCGGGCTCTGGTATGCGGTCTTTCATTCGATCTCGGCGTTCTGCAACGCCGGGCTCGATCTGATCGGTCCGGAGAGCTTTATCCCGTTCCGAAACGATCCCTATGTGCTGACCGTTACGATGCTGCTGATCATCATAGGCGGGCTCGGTTATGTCGTTTGGTTCGATACGTTCACGACCGCGAAGGAATCGGCGCGGCGCCGCTTCGGGTTCCGCTGGTTCCTTAGGCATCTCGGCGAGCACACGAAGCTCGTGCTGCTTGCAAGCGCGGTGCTGATCGTGACCGGCGCCGCCGCGACGCTGCTTTTGGAGCTGCGCAATCCCGCAACGCTCGGCGCGATGCCGTGGGGCGAAAAGATTCTGAACGCGTTTTTCCAGTCGGTGACCTATCGCACCGCCGGGTTCGCTTCGATCCCGCAGGGCGCGCTGACCGACGGATCCGTACTGACGGGCTGCGTCTGGATGTTCATCGGCGGTTCTCCGATGGGCACGGCGGGCGGCGTCAAGACCGTTACGCTCGGCGTTCTGCTGCTGAGCGCGCTTTCCTATGTGCGCGGGCGTGCGGACACCGTTGTGTTCCGCCGCAGCATCACGCAGGAGCTGGTCAAAAAAGCCGCGGCGATCCTGTTCTTCAGCCTGCTGCTGTCGCTGCTCTCCTCGATCCTGCTGATTGCGGTCGACGGCGTGCCGCTGCCGGACGCGATCTACGAGGTGTTCAGCGCGACGGGGACGGTCGGGCTTTCCCGCGGGCTGACGCCGCAGCTGTCCGCTTTCGGGCGGATCCTGATCATACTTTGCATGTACCTCGGAAGGATCGGTCCGATCTCGCTCGCTCTGTTCTTCCATACGGACCTGTCCGGCGGAAAGAACATCCGCTATGCGCAGGGACGCTATTTCGTCGGATAATCAAGGAGGCATTATGAAAAAATCGATTGCGGTTCTCGGCTTGGGCCGATTCGGACAGTTTTTGACCTACGAGCTCAGCAGAAACGGCGCGGACGTCCTGATCGCCGACAGCGACGAGGAGACCGTCCGCAAGTTTGCCAACAGCGTCAGCTGCGCCATGAAAGCGGACCTGAACGATCCGGAGGTCATTCGCGGGCTCGGTCTTTCGGGCGTGGACACGGTCGTCGTTTCAATGGGCAGCAGCCTGGATTCCAGCATCATGTGCGTCATGGTTGCAAAGGAGCTCGGCGTGCCGCATGTGATCGCAAAGGCGGCTTCTCTGCGCATGGGGGAGATCCTGCGGCGCGTCGGCGCGGATGAGATCATCTATCCCGAAAAGGAGAGCGCCGAGATGACCGCAAGGCGGCTGCTGTCCTCCGACTTTCTGGAGTTTTTCGACCTCGGCTCGGAGCTGTGCGCGTTCAGCATGAAGCCGAAAAAGGACTGGATCGGCAAATCCCTGCGCGAGCTCCGGCTGCGCGACCGCTATCAGCTCAACGTCATGGCGATCCGCCAAGACGGCGTGACCAGCGCGACGATGGATCCCGACCAGCCGCTGGTTGCGGACTGCGAGCTGTTTGCCGTGGCGAAGCGCGGCGCGCTTGATCATATCCTGCATTGAACGGAATAAAGCAAAACGGACCGCTTCGGCGGTCCGTTTTTTCGTTGTTCGTTATTTGGATCTGTGGCGGTAGGTCAGCGGGCTGAACAGAAGGATGATCGGGAACAGTTCCAGGCGTCCGGCAAGCATTTCGAGCGAAAGCAGGACTTTCGACGCGCTGCTGTAAAAGCCGTAGTTCTCGGTCGGTCCGACCAGCGCGAGACCCGGTCCGATGTTCGATAGACACGCGAGCGTCGCGGTGAAGTTCGTCAGAAAATCCTGTTCGCCGAGCGAAAGCAGAAATACGCCCGTCGCAAGGCACACGACATACAGCAGGAAAAACGTCAGCGTCGCGCGGATCAGATCCGATCCGACCGGCTTGCCCTCCATGCGCACGACCGTGACCGCGCGCGGGTGCAGCAGCCTTCGCACCTCCTCCCGCGCCGCCTTGAACAGGATCACGACGCGGCTGATCTTCAGACCGCCGCCGGTCGAGCCCGCGCACGCGCCGAAGACCATCAGAAGCAGAAGCGTCATCTTGGAAAAGCCCGGCCATTGATCGAAATTGACCGTTGCGTAGCCGGTGGTCGTGATGATCGACGAGACCTGAAAATAGGCGTCCCGCAGCGTCAGCCCGAAGCCTTTTATCGCCGAAAACGTATTGATCGTGATCAGCACGACGGCTGTCAGCACGATCCCGCCGTAGACGCGCAGCTCTTCGGAACGGACGGCGTTCTTCCATTTGCCGATCAGGATCAGGTGATATAAGCTGAAATTGACGCCGAACAGCAGCATGAACGTGGACAGCACGACGTGGATATAGGTGCTGTCGTACGCTTTGATGCCTGCGTTCTTTACAGAGAATCCGCCGGTTCCCGCCGCGCCGAACGCATGGCAGACCGATTCAAACAGCGGCATGCCGCCAACCCGCAGAAGAATGATGAGGATCACCGTCAGAACGGAATAGACGGCATACAGGATCTTTGCGGTGTCGCGCATACGCGGAACGAGCTTGCCCTTGACGGGACCCGGAACCTCGGCGCGCATCAGGTGCATGGATCGCTCCTCGCCCATCGGCATGACCGCAAGGACGAACACGAGCACGCCCATGCCGCCGACCCAATGGGAGAAGCTTCTCCAGAACAGGATGCAGTGCGGAAGCTGTTCGACCGTCTCGAGGATCGATGCGCCGGTCGTGGTGAAGCCGGAGACGATCTCGAAGAGGCAGTCCCAGAAGGTACGGAACTCGCCCGAAAGCCACAGCGGCACCGCGCCGAACAGACTCATCAGCACCCACGCCGCCGCAACGACCAAAAAGCCCTCGCGCGCATAGATTGCCGTATCCTTCGGTTTTTTCAAGCCGAGCAGACCCAAGAGCCCCAGCGCGCCTATTGCGGGCAGGAAGCACCAGGTGATCGCCTCGTGGTAGTAAAGCCCGACGAACACGGAAGGAAGCATGAGCACCGCCTCGATCAGCATAATGCGGCTCAGCAGGAAGACGACCATCCGGCGGTTCATTTCGCTTCCTCCATAATATCGGAAAGATCGTTCAGGCGGCGCTGCTCGGTCACGACCAGCACGACGTCGCCCGCCCGGATGACGTCTGCGCCGCCCGGGATGATCGCCTTGCCGTTGCGCACGAGACAGGCGATCAGCAGATGCTTCTTCGTTTTCAGATCCTTGAGCGGGATGTTCAGAAGATTTCTGTTTTCTTCGCTCGCGTTAAACTCCAGCACCTCGATCGAGCCGTCCGCGATCTTATAGAGCCCGCGGATCCGTCCATGGTTCGCGCTCGCCTCACGGGCGCGCACATAGCGCAGGATCACGTTGGTCGCGACGCGCTTCGGGGAGATGACGGAATCGAGCGCCGTTTCCTTCACAAGGCTTTCGAGCCCGTCGTTATTGACCTTGGCGATGACCTTGCCGACGCCGTGGCGCTTCGCGTACAGCGCGGAAAGCACATTGCCCTCGTCCAGTCCGGTCAGGGCGACGAACGCGTCCGCGCGCTCGATGCCTTCCTCCTGCATCAGATCGTGATCGGTGACGTCGCCGTTGATGACGACCGCGTCCGGCAGAAGCTCTGCGATATTGCGCGCGGCGTCGCGGCTGCGCTCGATGATCTTGACCGAAAGATTGCTTCTCAAAAGCTCCTGCGCAAGGTAGTAGCTGATGCGCCCGCCGCCGCCGAGGATGACCGAACGGATCGGGTTTGCGATCACGCCCGCCTTGCGGAGCGCTTTTGCGACCTCACGCGGGGCGCCGGTGACGTAGAGAACGTCCCCGCCCGAAAGCGTGAATCCGCCGGACGGGATCGTAAATTCGCCGCCGCGCTCGACCGCGCAGATCAGGACCTTGACCCCGAGCTTCTGCGGCAGCTCATACAGCGGAATGCCGGACAGCACGCTCTTTTCCGGCAGTCTGCAGGTGACCAGCTCGACGTGCCCGCGGGCGAACAGCTCCACATGCGTCGCCGCCGGGAACCGTAAAACACGCGCGATCTCTTCCGCCGCCTGCCGGTCCGGATTGACCGTCATCGAAAGCCCGAGATCCTCGGAGATGCGGTACATATTGTTTGCGTATTCGGGGTCGCGGACCCGCGCGATCGTATGCTTTGCGCCGATCTTATGCGCGATCAGACACGAAAGCAGGTTGATCTCGTCGCTGGTCGTCACCGCCAGAAGCAGATCGGCGTCCTTTGCGCCGGCTTCCTCCAGCACGGAAAAGACCGCGCCGTTTCCGACGTAGCCGATCACGTCCTGTGTGTTGCTGATCTGCTCGATGACCGATTCGCTCCGGTCGATAACGGTCACGCGGTGACCCTCCGCAACGAGCTGCACCGCAAGCGTCGATCCCATCTTTCCGCATCCGACGATCATGATCTGCATGAGGATTCCTCCGAAAAACAGTTACATAATACATTATTATATCATTATATGCCGGAAAAAACAAGGTTTTCGGGCAAATCCTTCCGACCGCCCCGCAAAGGCGCGGACCCGCCGCCGATCCCGCCGCGGGACGATTTACCGGACATTCCGACGTTATTTTACATCTTATGTCTTGAATGCTGCGAAAAAAAGAGGTATGATATACAATACGATTTTATCGGATCATGGGGGAACGGGAATGTCTGCGATCGGCTGGTACAACGGCACGCTCGGCGCGCTTGACGGCATGACGGTGCCGATGAACGACCGCGCCGTGTATTTCGGCGACGGCTGCTATGAGGCGTGCCTTGCATACGGGACGCGCGCGTTTGCGCTGGATGCGCATATCGACCGGTTTATGAGAAGCCTTTCGGGGCTTGCGATCCCGTTTCATATGGACCGCGGCGCGCTGAAGGCGGTACTGACGGAATGTCTTCGCGCGGCAGAAGAGCCCTGCGCCGTGCTCTACTGGCAGGCGTCCCGTGCAACGGCGCGGCGGACGCACGCATTCCCGGAGGGCGGGCAGGAGCCGAACCTTCTCATCACTGTGACGCCGAAGATCCTTCTGCCGCCGGAGCGAACCCTGAAGCTGATCACAACGGACGACGTTCGCGGCACGATGTGCCACCTGAAGACGCTGAATCTGATCCCGAACGTGCTCGCAAACGAGCGCGCAAAGGAAGCCGGCGCGGACGAGGCGGTTTTCGTTCGCGACGGGCTGGTGACCGAGGGCTCGCATACGAACATTTTCATCCTCCGGGACGGCGAGCTGTTGACGCATCCGACCGACGAGCGCATCCTTGCGGGCGTGACGCGCGCGATCCTTCTGAACCTTTGCGAAAAAGTTGGCGTACCGGTTTTGGAGCAGGCGTTTTCAAAGGCAGATCTGTTCGCCGCAGACGAGGTGTTTGTAAGCTCCAGCACGCTCGGCGTGCGGCGCGCGGCGTCGGTCGACGGCGCGGCGGTCGGCGGCAAAGCCGCGGCGCTGTTTGAACGTCTGCAGCGGGCGTATCAAACGTATTTTGACGGAGAGATGGCATGAGCGGGAAAAAGAAGATCCCAAAACAGCAAAAGCGGGAGCATCGGCTGCGGAACATGATCCTTGCGATCGCGCTGCCGGTCCTTGCGCTGCTGATCGCCGTCTCCTTCGTGCTGCTGAGCGTGTTTTACGGCGCGGTGAGAAGAAGCCTTACGATCGAGCTCGGCAGCGAATCGCCGGAGGCGGCGGCGTTCTTGCGGCGGGACGGGGGCGAAGCGGCGTATGAGACCGCGCCCGAGCCGGTTTACCGGAAGCCCGACAGCTATCGGCTGAGCATCCGGCATGCGGGACGCACGGTCCCGGTCGTTTTGCGCGTGCGCGACACGAAAGCGCCGACGGCAGACGCGCAGGAACAGACCGTTGCGCTGGGGACCTCTCTCTCGCCGGACAGTCTGATCGAAAATCTGAAGGACGCGGGTCTCGTCCGGATCACGTTTGAACAGGCGCCGGACTGCTCCGCGATCGGCGATTACGAGGCGGTCGTGCTGTTGGAGGACGAAAGCGGAAACCGGTCCCGCGTGACCGTTCCGGTGCATGTGCGCATGGCTTTGGACGAGCTTGTTCTGGAAGCGGGTTCGCCTGCGCCGACCGAGGACGAGCTGCTGCTTTCGGCATACGGCGACGTGCGGATCACGCCGATCACCGAGGAGATGATGCGGACGCCGGGGACCTACACGCTTGAGATCACGGCGGACGGAACGAGATCCGAAACGCGGCTTGTCGTACGGGACACGGTCCCGCCGACGGGCAGGGGGATCACGCAGATCCTCGCGCCGGGCGATGCGGTCCGACCGGATATGTTCGTGACCGATGTGTATGACGAAACGGCGGTTGCGGTGACGTTTGCCGCGCCTCCGGATTTGGACAGTCTGGAGCCGCAGACGGTCGCGCTGGAGCTTCGGGACCGCGGCGGCAACGTCGCGACGGTGTATGCGACGCTGCTGTTTACAAACGCGGCGCCGAAGGTGATCGAAGCGCGGCATATGGGCGTTTCCGTGAGGGAGCTTTTGGAGGAGGGGACCTATACGGAGGCGTCGCTCGACATGCAGTTTATCCCGGACGACGTCGGACAGCATGTGATCGCGGTTACGGTCGACGGTGTGCGGAACATCGCGCTGATCGAGGTGCGGGACACGACGCCGCCCCTGATCACGGTCAAGCGGTCGCAGTGGTATCTTGGCACGCCGATCGCCGCGGACGGGCTTGCGGATACGGAGGACGTAACCGAGGCGTCACTCGAATACCTCCGGGAACCGGACTGGAACCGGGAAACGCAGCAGGTCACGTTCGTTTCGGTCGATACGAGCGGCAACCGCGCCGAAGAGACGATCACGCTGACACTGACGCAGGACGTCGAGCCGCCGGAGCTGTACGGCGTGCGCGATCTTTACGGCTATGTGGATGAACCGGTGGCGTACCTTTCGGACGTCTTTGCGTGGGACGATTGTGACGGCGACGTCGAGGTCACGGTCGACGCGTCGGCGGTGGACGGCTCGCGCATCGGCAGCTATCCCGTGGTGTATTACGCAAAAGACAAGCGCGGCAACACGGCAAGCAGGCAGGCGACGATCCGCATCGTCACGTCCAAGGTCGAGGTGGACCGCGCGCAGGAGGTTGCGGATGGGATCATCGCAAAGATCCTGACCGACGACATGACGCTTGCCGAACAGATCGAAGCGATCTACGATTATGTTTTTACAAAAGTGCATTACGTTGCGACCTCGAACAAGCAGGACTGGCGCAGCGAGGCGGTGCGCGGGCTGACGACCGGCAGGGGCGACTGCTTCACGTCCTATGCGGCGGCAAGGCTGCTGCTCGAACAGACGGACGCTGAAATCAAAAGCGTACAGCGTTCCGGTGACAATACGCATCACTACTGGCTGCTGGTCAACATCGGCACGGGCTGGTATCACTTTGACGCCTGCAGCGCATGGACCGGCAAATACCGCTGCTTCATGTGGACCGACGCCGAGACGCGCAGCCACAGCAGGAGCTACTGGAACTATGACCCGTCGCTGTACCCGCCGGTCGCGACGAAGCCCTACAAGGGAAAATGAAGAAATGAAGGAATGAAGGAATGAAGTCGGCGACAGAGCTTTTGCGCATACAGGCAGAAACACGCCCGGACCGGGCGATGTTCACGGACGAAACGGAAACGCTGACGTTTGCGGACGTTGAAGCGCGCTCCGACCGCATCGGTTCGGCGCTATTGCGCCGCGGCGCGGACGCTGAACCGGTCCTTGTGTTTATGAAACGGAGCGGGGCGATGATCGCGGCGTTTTTCGGCGTGTGGAAGGCGAACTGCTTCTATGTGCCGGTCGACGCCGAAATGGGCGAAAGCCGTATCCGCTCGATCCTCGACCGCGTCCGGCCGCGCTTTGCGATTCGGGACGAAAGCGCTGAGGAACTGCTTTCCGCCTGCGGCTTTTCGGGCGAAGCGCTCGACGCAGGCGCGATCCTTTCGGAGCCTGCCGAGCCCGAAGCGCTCGAAGCCGCGGCAAAGCGGCAGCTCGATTCCGATCCCGCGTATCTCGTGTTCACAAGCGGGTCTACCGGCGCGCCGAAGGGCGTCGTGGGCGTACACCGCGCGGTGCTCGATTATGCCGAACAGATCACAAAGACGCTGCGTGCCGATGAGACCGACGTGTTCGGCATGCAGGCGCCGCTGTATGTGGACGCCTGTCTTAAGGAGATCCTGTCCGCGCTGAAATGCGGATCGGGCGTCGTGCTCGTGCCGAAACGGCTGTTTATGACCCCGGTCCCGCTGGTGGAATACCTGAACGCGCATCGTGTCACGGCGCTCTGCTGGGTCGTGCCCGCGCTGACGCTGATCTCGGCGCTGCATACGTTCGACGCAATCGTGCCGCAATACCTTAAAACCGTCGCGTTCGGCAGCGAGGTCATGCCGCCGAAGCAGCTTCAGATCTGGCGGGAGCATGTTAAGGCGCGCTATCTCAATCTGTACGGACCGACCGAATGCACCGGCATGTCGTGCTTCTATGAGGTCGACCGCGACTTTAAACCCGGCGAGCGCATCCCGATCGGACGCGCGTTCGACAACACCGAGATCTTTCTCCTCGACGAGACCGGACGCCGGGCGGACGAGGGTGAAATGTACATTCGCGGCACGGCGGTATGCCATGGCTACTACCGCGATCCGGAGCGCACGGCAAAGGCGTTCGTGCCAAATCCGTTGAATCCGGATTATCCCGAAACGGTTTACAGAACCGGCGATCTCGGACGGATCAACGATCGCGGCGAGCTGGAGTTTTTGGGCAGGAAGGACGATCAGATCAAGCACATGGGGCACCGCATCGAGCTCGGCGAGCTCGAAGCCGCGGCAAAAACGGTCGACGGCGTGGACGCCGCATGCGCGGTGTTCGACCGCGAAAAAAGCCTTTTGGGGCTTGTCTATACCGGAACGATCGAAAAAGCGACGCTGCTTTCGGCGCTTAAAGCAAAGCTTCCCGAATACCTGCTGCCGAAGCGCACGGCAAAGGTTTTGAGCCTGCCGCTGACCGAAAACGGCAAGACCGACCGCAGGGCGGCGGCGACGCTGATCAAATGAAGGGATGAAGAATGAAGGAATGAGGGAGGAAGATCCTCCGGAACGTCCGGATCCACTTGACACAACAGGAGAGAATATGGAACGACTTTTGGACATTTTGCGGGAGCTGCATCCCGAAACGGACTTTGAGAACGAAACGCGGCTCGTCGACGGCGGGATCCTCGCCTCGTTCGACATCGTCATGCTGATCACGCGGATCGAGGAGGAGTTTGACGTCGTGATCCCGGCAAAGGACATCGTGCCGGAGCACTTCAATTCCGCAAAGGCGCTCTTCGCGCTGATCACAAGGATCGCGGAGCAGGACGACTGATGCTGTTCCCGTCGTGGGCATTTCTTCTGTTTCTGGCGGTACTCGTGCCCGTGTACTATCTGGTGCCGAAACGGATCCAATGGATCGTGCTGCTGCTCGCAAACGCAGTCTTTATCTGCTTTGCGGGGCTTTTGGGCGCGGTCTTTCTGGTCGTGACGGTGATTACGGTGTACGCGGCGACGCGGGCGTTCGACGCGCTGTTTGCCCGTCAGCGCGAGACGCTTGCCGCCATGAAGGGGACGCACACGAAGGAGGAGCGAAAGGCGGTACGGCTGCGGTTTGAAAAGAAGCGGCGGCTTGTGTTGATCGCGTGTCTGATCGTCAATTTCGGGATCTTGTTCGCGCTCAAATACGGCGCGATGCTCGGCAGACTCTCCGCGGGGCTGTTCGGCACGAGGGCGTTCGGGCAGGACCTTGCGCTCACGATGGGCATTTCGTTCTACACGTTCTCGACGGTCGGATACCTGCTCGACGTGTACCGCGAATCGATCCTGGCGGAAAAGAATCCGCTGAAGCTTGCGCTGTTCACCTCGTTCTTCCCGCTTCTCGTACAAGGACCGATCACGCGGTTCGAGACGGTGGGATGGCAGCTTACAAAGCCGCACGCGTTCGACGGAAAGCGCTTTTTATCCGCATCCTTGCGCATCGCGTGGGGGTACTGGAAAAAGCTGATCGTTGCCGACCGGCTGCTCGTTGCGGTCAAGGCGCTCTGCGCCAGACCCGACGTGTATCGCGGGGATTTCATCTTCGTCGAGATGCTCCTCTATGCCGCGTGCCTCTATGCGGACTTCACCGGCGGCATCGACATCACGATCGGCGTGGGCGAGATGCTGGGGATCACGATCGAGGAAAACTTCCGCCGTCCGTACTTTTCCAAGAGCATTTCGGAATACTGGCGGCGCTGGCACATCACGCTCGGCGAATGGTTCAAGCGTTACGTCTACTACCCGCTGTCGGTATCGAAGCCGATGCGTGATCTTTCCAAAGCCACGCGGCGCCTCGGCACAGGCATTTCGCGGCGTGTGCCGGTCTACCTTGCGACGCTGCTCGTGTGGGCACTGACCGGCGCATGGCACGGAAGCAATCTGACGTTCCTCGTCTGGGGGCTTTTGAACGGCGCCGTGATCCTGCTTTCCGAAGAACTGAAGCCGCTGTACGCGCGGTTCCGCAAGCGCTTCCCGCGGCTCACCGAAAGCGCGTTCTACCGCGGGTTTACCGTGGTCCGCACGGTGCTGCTGCTGTCGTCGCTGCGCATTCTCGACTGTTACGGCACGGTCAAAGAGGCGTTTTCGTCGTTCTTCTCCATGTTCACGACGTGGAACTGGGGCGCGGTGTTCCGGGGCGGCGTACAGTCGCTGGGACTTTCGTATTTCGATTACGCGATCGCGTTCTGCGGCGTGGTCCTGATGTTTGCGCTTTCGACGGTGCAGCGGAAGGGCGCGATCCGACCGCGGATTTTGAAACGCGGCGCGGTGTTTTCCGTCTGCGTGCTGCTCGTGCTGATCGGCACGATCCTGCTCTTCGGACGGTACGGCTTCGGCTTCGACGCCTCGCAGTTCATCTATAACCGGTTCTGAGTATGAAACGAAAAAGTTTGACCTTCATCGGCATCCTGCTTGCCTGCATCGTGTTTTTCGGAGCGCTGTACGCGGTCTCGCGCCTCGTCGCGCCGAAATACCGCACTTCGCCGCTCGAAGGGCATCTGACAGGCGAGTATTACGATGAGAAGACGACGCACGACGTGCTGTTCATCGGCGACTGCGAGGTGTTCTCGAACTTCTCGCCGGTCACGCTGTACAACGAATACGGGATCACGTCGTTCATCCGCGGCAGCGCGCAGCAGCTCGTCTGGCAGTCCTATTCTCTTTTGGAGGACGCGCTTTTGACCGAAACGCCAAAGGTCGTCGTTTTCAACGTGCTGGCGCTGAAATACGGCGAGCCGCAGTCCGAGGCGTACAACCGCATGACGCTCGACGGCATGCGCTGGGGCGGCGCAAAGGTCCGTGCGATCCGGGCGAGCATGACGGAGGGCGAGGACTTTATGAGCTATCTCTTCCCGCTCTTGCGCTATCACGATCGGATCGGAACGCTTTCGCGCGAGGATTTTGCGTACTGGTTCACGGACGGCGAGCCGGTCTCGTTCAAGGGGTATCTTTTGCGCACGGAAGTCCGTCCCGCGACCGACCTGCCGACGGAGAGCTACGATCCGAAGCTGCCCGAAAGCAGCATGCAATGGCTCGGGAAGATGGCGGATCTGTGCGAGGAGAAGGGGATCGCGCTCGTGCTTGTGAAGTCGCCGTCGATCTATCCCAAGTGGTATCCCGAATGGGACGAAACGGTCGCGGCGTTTGCAAAGGCGCGCGGATTGCGTTACGACAACATGATCGCGGAAAACGACGCGATCGGCATCGACATGCAGACCGACACCTGCGACATGGGACAGCACCTCAATGTATACGGCGCGGAAAAGCTCTCCCGCTTCTACGGCGCGGTGCTGCAAAAGACTTACGATTTGCCGGATCATCGCGGCGAAGCGGCGTACGACGCGGATTATGCGGCGCTTACAAACCGGTATGTAACCGAAAAGAATCTGAGAAGATCGGAGGATAACTGATATGAAACGAACGGCGATCCTGCTTCTTGCGGCATTGCTTCTGTGCGCGATCGGCTGCGGCGGACAGGCGGACGACCCGAACGCGGTGTTCATCGACCCGAACGCGGTGCGCGGCGGCGAGTACGGCGAACTGTACTTTGAGGCGAACGGCGTGCGCTTCGGGATCTTCGACGAAGCGGCGCCGGTCCTTTCGGCGCTTTCCGAGGAAAAGAGCAGCTTCACGCGCGAAAGCTGCGCGTTCGACCGACCGGACGTGTTCCACCTCTTCGATTCGTTCGAGATCATGACGAACGAAATCGACGGTGTCGACCGCATCACGGCGATCACGATCAAGGACGACCGGGTCAAGATCCCGCAGGGGCTTTATATCGGCATGTCCGAAGCGGACGCCGCGGCGGCGTTTCCCGCGCTTTCGGACGCCGGCTGGAATCTTGCCGACGGCACGGCGCTGCTGTCCGTTACGATCGCCGACGGCACGGTAAAGGGCATTGTCTACACCCCCTCGATCACGGACGACTGAGATGCGAAGAGCGCGGATGCCGGTCTTGTTTGCGCTGCCGACGCCCGCGCCTTTGGGAACGGACGCGCCGTAAAAGCCAAAGAAAAAGGAGTTGTCCGATGCGGACAGCTCCTTTTGCATGTTTCGCTTACTTGATGAAGCCGAGCTGCTTTGCCTGCTCGATGTACTTCGGCATGTCGGTCAGGGAAACCTGAACGTCATGCTTTTTTGCAAAGGTGAGGAACTCCTGGATCGAGACCTTGCCGTCGGCAAGGATCGCCGCGACCTCGTCCTGAAGCGCTTTGTCGGTCTGATACTGCTGGACCAATTCTTCTACGGTTGCCATAATGTTTCCTCCTTGTTTTTATATATAATTATTATAACACACCTTTCCGCAAATTGCAAATGCAATTCAAACGTGCTATACTGAACAAAGAAACCGAAGGAGGGAACGACCGTGCGCCTGTTTCATAAAGACAAGGGACCGGGGTATGACGCCGAAGCGCTTACGCCCGCGATCAAAAAGAGCATCTGCACCGGCGAGGCAGTCGCCGGGTTTGTCGATCGTCGGACCGGCAGATTCATCGACGTCGTGCTGATCCGCAGCCAAAAGGACCTCGACGCCTTCCGCGCCGAATACAACATCACCGACCCGATCAAAACGATCTGGTGAACAGCAGAAACAATACGGAGGAACGGGCATGCATATTCTGGTTCTGAACGGTTCGCCGAAGGGCGAAAACAGCATCACGCTGCAAACGGTGCGCTATCTTGAAAAGCGATTCAAGGATGAGACCTTCGAGGTTCTGCACGTCGGACAGCGCATCAAAGCGCTTGAAAAGGATTTTACAAAGGCGGCGGAAGCGCTGAAAAACGTCGATCTTCTGCTGTTCTGCTATCCGGTCTATACCTTTCTTGTGCCGAGCCAGCTCCACCGGTTCATCGAGCTTATCAAGGAGCACGGCGTCGACCTGAAAGGCAAGTGCGCCGCGCAAATCACAACCTCGCTGCATTTCTATGACATCACCGCGCACCGCTTCATCCGCGACAACTGCGACGATCTCGAACTCTCCTATCTCGGCGGGCTGTCTGCGGACATGGAGGACCTTTTGAAGCCGCAGGGAAGAAAGGACGCGGAGGACTTCTTCCGCTTTCTTCTGTGGCGCAAGGCGCACGGGTACGCCGAGCCGAAACGCTGCGAACCGAAGCCGTTCACACCGGTCCCGCTTTCGGAATCCGCCGCGCCCGCGATGCTTTCGGGCGGCAGGGTCGCCGTAGTTGCGGACTTCGACCCGGAGGAGGAGAGCCCGATCCGCGCCATGGTCTCGCGGTTTCTGCGCGTCGCGCCGTTTGAAACGACGCTTGTGAACCTTCGCGAATTTCCGTTTGCGGGCGGGTGCCTTGGGTGCTTTCAGTGCGCCGCAAAGGGCGCGTGCGTCTATAAGGACGGCTTCGACTCGTATTTGCGTGAAAAGATCCAGACCGCGGACGCGATCGTCTACGCGTTTGCGATCAAGGACCATTCGATGGGCTATCGCATGAAGCTCTACGACGACCGGCAGTTCTGCAACGGACACCGCACGGTCACGATGGGCAAGCCTGTAGGCTACCTCGTTTCCGGTCCGCTTTCGAAGGAGGAGAACCTCCGCACCGTGATCGAGGCGCGCGCCGAGGTCGGCGGGAACTTCCTCGCGGGCGTCGCATGCGACGAATCCGATCCGGACGCGGGCATCGAAGCGCTCAGCGACACGCTGCGTTACGCGGTCGATCACGCCTATCAGCCGCCGAAGACGTTCTGGGGCGTCGGCGGGATGAAGATCTTCCGCGACCTGATCTATCAGATGCGCGGGCTGATGAAGGAGGACCACCGCTTTTATAAGAAGCACGGATTCTACGACTTCCCGCAGAAGCGCAAGGGACGCATCCTCGGCATGTACCTGGTCGGCGGCATGATGCGCAACAAGAAGCTCCAAAAGAAGCTCTCCGGCAAAATGACCGAGGGTATGCTGATGCCGTACAAAAAGGCGCTCGAACAGGCGGAGAAGGAGTGACGCTCTCCTACGAGACAGCGCGCGTCCAAAAGCCTCCCTTGTGCAAAGGGAGGTGGATCGGCGAAGCCGAGACGGAGGGATTGTCGATGAATTGCGCCTTGCGGCGCACGATATGCGGTGCATGACACCCCCTCATCACCGCTTCGCGGAGCTTCTCCACCCTGAAGGGGGCGAAGCCTCTGCGTGTGCCATCCCAAAGGCCTTCCCCTTGAGGGGAAGGTGCCATAGCGAAACGCAGTTGAGTGAAGGCGGATGAGGTGGACACGCGCAGAAAAGCGGAAAGCTTTTCACGGATGAATCGGACGAACGCAAAGCGTTCGTTGCCCCAAACACCTCATCAGTCACCTGACGGTGACAGCTTCCCCTCAAAGGGGAAGCCCCTGCATGTGCGCTAAAAGCCTGTGCTCGCCACCTGCCCTCGCAAGGACGGGTGGATTCGCGGCAAACAGTAGGGGACGCCGACCCCGGCGTCCCGTCAAAGAACGGTTCTCCTGTTTCGGGAGGATCGTTTTATTCTTTACATGCATGACGCAATTCTGTTGCATCTCTTTGGTATGATGTGGAAAAAGAGGAGGGCAAAGCATGAAAAAAACACTTTGCGCGCTGCTTGCGCTGATTTTGATATGCAGCGCCGTCGGCTGCGGAGCGGTGGAACAACCGTCCGGACAGCAGGCGGAGCCCGGTTCGATCGCCGAGACCGAACCGACCGAAACGGAGACCGGGGAACCGTTCGAGGGACAGCCGTTCATGCTTTCGGATCACCTCAATACGAGCTGGAACAGCCGTTATGTCGGCATTGACGAGGAGCCGTATTTCTTTCAGGAGTCGCTTTCCGTGTACGGAGACGGGGACGCGACGCTGACGCACGACCGCGTCGATTACCGCCTGAAGGACAACGGCGGGACGTACCTTCTCGAAAAGGATCTGTACGCCTCTCCGTTTGAAACGGAACCGTGCCTGACGCTTGCGACGGGCGAGATCCGTCTGCTCACGGACGGCGAAACGGTGCGCTTTGAGGTCGTTTCCGATCCGCTCGGCGTTTTCGACGGATTTGATTCGCAAAACGCCGTCCTGAAGCAGCACATGTATTTCGGGGAGCCGTGGAAGCCCTATAAAGGGCAGTACACGCCGCGCATATCCGGCACGGATCTGCAATTTCAGCCGCGAACGGAGTGGATCGCGGGCGGTCCGCATGCAGAGGAAAACGGCGGGCTGTGCTATTACGGAAACTGCGTCCTGAAAACGGAAGCGGACGGCACGGTGAAAGGGTACATCCGGCGGACCTCAGAAGCGGAGCGCGAGGACTGCTTGCTTTTATGGGCGCCGGACGCTGCGGCGCTGGTGCGTCCGGACGACGCGGAGCTGCTTTATTACGGCGGCGTCACCGGCGACCGGGAATGGGACGAAACCGAAAACTGCCGAACGTATGGAATCAAAGCATGTTATGACCCGTATGCGCTGAAAGTCGGCAATAAACTGCTGCTGGAAAAGAAGGGAATGTCGGAAAACCCCGAACCGGAATACGTGCTCGGGTACGGGCGCTACGAGATCGAAGCAAGGTTCACCGAAAACGGCTGGACAAGCGAGCCGCTTTCGATGAAGTGGGACGAGGACGATGAAGACGACTACGGCGAGGATTTTTTGAAGCTCACCAAGGACGGCAGGATGCTGCTGATCTATCTGGACGGGCTGTACACCTATTCGCAGGGGGCGTTTGCCTATGTGCTGCTCGACGCTGACGGCAAGCTCGAAAGCTGGGGCGGGCAGATGCCGGTCGACCATACAGTTGCGGACGCCTGCGCACAGACAAAGGAATTTCCGGACGAGTTCAGCGAGATCGGGCTTTGGGGTCTATGGGAGGACGATCGTGTGCTGCTGCTGGACGACGGACGCATCCTTGTGACCTACTCGGGACATGAAAGCGGCGAACTGCTTGCTTCCGTCATCTTCGACCCGCGGAATCCGTAAGAAACCGCGCGCGGCGCAACCAAAAGCCTCCCTTGTGCAAAGGGAGGTGGATCGGCGAAGCCGAGACGGAGGGATTGTCGATGAATTGCGCCTTGCGGCGCACGATATACGGTGCATGACACCCCCTCATCACCGCTTCGCGGAGCTTCTCCACCCTGAAGGGGGTGAAGCCTCTGCGTGTGCCATCCCAAAAGCCTTCCCCCTGTTATGGGGAAGGTGTCACGACGAAGGAGTGACGGATGAGGAGTAAACGCGGAAAAGCGTCTGCTTTTCGCGGATCCGTAAATTGCCTTGCGGCGAGATATGCACTTTGCAGCGTATGATATGCCTTGCAGCACATAACACCCCCTCATCACCGCTTCGCGGAGCTTCTCCACCCTGAAGGGGGCGAAGCCTCTGCGTGTGCCATCCCAAAAGCTTTCCCCCTGTTATGGGGAAGGTGTCACGACGAAGGAGTGACGGATGAGGAGCGCATGCGGAAAAGCGTCAGCTTTTCGCGGAGGAATCGTGCAGCTGCACATGAATTGTGTCAGAGCCGCATGAATCGTGCTTGGCACATATTCTGACTACCCCTCAGTCAGCAAAGCTGACAGCTCCCCTGACAAGGGGAGCTCGAGAATCACGCCAACGCTGACCTTCCTCTGATGAGGAAGGTGTCACCAAAGGTGACGAAAGGAGAGAAGAATTGCGCCTTGCGGCGCACGATATACGGTGCATGACACCCCCTCATCATCGCTTCGCGGAGCTTCTCCACCCTGAAGGGGGCGAAGCCTCTGCGTGCACCATCCCAAAGGCCTTCCCCTTGGGTGGGGAAGGCGGTGAGAAACGAGCGGGATGAGGTAAAGCTGTGTATGGGACGCCGACCCCGGCGTCCCGTTCACGAATGAATTTACCGGATCAGCTTCGATGCGAGCGCGTTCGCAAGCTGCAGATAGTAGCCGAAGCGTTCGTCGTCGCGGGCGTCGTAGCGGTTGCCGAGCATGATCCACTCGCAGTATTCGTAAAACAGAAAATGATCAAGCGCACGGCGATAGTCCGAATAGGCTATGCCGTGCTTTTTCGGCAGGTGCTCGTAGTAGTATTCGATCGCAAACTCGCGGTCCTCATGCGAGAGATAAAAATACGCGTTCCGGTCCTCGCGCCCATGCGCGATCAGCCGCGCAAACGCGGACAGGTATGGCAGCACGCCGCCGTATTCCCAGTCGATCAGCACTGCGCGTTCGTCATTCGCAAGCACATTGATCGGCAGCAGATCGTCGTGGCAGAGCGCCCGCGGCGTTTCCGAAAAGACGCGCCGAAACGCCGCATACGCGCGTTCGAGCAAGTCCGATCCGAGGTATTTTCCGCGGTTTTCAATGCCCTTTATCGCCATGTCCATCGTGACGCAGACGTCATATAGGTCCTCACGCTGCCAGTATTCCTCCTGCGAGGCTGTAAGCGCGTCGAGCGCACAAACGAGACGCTTCCGGTCGCAGATGCGCAGATCGTGCAGGGGAACGTATTCGGTGAGAAAATAATCGTCGCCGTTGTACCGGCATGCGCCCAAAGCTGCGGGGACGTACGGCTTTTTCTCCGCAAAGAAGCTGCGGTAGACCGGAAGCTCGTATGCCTTCGCGCGCTTCAGCACGCAAGGCGGCTCGGCGTCGATCTTCCACACGGCGTATTCGGCGCCGTCCTCGTCCGAGGTGAACGCGGAGATCGCGCCGTCCGCGACGGCTTCGATGCCGAGCAATGAAAGGATTTCCCGTAATTCCCCGATCGACGGCTTTATCTTCTCCTCCATAGCGTCCTCCCGATGTGTTTTCCGATGTACCGCCATTCTATCACAAAACCCGCGCCGTACGCAACGCGAATATATTTTTTGAACGGCGCAAAACGGGGTGACAGGACGATCGCGGCATGATACAATGAACACAGAATCATAGGAAAGGCGGACACGGCATGGAACAGCTGACGGACATGAAGTATCTGAAACTTCTCGCGCACGAGTACCCGACGATCGCGGAGGTCTCCACGGAGATCATCAACCTGAAGGCGATCCTGAACCTTCCGAAGGGCACGGAGCATTTCATTTCGGACATTCACGGCGAATATGAAGCGTTCATCCATATGCTGAAGAACGCGTCCGGCGTGATCCGCAAAAAGATCGACATCCTCTTTGAAAACTCTGTGACCGAGTCGGAGCGCAACACGCTTGCGACGCTGATTTACTATCCGCGCCAGAAGCTGGATCTTCTGAAGCGCGCGGGCGTCGTCAATGCGGAATGGTACAAGATCACGCTTCGGCGCATGGTCGAGGTCTGCCGTTTCTCCGCGGCAAAGTACACGCGCAGCAAGGTCCGCAAAGCGCTGCCTGAGGATTACGCCTACATCATCGACGAGCTTCTGCACGCGATCGAGACCGAGGACAAGGTCCGCTACAACAACGAGATCATCCGCTCGATCATCGAGACCGAGCAGGCGGACGCGCTGATCGTGGCGCTAAGTAACCTCATCCAGCGGCTCGTCATCGACCGGCTGCACATCGTCGGCGACGTGTTCGACCGCGGCCCCGGCGCGCACATCATCATGGACCGGCTGCTTTCCTATCATAATGTGGATATCCAGTGGGGCAATCACGACATCCTGTGGATGGGCGCCTCCGCGGGCAACCGCGCGCTCATCGCGACCGCAATCATCAATTCGCTGAAATACGGCAACGTCGACACGATCGAGGACGGCTACGGCATTTCGCTCTCACCGCTTCTGAAGTTCGCGCTCGAAACATACGGCGACGATCCCTGCACGAAGTTCCTCCCGCGCGAGGTCGGCGACGCGCACCACGACAATCCCGAGATGATCGCCAAGATGCACAAGGCGATGGCGATCATCCTGTTCAAGCTGGAGGGGCAGATCATCGAAAAGAACCCCGACTATCACATGGAGCATCGCCGCATGCTGCACCGTGTGGACTATGAGCGCGGAACGATGGTCATCGACGGCGTCGAGTACGAGCTTGCCGACAAGCGGTTCCCGACCGTGCTGCCCTCCGATCCGTATGTGCTGACCGAGGAGGAGGAGGACCTCATGGACAAGCTGCGCACGGCGTTCTATCACTCCGGCAAGATCCGCGAGCATACGAAGTTCCTGTTCTCGCACGGCAGCATGTATCTCGTGTGCAACGGCAACCTCCTGTTCCACGGCTGCGTGCCCGCAAACCCGGACGGCACATTCGCGTCCGTCACGATCGACGGCAAAGAATACGCGGGCAAAGCGCTGTTCGACAAGGCGGACGCGCTGGTGCGCCAGGGCTTTTTCACCAAGTGGGGCACGCCCGAACGCGAGCAGGGGCTCGACTTCTTCTGGTACATGTGGTGCGGCACCAATTCGCCGCTCTTCGGCAAGGACAAGATGACGACGTTCGAGCGCTACTTCATCGACGACAAGGCGACGCACGAGGAGCACAAGAACCCGTACTTCAAGCTCGCCGAGCATGAGGACTTTGCGATCAAGATCCTCGAAGAGTTCGGGCTTTCCGGCGATCCCGATTCGCACATCATCAACGGACATGTGCCGGTCAAGATCAAGAAGGGCGAATCCCCGATCAAGGCGAACGGCAGGATCTTCGTCATCGACGGCGGCATGTCCAAGGCGTACCAGTCGCAGACGGGCATTGCGGGCTACACGCTGATCTACAACTCGCAGCACATGATCCTTTCGTGCCACGACCCGTTCGTCACGGTCAACGAGGCGATCCGCGCCGAGGTGGATATCCATTCCACGCAGCAGATCGTCTATACGCCGCACACCAGAAAGCGCGTTGCGGACACCGACGTCGGCAAGACGCTCACCGAGCGCATCGACGACCTTACGCGCCTGCTCGCCGCGTACCGCTCCGGCGCGATCAAGGAGCATTCGAGATAACCGCCGGTCTGCTGCGTTCCATTACAGAGGAGCCGTCGCGCGCATTCCAAAGCTTTGATCCGACAACAGACCGCGCGTCGCCGGCATTCCACGCAGCAGACCGTCTATACGCCGCACACCAGAAAGCGTGTTGCAGATACGGACGTCGGCAAAACGCTCACCGAGCGCATCGACGACCTTACGCGCCTGCTCGGCGCGTACCGCTCCGGCGCGATCAAGGAGCATTCGAGATAGGGAATCGCATACACCGCACGCATATTTATTTGCATATTCATCGAATACGGCGCGCTTCTATGCGACAAAAATGGGACGATATACCACAATTTACAAAAATGAATGCGTTTCCGAGCGACTTTATGCACTTTTGCGTTTGCCTTTTCGGGAACGCATTGGTATAATAATATACGGAGTTATACTCATTTTGAGGAGGACTGTAGTCATGAAGAAATGGATATCCCTTTTGCTTTGCATCCTGATGATGCTGACGCTTCTGCCCGCGGCGATCGCGGAGGAGCAGGCGGACGGCGCCGAAGTGACCGAACCGGCGGCTGAGCCGGAAGAGACGCTGGAGGCGGAAGAGCCGGAAGAAGCGCCCGAAGCGGAAGAGCCGGAAGAGGCGCCCGAAGCGGAAGAACCGGAAGAGACGCCGGAAGAGCCGGTCATGCCGGAAGAACCGGAAGAGACGCCGGAAGAGCCGGTCATGCCGGAAGAACCGGAAGAGACGCCGGAAGAGCCGGTCGCGCCCGAACAGCCCGCAGCGCCGGGAGAGCCGATCGTGCCCGGAGAGACCGACGAAAATCCGGATGCGATTCTGGTCCCGATTGATGAGGACATCGAAGCGGTCGTCAGCATCAATGTGAAGAACTTCCCGGACGAGAACTTCCGCAACTGGGTCATTCAGAACCTTGCCACGGGCAAGACCACGATGACGCAGTCGCAGGCAGACGCGGTCGACAAGATCGACTGCAGTGGCAAGAGCATCGGCTCGCTGAAGGGCATTGCGCAGTTCAAGAATCTGAAGATCCTGTGCTGCAACAACAACAACATCACCGCGCTGGACCTCCAGGGCAACAAGAAACTGGAACAGCTGGAGTGCAAGAACAACAAGCTGACCACGCTGAACGTTTCCGGCTGTGCGGATCTCGTCAAGCTGGACTGCACAGGCAACAGCATCGGCACGCTTTCGCTGATCTCCAACAAAAAGCTCAAGGAGCTGTATGCGAGCAATAACAGGCTCACGAAGCTGATCACTGACAACGTCACGACGCTGGAGGTCGTTTATGCCAGCAACAACTCGCTGTCCACGATCGGCAACATCAAGAACAACGCGAACCTTCGCATGCTGTCCGTCAACAGCAACAAGCTCTCCACGCTGGAGCTTGAAAAGCTCACCAAGCTGGAAACGCTCTATGCGGCGGGCAACAAGCTTTCAAAGCTGGATCTCTCGAAGAACCCGCTCCTTACGGACGTCAATCTGAAGGACAACAGCCTGAGCACGCTGGACCTTACGAAGAACGGCAATATCACGTCGCTGGACCTGACATCGAACGGACTGAAGAAGGTGGACCTCACCCCGTGCACGCTTCTTCAAAAAGCGATGCTCAGCGACAACGGGCTCACGTCGCTCGACCTGACGAAGTGCGGCAATCTCATTGAGCTCCAGTGCGAGAACAACTCTCTCGTCACGCTGGACCTCTCCGCGAATAAATATATTGAAACGCTGAATCTTAAGTCGAACAAGCTCGGCGCTCTTGATCTGTCACTCAATACGGAGCTCATCAGCCTGTATGTGAGCAACAACAAGCTCTGCAGCCTGGACGTCGGCGGACTGGGAAAAATGCGCAATCTGAACTGCGCCAACAACCGCATCTACGAGCTGGACGTCAGCAGCTGCTCGGCGCTCGAAAACCTTGACTGCAGAAACAACCAGATCAACACGATAAATCTGACCTCTGCGGCGAAGTTGCGCAAGCTGTACTGCCAGAACAACCGTCTCGAGAAGCTCGATCCGAGCGCATGTACGGATCTGGAGACCTTAAACTGCGGCAACAACTTCCTGAGAGCGCTGCATCTGACCGCCAACACGAAGCTGGCAGATGTTTCGATCGCTCCGCAGACCACGACCGACCGTCTGTACTACAACATCGTCGGCGGCAAGTATGTGTTTGACATGGCGACCTCGTCGACGTCGTTCCTCCCGGATACGGAGAAGGCGAACATCAAGGCGTACAGCAGTGCGTACACCTATGATTCCGGCACGGGCAAGATGACCATGCCGAGCCTCGTATCGGAGTTCCCGTACTACTTCAACACCGGCAAGGGCGACATGATGGTCACCGTCAAGCGCAGCTTCAACGCCAACTTCACGCTGCAGTTTGCGAGCGGCGCCGTTGAAGTCAAGAACGGCGAGAAGTACGTCGTTTACACCGGCGGCGAAGTGCGTCCGGACTTCATCGTGAAGACGGACGGCGGCAACACGGTCGACAGCTACTACTACGATTATAAGTACGTCAACAACGTCGACCCCGGCACGGCAACGCTGCAGGTTTGGATGAAAGGACACGCCACCGTTAAGAAGCTGACCTTCATGATCTATCTCCGCGGTACGGAAGCCATGACGATCGAGAACGTCACGGGCGGCATTAAGCTCAAGTGGGAGCCTGTCGACGGCGCAGTGGGCTATGTCATCTATCGCCGCGCGTGGGGCAGCACGACCGGCGGCTGGACGATCTTTGACCGCTGGAACAATACCACCAGTACGACCTATACGGACACGAAGGTCTATGCCGGCACGCGGTACCAGTACGGCGTCAAGGCGTACTATATCGACGCGTACCACGGACTCGGTCTGGTCGGCGTTCTGAAGACGACCGTCCGCATCACCACCCGTACGCTTCTCAGCGCCACGGCGGGTGCGAACCAGGTCACCGGCAAGTGGGGCGCAAGCTACGTCTTCACGGGCTATCAGCTGGAGGTTGCGACCGACTCGGCGTTCACCAAGAATCTCAAAGCCGTTAAGTTTGCCGACTGGGAGATCACCAAGGGCACGATCAAGGGCCTGAAGGCGGACACCACCTACTATGTACGCGTACGTTCGTATCACGAGTTTGAAGGCATGACCTACTTCGGCGAATGGTCGAATTACAAGTACTGCAAGACCCCGAAATAAATAAAAACGCAATGCGCGCCGCTCCGGATTCCGGGGCGGCGCCGTTTTTCTCCGCCGCAAAGGAAAGAAATGCCGCACCGCGCCGCCGGACGAAAGTTCCGGCAGAAAAAACTGTTCCGAAACCGTCGAAAAACAGCAAATGCCGATTGACTTTTCGAAGGCATTTTGGTACAATAACATTGATGTTGGACATCCTTGAATGGTTGTCCGACAACTAAAGAGAGGTACGACCGCGTATGAAGGATTATTGGGTTTTGCTCGGTGCGTTCGGCAGCGGAAAAAGCGAGCTTGCGCTGAACATGGCGATCGCCGCCGCGAAGCAGGGACCCTGTACGCTGGTCGACCTCGACGTCATCAACCCGTATTTCCGCACCAGCGAGCGCGGCGACGTTCTTACGCCTGCCGGCGTCGAGCTGATCATGCCCCCGTATGCTCTGGAAAAAATCGAAATCATGTCGCTTTCCGCCCGTGTGTACTCTGCGTTTGCACCGGGAGAGGGAAGCGTTTTTTTCGACATCGGCGGCGACCATGTCGGTTCGATCGCGCTGGGGCAGTACAAGCAGCACTTTGCGAAGATCCCGAAGGAAAACCTGCACGTCCTGTTCATTCTGAACCCGATGCGCCCGACGGCGGCGGATCTTGAAAGCGCGTACACAACGCTCGAAAAGATCCAGTTCGTGTCGCGGCTCAACGTCACGGGTCTGGTCAACAACGCGAACCTCGCAGGGGAAACGGACTGCTCGCACCTTGTTGAGGGATACGAGCTTGTCAAGGCGCTTTCGGCGCGGACCGGGATCCCCGTTTGGGGGACCTGCGGCTTAAAGGAGGTGCTCGCGGATTTCGACGCGTACGCAAAGGAGCACGGGCTCGACGAACAGTACATCGGCGTCCGGAAGCCGGTCACGGTGTACATGCACCGCAGTTGGGATAAGTTCTTAACGGAAGGACTTTAAGCATACCAAAAAACCAAATTCGGAAAGAAAGGAAATGCCATGATCAAAGTAACCATCCACGAAGACGCATGCAAGAGCTGCGGGCTCTGCGTGCGTGCATGTCCCAAAGACGTGCTGGCCATTTCGAAGCACCTCAACACAAAAGGCTATTTTGCCGTTGAGGTCGCGCATCCGGAGGCCTGCATCGCCTGTGCGTCCTGTGCAAAGACCTGCCCGGACGTTGCAATTGAGATCGAGAAATAAGGAGGAACAGTATGGCTAAGAAACTGATGAAGGGCTGCGAAGCGATCGCGGAAGCGGCCATCCAGGCGGGCTGCCGGTACTTCTTCGGCTACCCGATCACGCCGCAGAACGACATCCCCGAGTATATGTCGCTGCGTCTCCCGCAGGTGGGCGGATGCTTCCTGCAGGCGGAGAGCGAACTCGCCGCGATCAACATGGTTTACGGCGCAGGCGGCGCGGGCGCGCGCGTTATGACGTCTTCCTCCAGCCCGGGCATTTCGCTGAAGCAGGAAGGCATCTCCACGATCGCAGGCGCGGAGGTTCCGTGCGTGATCGTCAACATGATGCGCGGCGGTCCGGGTCTCGGCAACATTCAGGCGAGCCAGGGCGACTACTTCCAGGCGGTCAAGGGCGGCGGTCACGGCGACTACCGCAGCATCGTCCTCGCGCCTTCCTCCATCCAGGAGACGGTCGACATGATGCCCCATGCGTTTGACCTGGCGGACGAATACCGCATTCCGGTCATCATCCTTGCCGACGGTCTGATCGGTCAGATGATGGAGCCGGTCGAGCTGCACATGAATCCGAATCCCACGATGCCCGAGAAACCCTGGGCGGCGCAGGGCTGGGATCCGAAGGGCACCAGACCGCGTGCGGTCATCAACTCGCTGTATATCGAGACCGAGGATCTGGACGGTCTCATGACGCGCCTCAACGCGCGCTATGACGTGATCCGCGAGAAGGAAGTCATGGTCGAGAAGTACCACACCGAGGGCGCGGAATACATCCTCTGCGCATACGGCACGGTCGCGCGCGTCTGCAAGGCGGCGGTCCGCATCCTCGAGGAGAACGGCGTGAAGGCCGGCCTGGTCCGCCCGATCACACTTTGGCCGTTCCCGACCAAGGCGGTGCGCGAGGTCTTTGAGCAGGAGAGCGTCAAGGCGGGTCTCACGGTCGAGATCAGCAACGGCCAGATGGTCGAGGATATCCGTCTCGCGGTCAACGGCATCAAGCCCGTCGAATACATGGGCAAGGGCGGCAGCGTGATTCCGTCCGCCGAGGACATTGCCGAGCGCATTCTGAACATGAGGAGGGCATAAACCATGGCAACCGTTTTCAAGAAAACTCCCGTTTTGACGGACGTCCCGTTCCACTACTGCCCCGGCTGCGGACACGGCATCGTGCACCGCATCGTCGCGGAGGTCATTGAGGAGCTGGGCATTCAGGAAAAGTGCGCGGGCGTCGCACCGGTCGGCTGCGCGGTCTTCCTTTATAATTATATGAACATCGACATGTACGAAGCGGCGCACGGCAGAGCGCCGGCGGTTGCGACGGGCTTCAAGCGCGTCCATCCGGACAAGTACATCTTCACCTATCAGGGCGACGGCGACCTGGCCTCCATCGGTACGGCGGAGATCGTGCATGCGGCGCACCGCGGCGAGAAGATCACGACGATCTTCATCAACAACGCGATCTACGGCATGACCGGCGGTCAGATGGCGCCGACGACGCTCGTCGGCCAGAAGACGACGACCTCGCCGCTCGGCCGCGATCCGGAGCACTGCGGCGAGCCGATCCGCATTGCGGAGATGCTCTCCACGATCACCGGCTCCGCGTTCATCGCGCGCTGCGCGCTCAACAGCACGCCGAACATCATCAAGACCAAGCAGGCGATCAAAAAGGCGTTCCAGGCGCAGATCGACCGCAAGGGCTTCTCGATGGTCGAGATCCTTTCGCCCTGCCCGACCAACTGGGGCAAAGCGCCCGGCGAGGCAATGCAGTGGCTCGAGGACAACATGATCCCGTACTATCCGCTCGGCACGTTTAAGGAGGTATAACCATGGTTGAAAGAGATATTTTCGCAGGATTCGGCGGACAGGGCGTGCTGCTGATGGGCCAGCTCCTGGCAGCAGCCGGCATGATGGAGGGCAAGAACACCTCCTGGATCCCCTCCTACGGCCCCGAAATGCGCGGCGGCACGGCGAACTGCAGCGTCATGCTCTCCGATCAGGAGATCGACTCCCCGCTCGTCACGCGGCCGACGTCGCTGATCGTCATGAACCGTCCCTCGCTCGAAAAGTTCGAGAGCAAGGTCGTGCCCGGCGGCTCGATCTTCATCAACAGCTCGATGATCGACCTCAAGGTGCAGCGCACCGACGTCAAAGCGTACTATGTGCCCTGCAATGAGATCGCAGCCGAGCTCGGCAACAACAAGGTGTCGAACATGGTCATGCTCGGCGCATACCTCGGCAAGTCCAAGTGCGTCGAGGTCGAGACCGTTCTGGCCGCGCTGCTCGAAAAGCTCGGCGAGAAGAAGGCCAAGCTGATCCCGTTGAACCGTGAAGCGCTGCTGCGCGGCGCATCGTGCATCGAATAACCGTATAATCCGGAGGGCTTTTTGACGGCGACCGTCAAAGAGCCCTTCGCAATCCAACGACAGGAGAGTTTACCATGGCACAATTCATTTCTGCCGCGGAGGCAGTCAGGCTGATCCGGGACGGAGACTGCCTGATCTACAACAACTTTCTCGGCATGAACAACGCCGAGCAGCTGAGCATTGCGTTAAACGAGCGCTTTGAAGCCGAGGGTCATCCAAAGGATCTCACGCTGTACTGCACCGCCGGTCTCGGCGGATGGATCCCCGGGCAGCCGTGCGAGAAGATCGTCCCGCTCGGCGGCGTAAAGACCGTCATCATGTCGCATTACGGCTCCATGCCGGAGACGGCGCAGATGATTCTGGACAATAAGATCGAGGCGTACAACCTGCCGTTCGGCGTCATGTCGCACGCGGTGCGCGCGGGCGCGGCGGGCCATCCGTACTACATTTCGGACGCGGGCCTCAACCTGTTCGTCGATCCGAAGTACAAGGGCTATCAGCTCAACGCGCAGTCGAAGCAGGAGCTGGTCGAGGAGATCACAATCGACGGCAAACGGCGCTTAAAATATGCGACGCCGAGGCCCGACGTGGCGCTTCTGAAGGGCTCGAGCGCGGACGCGTTCGGCAACATCTCGTGGGAGGACGAGCCGGTCATCGGCGACGCGCTTTCGATCGCGCAGCTTGTAAAACGGCTCGGCGGCAAGGTCATCGTGCAGGTCAGGCGCAAGCTGGACACGCCGCGCCGTCCGACCGAGGTCGTCATCCCCTCCGTGCTGGTCGACTACATCTGCGTCTGCCCCGAGCAGGACCAGATCCAGGGCATCAAGGGCTCGGACCCGCGCTATGCGGGCGACGTGCCGATGACGGACGAACAGCTCGAAGCGTATGTACGGGAGAGCGCGAAGGAGGATCCGAAGGACCTTGCCAAGCGCCTCATCGCAAAGCGCGCGGCAAAGGAGCTGAAGCCGGGCGACGTCGTCAACATCGGCGTCGGCGCGCCGGAGTTCGTCGCGGTCGAGGCGGCCAAGAGCGGCATGCTTTCAAAGGTCGCGCTGACCGTCGAGGCGGGCTCCATGAAGGGTCTGCCCGCGGGCGGATTCGCGTTCGGCGCGGCAATGGGCGCGCAGGCGTGCTGCACCACCGCGGAGCAGTTCGATCTGTACGACGGCGGCGGGCTTTCCATCTGCTTCATCGGCGCGCTGGAGGTCGACGGCGAGGGCAACGTCAACGGGCACTATCACCCGAAAAAACTCAGCGGCATCGGCGGATTCATCAACATCACGCAGTTCACGCACAAGGTCGTGTTCTGCACGACGTTCTCCGCCGGCGGGCTCGAGATTCAGGACGACGGCGAGACGCTCACGATCGTGAAGGAAGGGAAGTTCCCGAAATTCACAAAGCACGTGACCGCGCTTTCGTTCGCTGCGGAAAACGCGCACGCGAACGGGCAGGAGGTCACCTATGTGACCGAGCGCTGCGTGTTCCGGCTCGGTGAAAAGGGACTGGTGCTTTCGGAGGTCCGCAAGGGCGTAGACGTAAAGAAGCAGATCCTGGATCTGCTTCCGTTCGAGGTCGAGATTGCGCCGGAGCTGATCGTGTATTGATCAGTCGAGCCGGATATGAAAGGCGCGCATCGTGTTGATGATGTGCAGGTACATGGCGGTTTTCGCGCCCTCGGGGTTGTGATCGTTGAGGTACTGCACCAGCACGCGATGGTCGTGCAGCGTCATCTGCGCCACCTCCGGCGCTACGTTCGCGAGCAGGATGCCGTGGTGGATGGCGCGGTTGAAGA
>JAEESS010000048.1 GCA_016286445.1 Bacillota bacterium
AACACGACGGTGACTTCCATCTCCTTGCCCGGTTCGCGAACGAGATAGATGAATTTCTCATAGCCGTCCGGATCGACGTCCTTGTCCTGCCAGCCCGCTTCGACCACGCTGCCGCCCATCTCTCCCCCGACGGGATAGATGTACATTTCGTTGATCGTGAGACCGGTCTTGTTCTTGAGCTGCAGCCCCAGACCTTCATAGCCGGACGCCGGCTCGACCGGTGCTTCCGTCGGCTCGGCCGGCGCCTGTGTCGGCTCGGCCGGCGCTTCCGTCACCTTCGACTCTTCCGGTTTTGTCTGATTGCATGCAACCAGCGCCAGAACCATCAGTAAAGCCAGCATAATGGAAAGTAGCTTTTTCATAGTATACCTCCTGTATTGTTTTTCTTGTTATTGCATCCCGCCTGAAAAGCGGGGATGATCCTATTCCGTCTCACACGTGATCGCGCCGTCGTCGCCGATCACGATCCGGATCCAGTTGTGCGTCGACGCCGGAAGCGTCGGAAGCGGTCTGTTTTCCGTGCAGAGCACGTGCGGCACATTCCACTGCAGCAATGCGACGACCTCCGCGTTCGGGCGGTCCTTCCCGCCGCGCGGATCGCTCTGGCAGGAAATGACCGCGTACCGCGGCGCGATCTTTTTCAGCAGTCCCTCCGTCATCGACTTCGGATCGCCGTGATGCGGCAGTTTCAGAACGTCGACCGGGCCGACCGGTTCGTCCTCCCAATCTGCCGCGTAACGATCGCCCGTGATCAGCACACTGCGTTCCGCGTAGGTAAACAGCAGCATCAGACTCGACAGGTTCCGCTGCTTGGCCGCCTTGTACGCCTCGTCCGCGTCGACCGGTTCGTTCCGGTACAGCGCGTCGAACACGTGTTTCTGACGTTCGGCGATCGCCGTCTTCGGAAGCAGGACCGAAACGGAAAGCCGTTCCGTCAGCGATTCCGTTCCGCCGCGTACGGTCCGTACTTCGCAGCCGTTTCCGTGCGCGGTCTCCGTCACCTCGCGAAAGATGTTCAAGAGGCACTTCAGCCCGTTTTCCGTCTTGCTGACGGAGCGAAACGACGGAGCGATCCATCCGGCGTCCGGCGGCGGAACATACAGCGCGTACAGGCTTCCGGTGCGGACCTCGTTCAGGATCCGCCGCGCTCCGCCCACGTGATCGATGTGCAGATGCGTCAGATACATCCGGTCCAGACGCTCAATGCCGAGCGCCTTCAGGTAATAGATCGCTTCCTTTCGAAACGACCCTTCCGCCGGTTCCGGATACGGTCTGCCCGCGTCCGCCAGTACGGTATAATCCGGCGCGCCTTCCCTGCGTTCCCGCAGCAGCACCGCGTCGCCGTCGCCGACGTTGCAAAAGAAAATCTCCAGCATGGCTCAGGTGTTGTAGTAAGAGGGACGCGCCTTTGCCGCCTCTTCCGCCTCCTGCCGTTTTTTCAGTTCCCTGTGCCACAGGAGCCGCGCCGGGATCCCTCCCAGAAGGATCGACAGGATTGACGGGAAGAACACGACGACGCAGAACATCCAGAAGTCGACCCAGCCCGCGCCGCTCGCCCAGTCGCACATGAACATTGAGGTCAGGATCATCATAACAAGCAGGATCGCAAGCCAGATATAGGCATAATAAACGAAGCAGCGCCGCGGTCCCTTGAAAATCAGCGCGGAAAGCAGACAAAGTCCCGAGCCGATCACGGCTGTTGCAAGGTACTGCAGCAGGATCGCATGAACGGGTCCTTCCGGCCAGATCCTGCCGAGCAGGAACCCCGAACCGAGGTAGACCGCGAGATAAAAACCCGCAAAAAGGATGGACAGCATGAACGCGTACAGCCAGACTGCGCTCTTCGGCTTTCCGTCCTTTGTCAGAAATGTGACGCGGGCAAACTCATTGACTTTTTTTTCGAAATTCGTTTGCTGTTTCACCATACTGTACCGGATCTGCGCCTCCGCGCCGGACGGTGCGGAGGCGCGGGTTCGTTCGCTTATTTACTCCAGCTTGACCAGAGATCCCAGTAACTGCCGACGCTGGTATAATACTCGAAGATCTTTTCAAAGTCAGGCGCTTTGAGACCGACCTTCTCATATTCGATACCGGATTCCGTGTAGACCACGTCGTCGCGCACCGACCAGTGTCCGAGCTTGTCAAAGGTCGTGTAGCAGCCGCTCTGTCCGTCCTCGCCGCCCAAAATGTAGTTGATGTACAGACGCGCGCCCGCCGGATTGTCGCATTCGGAGACGACGTACACATACGCCGCCGCGTCCTGCGCGGTGTACGGGCTCAGACCAGTGACCCACGCAATATCCATGCCCATATCCCGGTTGTCGAGTTTCGACGCCGAGCAGAGACCGAGCGTCGGCCCGTTGACCGATTCGTTGACCGCGGTCACGACTGCGTCGCCGTCGGAAAGCTCATAGGATTTCATCTGCGAGAACCGCCAGAACAGTTCCACGCCCGCGTTGTTCTCCGGGAGGGACTTGAAATTGCTGTTCTGCAGCTTGTCGGTGTAGGTGATGACAAGGTCCTCGCCGTACTGTTCCTTATACTGGGCGAACAGCGCGTCGCTGTCCTCGATCAGCTGCGCCCACAGCGCCGCGTAGGAAGGCGCCTTGATGCCTTTTGTATAGATGTGCCAGTATTGCGTATTGTTGCCGTTCGCGTCCACATAGGATTTCGTGTCGGGATTGTATCCCTGCACAATATCCCACCAGCTCTTGATCGGCACACCGTCGGGGAAGTCTCTGGTGTTGTAGAACCAGGGATTGAACGTGGAATACAGCGGCAGACCGTACTGCAGCAGGTCGTCGCTGATATGCTCGCAGATCACCGCGGGATAATAGACCTTTACGATGTCGTACTGCACGAGATCGGTATAGATCTCACCGGACGAATCCTTGACAAGCAGCACGTCCGCGTAGATCTTGCCGGAATCGTAGTCACGTTCGATCATCCCCTTGACTTCGTCGGTATCGCATTGCACGAACTCCCATTCCACATCCGGATAGTCGCGCGCGATCTTCTTCTTTGCGGTGTTGGCGTCGGTCGTCGTCGCATAGATCTTGACGACGCCGCCCTCCTGCTTCGCCTTCTCGTAAAGCTCCTCCATGGACATATGATTCCAGTCGATGCCGTCTTCTCCGATCACGTCGATCGCATCAACGCCGGTCTTCGGCTGATCGCTTCGGGCGGAACCGCCGCCGCCGTTGCCGCCCGATCCGCCGCCGCACGCGGCAAACGTAAAGATCAGCAGCATGGTCAGAATGACCGAAATGAGCTTTTTCATATTGCACTGTTTCCTTTCCGTAGAATTACCGATGGCCGGCAGGGGCAAACTCAGTCGTCGATGCCTGCCTTATGCTTGGTCTTGGCAAACTTGATCAATCTGCCCGTACCCTTATTATACACGTTCATACGCCCCGGGTGCAAGACGACAAATACGTCCTGATTCATGTCATATTCCACCAGTCCTACCTGGATCGCGAGGAACTCGGTCTTGCCGACCGTCAGCGTCACCAGCGTTTCGCTGCCCGCCGGCTGATTCGCGTAGATATTTGCCTTGACGGTGTTTTTATGCTGCGGATCTTCGGTATAGATCTCGATCATTTCGGGCCGGAGCCCCAGCACGCATTCGAAGGTTTCGTTCTCCGGGATCTCTTCGTCGAGCTTCAGCGTTTTATGATCATATACATAGGTGCCGAACTCGCTCGTCACGGAAAGCGTGTCGCCGTTATAAAAACCGGTCGCCTCGATGAAATTGATGCGCGGATTTCCGATGAAGTCCGCCGCCTGCAGATCGATCGGGTTCGTGTAAAGACCGAGCGGCGTGTCGATCTGCGAGATCTCTCCTTCCTTGAACAGCGCGATCTTCGTGGACATGGTCAACGCTTCGACCTGATCGTGCGTGACGTAGATGATCGTCGTGCCCGTTTCTCTGTGCAGGCGCTTCAGCTCGGCGCGCATATCGATGCGGAGCCGCGCGTCCAGATTGCTGAGCGGTTCGTCCAGAAGAAGCAGCTTCGGGCTTGACGCGATCGAGCGCGCGATCGCCACGCGCTGCTGCTGTCCGCCGGACAGTTCGTTCGGATAGCGGTTGCGGTACTCCTCGATGCGCATCGTCTTCAGCGCGCGCATGACCGTTTCCTCGATCTCCGCCTTTTTCATTTTCTTGATCTTCAGACCGAACGCGACGTTCTGGAACACCGTCATATGCGGCCACAGCGCGTAGCTCTGGAACACGAGGTTGAGTCCGCGCTTAGATGGCGCTTCATAGAACGCGGCGTCAGCGTCGATGATCGGCTTGTCGTCGATCGTCATGGTGCCGTGCTGCGGCTTTTCGAGACCGGAAACAACGCGCAGCGTGGTGGTTTTGCCGCAGCCGGACGGTCCCAGAAGCGTCATAAAGTCGCCGTCCTCGATCGTGAGGTTGATGTCGCGCAGAACATGGTTCTCGCCGTAGAATTTATCGATGTGACTTAATACGATCTTGCTCATGGTCAAATCCTTTCTGTATGTCCGTAATGGTTACATGCTCTTGCTGACGTTGCCGCCGAACCGATCCGCGATCCGGTTGGTAACGAGGATAAACACGATGATGACGATGCAGATCGCGTCCGCCACCTGCGGCATCGCTTCCTTGGAATAGTCGAATGCAAGGAACGACAATGTGTAGTTCTTCGGCGTCATCAGGATCGCGATCAGGTCCAATTCCTTTGCGATGCTGATGAAGGAAAGGAGGAAGCCCGAAAGGAAACCGTTCTTTGCGAGCGGAATGACGATGCTGCCGATGCGCCGCCAGAAGCCCGCGCCGTTGATCGTTGCCGCTTCCTCGAGTTCCACGGAGATCTGCATCATGTTCGAGGAACCGGAACGGCTTGCGAACGGGAAATGCTTGACGATCGAAACGATCAGGATCAGCAGGAACGTGCCGTACAGCGACGGGATCAGTCCGCCGAGCCGCGGCTGGCTGAACATGGCGAAGTAGATCGCCGAGAACGCCACGCCCGGCATCAGGTACGGGATGAAGATCAGCTGCTCGACTGCGTTTCCGTACCACTTGCCTCTGCCGCGGGTGGTGATATACCCGAAGAACTGACCGAAGACCGCGGTGATCAGCGACGCGATCAGGGAGAGCTTTACGGTGTTCAGAAGCGCTCTGCCGAATTCGGAATTGCGGAACAGTCCGCTTTGGTTGAACGCGGGGTTCGGCGCGTTCTGGAGCTCGCCGATCCATGCGTACAGCGTGAGGTTGTCGAGTCCGTAGCCGCCGCCCGGCACGATCTGGAACGACTCCATGACGAGGAAGAACACCGGCATGACCATTGCCGCCACGAGGAACAGCACGATCACGATCGTCATCGGCCACTTGGCGCCGCGCAGCGGAATGAGGTTCGAGCGCGTGCCCTTGCCGCCGATCGTCGCATACGATTTGCGCGTGCCGATCAGTCGCTGATTGACGATGATCGTGCCCGCCGCAAGCAGGATCATCAGGATGGACATCGCGTAGCCGACGCCCTTCGGACTGTTGTTGATGAAGTCCTTCATGCGGGTCGCCAGCACATAGAACGGCGTGCCGTCCGGATTGTTGCCGCCGAGGCGCGCCGCAACGCCGTAGGTGCCGATCGACTTAGAGATCGTCATGATCGTTGCGGAAAGGATGGAGGGCAGGATCAGCGGCAGCGTGATGCTCTTCAGAATCTGCGCCTTGCTGGCGCCCTGGATCTCGCCCATTTCCTCCAGCTCGGAGTTGATCGAGCGCAGCGCGCCGGACGCCATGATGTAGGAGAAGGCGTAGTAATGCAGTGTCATGACGAGAATGATCGGGATAAAGCCGGACGCCAGCGCATCCGGCACGGGTATGCCTAAACTCGACAGCACGCCGTTGCCGCCCATCGACGGATTGCGGAAGATCGTCATCCACGAAAGCGCCTTGCACCACGACGGGATCATGTACGGGATCAGAATCAGCGCGGACAAAAGCCCCTTTGCGGGGATGTCGGTGCGCACCATCAGCCACGCCATCAGCGCGCCGAGCGGCACGGAAATCACCGTGACGAACGCGCCGATGATCAGCGAGTTGCGAAGCGGCACCCACAGGATCGTCTTGGTCAGCGGGCTTGCCAGCAGGTACTTCCAGTACCAGAGCGTATAATCGCCGACCTTTGCGCCAGGGATGTTCCGAAGCTCCGACTTCGCCACGACGAACGTGTTCTGCACCATGGACAGAAGCGGAATGATGATCGTAATGAACAACAGGATCAGCGTAAAGAACACGATCATGTTGAACGGATTCCCGATCACGCTCAGGAGTTGGTTTTTGAACCGCTTCCCTGTCATTTTAGGACGTTTCCATCCTTTCTTTGCCATCTTTTGACCTCCCTTTCTATCCGAAGTCCTTCGGAAACGGTCTCAGTTCTCTGCTTCCCGTTCCTTTTTAAGAAGCGTATAAACGTCGTAGATATCGGTAATCTGGTAATCCGGCTCGACGTCGTACTTGCCGAGATCCTTCTGCGGCGTTAAGAATGAATTGATCTTGAACACGCGCCCGAAGCCCATTCTGCGGGGACCGACCACATCGCGCGAGAGCGTGTCGCCGACGAACGCGCATTCGGACGGATCAAGGTTCGCCTGATTCAGCGCAACGCGGAAAACGTTGGGATGCGGCTTGCGGTAGCCCGTGATCGACGAAAGCGTGATGTCGTCGAAATACTGGCGCACGCCGTACTTTTTCAGCGTTTCAAACACCTGAAAGAGGCTCCCCGTATTGCTGACGACCGCGATGTACATGCCGAGATCCTCCTTGAGCGCTTTCAGCATCTCCGCGCCGTGCTCCCGGAGCTTGCGATCGTAAAAGGTCGTCTCCCACATGTGCGCGATATCTTCGCTGATTGCGGCGAGCTTGTCGCGATCGACCGGGATATCCCGAAATCCCCAGTCGCACCAGATTTCCTCCGGCTTCAGCTCGCGGAGCGTCCGCTCGGAATCCTTCTTGTATGCCTGAATCCCTTCGCCGACGATCTTCCAGAGCGGTTCCGCCTCGTAGGGGACTTCAATGCCATGCTTTTTGAGAATTCCGTACAGCGCATATGCGGTTGCACGATCGTTTTTCTCGTCGGAATACAGATCTTCGAGCGTTCCGCCCATATCAAACATGACAGCTTTGATCATTTGCCATCCTCCTCATGCAAAATGGTCTATTTGCAGCGCAAACGTTTGCGTTCTTTCGACTTCATATTACCACGCAAACGCCGGATTGTCAATTATATTTATGAAAAAATATACGAATTTCCCGATATTCTTTCGTTCCGACACGTCGGCTTCCCTTTTCAAACCGGTCGATCCGTGCTATACTGCAGGTAAATGATCGGAGGCAGATCCATGAACGCGATTCCGTATGAAAAGCGGGTGCAGCTCGGCGCCGAAGTCCCTTCGGCAGGGCAGTTCGCCGTGATGGCGCGCATCCCGCAGTTTGGCGCGCCGGAGGTATACCGGGCAAACCTTGCGCAGAAGCCGGCGCCGGAAACGATCCGCGCCGCCGTGTTCAACGTGGAGCACGGAACCAGAATCCGCGAGATCGTCTCGTTTCTCGAGACGTGTCTCGCGCTGCAGAATGCGGACATTCTGTTCGGCAACGAGCTGGACGACGGCACGGAACGCAGCGGCAACATTAACGCCTCGCGTAAAATTGCCGAAGCGCTCGGGTATCATTATGCGTACGCGCTCGAATTCATCGAGCTTGTCAATCCGAACGATCGCAAGGGCTATGAGGGGAACACGCTGTTCTCACGCTGGCCGATCGTCCGCGCCGAGGCGCTGTCGCTGCCGGAGGCGTATAACTGGTATTTTGACGAGCAGAAGCGGATCGGCGCGCGCGTTGCGGTGTTCTGCGAGCTCGATATTGCCGGGACGCGGATCGGCGCCGTTTGCGTGCATCTGGAAAACCGCACGACCCCGGCGCAGCGCGCAAAACAGACCGAAGCTATCCTCGAAAAGGCAGCGGCCGTGTTTCCGGGGCTACCGGTTCTGATCGGCGGTGACTTCAATACCAATGCATTCGATTACGGCGAATCGGCTGCGCTTTCCGCCTATCAGCGGCAGAAAACCGACGGCGTCGTCGTCGATCCGACGCCTGTCGAACCGCTGTTTGCCTGCTTTGAACGGGCGGGCTTCGATTGGCGTTTCTCGAACGGGACCGGTGTTCCCACACGCCGCAGGCCGACCGGCGACGGCGTGCTTGCACTGCAGCTGGACTGGATCTTTGCCCGCGGTATCGCCTGCGTCCGGCACGGCGTCGTCTCCACGCTGATGAAGGACTGCGATTGGGCGGACGCAGCTTCGCCGCTGCGCGCTGCGGAGTTTTCCGAGCTTTCGGATCACAACGCCGTATGGGCGGATTTCCGGCTTCGCGCACAGCGAATGCAAGAATCCGGTTGACATTTCCCGCCGAACGTGATATTATACAGGCACATGGAACGCAAACGTTTGCGTTTTCCAATCCGATTCGAAAGGACGGCGAAAGTATGGGAACGCTGGCAGAATACATGTTCGGTCAGTTTACACTCTGGCAGTATCTGGAATTTGTGATCCGCATTCTGGTTTCCTGCGTGTGCGGCGCGGCGATCGGCTATGAGCGCACCAAGCGTCTGAAGGAAGCCGGTATCCGCACGCACATCATCGTCTGCTGCGCGGCGGCGCTGACGATGATCATTTCCAAATACGGCTTTGTCGACATGGCGATGAACGGCGTCTTTTATCCCGGCACGCACAGTACCGATCCGGCGCGTCTTGCGGCGCAGATCATCAGCGGCGTATCCTTCCTCGGCGCGGGCATTATTTTCCGCAACGGAAACTCGGTGCGCGGCCTGACGACGGCGGCGGGCATCTGGGCAACGGCGGCGATCGGTCTTGCGATCGGCGCGGGCATGTATGTGATCGGTCTGATCGGAACGGTTGTCATCGCCGTGATCCAGATCATCATGCACCGCTTTACGATCGGTACGGATTCCATGATGGTCGGCACCATCAGCTGCCGTGTGACGGAGCAGGAAACATTCCGCAAAGAACTGAACGAATACGTCGCCCGTAACAAAATGCAGATCCTGGGAACGAAGGTCAAGTTCAACGACGACGGCAGCGAGACGTATCAGTTCACGCTGCGTATGCATGTGGATACAACGGTCAACGACCTGCTGCATTTTCTGGAATCCGTCAAAGGCGTCCGCGCAATCAGCTGCGAGATCGAAAAATAAGAACGACACCGTTTCTGCCGCTCAACCCCGAGCGGCTTTTCTTTTGGGAGGATGGCAATGAAGACGATCAAAAAACAGGCAGGCGGCGCAATGATGTTCCTCCTCCTGATGGGCGTGATCAGTCTGTTTTCGGACATGACACACGAAGGCGCAAGGAGCATCCTCGGCGAATATCTGGACCTTGCCGGCGCGTCGGCGGCGATGATCGGGTTTGTTTCGGGCTTCGGCGAGCTGTGCGGATACTCGCTTCGCATGCTGTCCGGCTTTCTCGCGGACAAAACCAAAAAATACTGGCTTCTCGTGATCTTCGGCTATGCGCTGCAGGTGCTGGCAATCCCGGCGCTTGCGCTGATTCCCGAAAACGGCTGGATCGTTGCCTGCGGGCTGGTGATTCTGGAGCGCATCGGCAAGGCGGTCAAGAAGCCTGCGAAGAACACGCTCGTCAGCTTTGCGGCAAGCGAGGTCGGCGTAGGGAAGGGATTTGCGTTTCTCGAATTTCTGGATCAGCTCGGCGCGTTTATCGGTCCGGTCATTCTCTTTTTAATTGTGTCCCTGAAAGGATCGGGCACGTTGTTTTCCTCGTATCGGCTGTGCTTTGCGCTGCTCGGGATTCCGGCGCTCATCACCGTCGGACTGGTCGTATTCTCGCGCATCACATATCCACATCCGGAAACCTTTGAAAAAGTCGAGGAGGAGACGGAGCCGTTCCGGTTCAAAAAGCCGTTCGTGCTCTATATGATCGCCATCGCCCTGTTCGCGTTCGGGTTTGCGGATTTCACACTCATCACGCTGCACGCGGCAAAGACGCAGGCGTTCCCCGAATCGACGCTGAGTCTTCTCTACGCTGCGGCGATGGCGGTGGACGCGTTTGCCGCGCTGTTCTTCGGCTGGCTGTTCGACCGCATCGGCGTTCGGGCGCTGATGCTTTCGACCCTGCTCAGCACGTTCTTTTCCGGCTTCGTGTTTTTAACCGGAAACCCGTACCTGATCGCGGTCGGCATCGTTCTCTGGGGCGTCGGCATGGGCGCGCAGGAGAGTATTATGAAGGCAGCCGTCAGCAAGATCGTTCCGCGTTCCATGCGCAGCACCGGTTTCGGCGTCTTCGAGACCGGCTTCGGCGTCGCATGGTTTCTCGGAAGCTGGCTTTTGGGCGCGCTGTACGACGTCAATCCAGCCTTGCTTGTGCTGATCTCCGTTGCATCGCAGCTGCTTGCGATCCTGTTCTACGCCCTTTGCGTCCGACAGCGAAAGGCGGAGGATTGACAAAACATCGGATGAAGATTGCATTTGATCGTGTTCCCGCAAAAAATCTGCTTGCCTAATCAAGTAAAAGGGGTTAGGTGTTGTAAATAACCGTAATCTGTTATTCGCCGTAGACGATCTTAGGGAGGACAAGCTCTTCCGCGCGGGCGCGGAGGTTGTTCATGCGGATAAGCCTTCCGGTTGATTCTCGGCTTTCAAACGCGCGGTGACGCCCTCTGATGATTCCATTTTGGAAACCGTGGCTTCGATCTGATCCCTTGCCGTGCGGTCGACTTCCGGAAACGTTCGACGCGCGGATCAAAGCATGCCGAGCACCTGCTCGTAAACTGCGCCGGTGCAGGCAAGCGTATCGTTGAGCAGCTGTTCGCCTCTGTAGCGGTAGAGCGAGGCTCTGTCGCTGTCCTTGAGATAGCCGAGGTTGATCAGCACGTTCAGCCACGCGCTGCGGACGGTCGATTCCAGCATCATGACCGCGACGCCGAGGTCGCTGACGGCGTTCATATTGGTCTTTCCCGGCATGCGCTCGATCATTTTCGCCGCGTCGAGAGAAAGCTCCATCGTGTGCAGCGGCGATTCGATGCAAAGGATCAGCGCGTTCTGGATCGCGGCGGTGCGGACGGTTTTTTCCTCCGCCGTCCCTTTGGGCAGATTCAGCGCCGCCGTGAACCGGTGGAACGCGTCGGCGTCGCGTTCCATTGCGTCGAGAAACGCAGCGCGCAGCGCGGAGCATCGTTCCTTGCAGATGCGAATCTCCTCCGAGAAAGCGGCATACTGCGGACGATCGAGGGACAGATTGCCCACCATTTCGGCAAGTGCAGAACCCAAAGAACCCGTCATAGCAGCAGCGGAGCCGCCGCCGGGAGCTGCCGCATCGGAACCGAGGAGCTCAAAGAAGGAACGCAACGTCAGATCGGAAAGCACCATGGTTGTTTCTCCTTGTGTCAAAAGAATACTGCGTATACATTTATTATACACCCGATCATAGCCTATTCTGCCGGAAAAAGCAAGAAGTTTTCCCGCAATTTGACCGGGCGCAAAGGGCCGCTGCTTCGATCCGGTGAAAAGCCGATACCGCGACAGACAAGGCGCAAACCGCGATTTTATATAACGTATTTCGGGGTTGACAGGACATATCCGCTTATGGTAGAGTAGCAACGTTGATTGGAAAACGAACCCCTACGGACACGGGAGGACAAACCATGGCAGAGAACCGTTTTATCAACGCATTTCTCCGAAACGCCAAGGGACACGTCCCTCATGTGGAAGCGGGCAAACTGCCCCCTTCCAACCACAGCACGATCATACTACCCGGCTTCTGCGATGTACACATACATCTTCGCGAGCCGGGTTTTTCTTATAAAGAAACGATTGCAAGCGGCACTGCGGCGGCCGCAAGAGGCGGGTATACCGCCGTGTGCGCCATGCCGAATCTGAACCCCGTGCCGGACAGTATTGCGCATCTGGCGATTCAGGAAGAGCTGATCGCCGCGCAGGCACGCGTCCGCGTTTACCCCTACGGTGCGATCAGCGTGGGCGAACGGGGCGAGCAGCTTGCCGATCTTGAGGATTTGGCGCCGCGCGTGATCGCCTTTTCCGACGATGGAAGAGGCGTACAGAACGACGATCTGATGCGCGAGGCGATGCGGGAGGCAAAGCGGCTTCATAAATTGATCGCCGCGCATTGCGAGGACAACCGGCTTTTGCACGGCGGCTATATTCACGACGGCGTGTACGCTTCGGCGCACGGGCATGCGGGCATCTGCTCTGAAAGCGAATGGGGGCAGATCCGCCGGGACCTCAATCTGGTCCGTGAGACCGGCTGCGCCTATCACGTCTGCCATATCTCGACAAAGGAGAGCGTGGCGCTGATCCGGCAGGCAAAGCGGGACGGACTGGACGTGAGCTGCGAGACCGCGCCGCACTATCTGGTTCTGGATGAAACCGATCTCAAAGAGGACGGTCGCTTCAAGATGAATCCGCCTCTGCGGAGTCCGAAAGACCGCGAAGCGCTGATCGAGGGACTTCTGGACGGCACGATCGACATGATCGCCACCGATCACGCGCCGCACAGCGCTGAAGAAAAGGCAAAAGGACTGCGCGGAAGCGCGTTCGGGATCGTCGGGTTGGAGACCGCTTTTCCGGTGCTCTATACCAAGCTGGTCGTTCCGGGCGTGCTGCCCCTCGAAAAGCTTGTCGATCTGCTCGTATACCGTCCGAGAGAGCGCTTCGGGATCCCGCTTGCGGAAAATGATTACGCGGTCTGGGATCTGGACGCAGCGTATATCGTCGATCCGGATACCTTTTTGAGCAAAGGCCGCGCAACGCCGTTTGCGGGCATGCAGGTGCGCGGCAAGTGTCTGCTGACAGTATGCGGCGGCAAGCCGGTCTACACGGCGGAGGACGGCGCGGTATGAACGATGTGATTTTTACCGTCGCGGCGCAGAAGCGTCTGACGGACAACGTATATGAGATCCGGCTCACGGGCGACACTTCGGCGATCACCCGACCGGGACAGTTTGTCAATCTGAAGCTGGATGGGCTTTTTCTTCGGAGACCGCTGTCCGTCTGCGATCTCGAGGGCGACGCGCTGACGCTGATCTATAAGGTCGTCGGTCGCGGCACGGCACTCCTGCGCGGCATGACGCCGGGGCAGACGATCCCGGTGCTGACGGGTCTGGGCAACGGCTACGACACGGCGCTTTCCGGAGACAGACCGCTGTTGATCGGCGGGGGCGTCGGCGTACCGCCGCTGTACCTGCTGGCGAAGCGCCTGCGCGCCGAAGGAAAGACCGTTTCGGCGGTCCTCGGCTTCAATACCGCCGCGGAGATCTTCTATGAGGAGCAGTTCCGGGAGCTCGACTGCACGGTCGCCGTGACTACGGCGGACGGTTCTTACGGGATCAGGGGCTTTGTCACCGACGCGCTGCCGGAGGATTACACCCATGTTTATACCTGCGGACCGGAGCCGATGCTGCGCGCGGTATACCGCAGGATCAAAACCGGCGGTTCGTTCAGCTTTGAGAAGCGCATGGGCTGCGGCTTCGGCGCGTGCATGGGCTGCACCTGCAAAACGATCGCCGGATACAAGCGCATCTGTAAGGAAGGTCCCGTGCTGGAAAAGGAGGAGATCGTATGGGAAGACTGAGCGTCGATCTCTGCGGCGTCGAGCTGGATAACCCTGTCATCCCGGCGTCCGGTACGTTTGGGTACGGCTGGGAGTTTGCCGAGCTGTACGACATCAATATATTAGGTACGTTCTCCATTAAGGGAACCACGCGGGAACCGCGCTTCGGCAATCCGACGCCGCGGATCGCGGACTGCCCCGCGGGCATGCTGAACGCCGTGGGCTTGCAGAACCCCGGCGTGGACCGGGTCATCGACACCGAGCTAATGAAGCTGAAAACGGTTTTTCATAAGCCGGTGATGGCGAACGTCAGCGGGTTTTCCGTTGCGGAATACGCGGAGGTCAGCGCAAAACTGGACGCGCAGCCGCAGGTGGGCTGGTTGGAGATCAACATCTCATGCCCCAACGTACACGGCGGCGGCATGAGCTTCGGCACCGATCCCGAGCAAGCGGCGGCTGTGGTGCGCGCGGTCAAGGCGGTGACGACAAAGCCCGTTATCATCAAGCTGACGCCGAACGTGACCGATATCGTGACGATCGCAAAAGCCTGCGAGCAGGCGGGCGCGGACGGGATCAGCCTGATCAATACCCTTCTGGGCATGCGGATCGACCTTTTAACCCGCAAGCCCGTTCTTGCCAACGTGACCGGCGGGCTTTCGGGTCCCGCAGTCTTTCCGGTCGCCCTGCGCATGGTATGGCAGGTCGCGCACGCCGTGAAGATCCCCGTTGTCGGCATGGGAGGGATTTCCTGCGCCGAGGATGTGCTGGAAATGCTGACGGCAGGCGCCGCCGCCGTTGAGGTGGGCGCAGCGAACCTGGTCGACCCGCTGGCGTGCAAAAAGATCATCGAGGCTTTACCGGAAGCAATGGACCGGTACGGTATTCGCAATCTTAGTGAACTGAGAGGAGCATAACATGGGAAAAGACGTCATCATCGCCTGCGATTTTCCGACCGCGGCGCAAACCCTGACCTTTCTGGACCGTTTTCCCGAACGGAAGCCCTTTGTGAAGATCGGCATGGAACTCTTCTATGCCGAAGGTCCGTCCGTCGTGCGCGAGATCAAGGCGCGGGGTCACAGGATCTTTCTGGACCTGAAGCTGCATGACATCCCGAACACCGTCAGAAAAGCGATGGCGGTACTGTCCGGACTTGACGCGGATATCGTGAACCTCCACGCCGCGGGAACGGCAGAGATGATGCGCGCCGCGCTGGAGGGGTTGACGCGAGCCGACGGCACGCGCCCGCTTTTGATCGCCGTTACGCAGCTTACCTCGACCGATCAGAACGCTTTGGAACACGAGCTTCTGATCGACCGCCCGATGGACGAGGTGGTTCTTGCTTACGCCGAGAATGCAAAAAACGCGGGCTTGGACGGCGTAGTCTGCTCGCCGCTCGAAGCGGGAAAGGTCCACCGGCGCTGCGGTTCCGGTTTTCTGACCGTCACCCCGGGCATCCGGTTCGCCGACGGGGAGAAGGGGGATCAGAAGCGGATCATGACGCCCGCGCAGGCAAAGATCGAAGGCGCGGACTACATCGTCGTAGGCCGTCCGATCACCGCCGCAGCCGATCCGGCGGCAGCATATGCGCGCTGCTGCGCGGAGTTTATAGATTAAGAAAGGAAACAAAAGGCATGGAACTGTCAACGCTGATCGCAAAGGACCTGCTGTCCATCCGCGCGGTCTTCTTCCGCCCGGAGGAGCCCTTCCTTTGGGCGAGCGGGATCAAGAGCCCCATCTACTGCGACAACCGCCTGACGCTCACGGCGCCCGCAGTCCGCAACGACGTGGAAAACGGGCTCTGCGAGCTTGTCCGGACGTACTATCCGGAGGTCGAAGTTTTGATGGGCACATCCACTGCGGGCATCGCGCACGCCGCCATCGTCGGACACCTTTTGGGTCTGCCGATGGGTTACGTCCGCGGCGGGAACAAGGATCACGGCCGTCAGAACCGCATCGAGGGACGGCTGGAACCCGGACAGAAGGTCGTCGTGGTGGAGGATCTGATCTCCACCGGCGGATCCGTCATCGAGGTCGTCGAAGCGCTGCGCGACGCAGGCGCAGAGGTCCTTGGCGTCGTATCCATCTTCACCTACGGCATGAAAAAAGGCTTGGACCGGCTTTCTGAAGCGCAGGTCGAAAACCATTCCCTGACGGACTTCGACCGCATCGTCGCGGTCGCCGCCGAAGAACACTACATCAAGGCAGAAGACGTGGAACGGCTGATCGCCTTCCGCGATAACCCATCGGATGAAAGCTGGATCGGAGGTATCAAATGAAACGAAGCATCATCGACATTCTGGATCTGAGCACTCAGGAACTGGAGGAGCTCATCGCAACGGCGGAGGACATCATCGCCGACCCCGACAAGTATGCGCACGCATGCGACCGCAAGAAGCTGGCGACCCTCTTTTTTGAGCCGTCGACCCGCACCCGCATGAGCTTCGAAGCGGCGATGTACGAGCTGGGCGGACACGTGATCTCCGTGTCCAGCGCCATGTCGTCCTCGGCAGCCAAGGGCGAGAGCGTGGCGGACACCGCAAAGACCGTTTCCTGCTATGCGGACATCATCGCCATGCGCCACCCCAAGGAAGGCGCGGCATACGTGGCGGCGACCAACGCCACGATCCCTGTGATCAACGCAGGCGACGGCGGACACTGCCATCCCACGCAGACGCTGGCGGACCTTCTCACGATCTGGCGTGAAAAGCGCCGCTTCGAAGGACTGACCATCGGTCTTTGCGGCGATTTGAAGTTCGGGCGCACGGTGCATTCCCTGATCAACGCCATGTCCCGGTACAACGGCAACCGGTTCGTGCTGATCTCGCCCGAAGAACTCAAAGTGCCCTCCTACGTGAAGAAGGGCAGCCTGAAAAAGTTCAATATTCCCTATACCCAGACGACCGATCTCGAAGCAGTCATGCCCGAGCTCGACATCCTCTATATGACCAGGGTCCAGCGCGAGCGTTTCTTCAACGAGGAGGATTACCTCCGCCTGAAGGACAGCTACATCCTTACCCCGGACAAGCTGAAAAACGCGAAGCCCGATCTTGCCATTCTGCATCCGCTGCCCCGCGTCAATGAGATCAGCGTCGCCATCGACGACGACCCGAGAGCCTGCTATTTCAAGCAGGTATTGAACGGCAAATATATGAGAATGGCTTTGATTCTGAAACTGCTGAAGGAGGCGGGCACACTATGAACATCGATTCCATCCAGAACGGCGTGGTCATTGACCACATTACCGCAGGACAGGGCATGAAGCTCTATCATCTGCTCAAGCTTGACGAAACCGACCTGTCCGTGGCGATCATTCGTAACGTTGTAAGCCGCAAGATGGGCAAGAAGGACATCATCAAGATCGACGCCGACATCCCTGTGAACCTGGACGTCATCGCGTACGTGGATCCCGGTGCCACCGTCAACATCATCCGCAACGGCGCACTGGTGGAGAAGCGGCAGATGGAGCTTCCCGAAGTGCTGACCGACGTTCTGACCTGCAAGAATCCGCGCTGCATCACGTCCACCGAACAGGAGCTGAAGCACATCTTCCGGCTGACGGACCGCGAAAACAAGGTCTATCGCTGCATCTACTGCGAGACCAAGGCGGGCATCTGACGGAAAGGAGCTGCGATGAAGAAGATCGGAATCGTCATGGGAAGCAAAAGCGATCTTCCCGTGGTGCAGAAGGCGATCGACGTGCTCAACGAGTTGGAGATCCCCTTTGAAGCGCACATCTATTCTGCGCACCGGACGCCCGTCGAGGCGGCGGAGTTTGCCCGCGCCGCGCGGAAGAACGGCTTTGCCTGCGTGATCGCGTTTGCCGGCATGGCGGCGCATCTTGCGGGCGCGATCGCCGCGAATACCACGCTGCCGGTCATCGGCGTGCCCTGCAAGGGACCCGTCTTCGACGGAATGGACGCGCTGCTGTCCACTGTGCAGATGCCCTCCGGCATTCCGGTGGCGACCGTGGCGGTCAACGGCGGCGCAAACGCCGCGCTGTTGGCGGCGGAGATCCTGTCCGTCGAGGATCCGGAGCTTGCCTGTAAGCTTCAGAAAAAACGCGAAGCAGCCGCAGCCGCGATCCTGGAGCAGGACGCACAGCTTGAAAAAGAACTATCTTAATCCGAACCGACGTTTATCATCGAAATTCATCGAAAAGGGGTATTTTATCATGGAAAACAAGCTTGTTTACACCGGCAAAACCAAGAACGTTTATGCGCTGCCCAACGGCAACTACCTGCTGAAATTCAAGGACGACTGCACCGGCAAGGACGGCGTCTTTGATCCCGGCGAGAACAGCGTCGGTCTGACGATCGACGGCGTGGGCGACGTCAATCTTCGCATGTCCATCTATTTCTTTGAGAAGGTCAACGCGGCGGGGATCCGCACGCACTACGTCTCCGCGGATCTCAAGAACACTACCATGGAGGTTCTGCCCGCCAAGGTCTTCGGCAAAGGTCTGGAAGTCATCTGCCGCCATAAGGCGGTCGGCAGCTTCCTGCGCCGCTACGGCGAATATATCGAGGAAGGCGCAGACCTGCCCGCATACGTGGAGACCACGTTCAAAAACGACGCGAAGGGCGATCCGCTGGTCACCAAGGACGGTCTTGTGGTGCTGGGCGTGATGACCGGAGAGCAGTACGACGAAATCAAGTCCATGACGCAGAAGATCACGCAGATCGTCGCAGACGAGATGGCAAAGCGCGGTATGGTGCTCTATGACATCAAGTTCGAGTTCGGCTACGACGCGGACGGCAAGGTCATGCTGATCGACGAGATCGCATCCGGCAACATGCGCGTGTATAAGGACGGCAAGTACGTCGATCCGATGACGCTTTCCAGGCTCTTCTTCGCGTAATCGATTGCAGGCGGGCTTTCTGCCCTGCCCATCGAATCCATATTTTCAGGAGGTTCCCATATGGGAGGCTTTTTCGGCATTACATCCAAAAAGGACTGCATGACAGACGTCTTTTTCGGCACCGACTACCATTCCCATCTCGGCACGCGCCGCGGCGGGATGGCGGCGTACGATCCGGAGATCGGTCTGCAGCGCAAGATCCACAGCATCGAGAACGCGCCCTTCCGCACCCGCTTCGAGCACATCTTTGAAGAGATGAAGGGCACTTCGGCGATCGGCTGCATCAGCGACAGCGAGCCGCAGCCTCTGCTGATCCGTTCCAACCACGGCACCTATGCCGTCTGTATGATCGGCAGGATCAACAACGCGGATTCGCTGATCGACCAGTTTCTCTCCTTCACCGGCGGTCACTTCGACGCCAAGACCGGCGGCGCGGTCAATATCGTGGAGCTTCTGGTTGCGCTGATCGACCAGAAGACGGACTTTGCGGAGGGCATCCGCTTTGCCCAGAAATCCATCGACGGCACGGCTTCCATTCTGATCCTGAAGGAGGATGGCACGTTGATCGCTGCCCGCGACCGGCTCGGACGGCTCCCCGTTACCGTGGGAAAACGCGAAGATGGCTACGCCGTTTCCTTCGAGTCCTTCGCTTATGAGAAGCTGGGATTCGTTTTCGAGAAGGAGCTCGGCCCCGGCGAGATCGTCGAGCTGACCCCGGACAAGCTGACGCAGCTTCGCGCGCCCGACAAAGAGAAGCGCATCTGCGCGTTTCTCTGGTCCTACTACGGCTATCCAACGTCCACCTATGAAGGGGTCAATGTGGAAGCCATGCGCTACCGCAACGGCGCGATCCTCGCCCGGGCGGACAAGGACAAGCCGGACGTGCAGCAGATCGACTACGTCGGCGGCGTTCCGGATTCCGGCACGCCCCATGCCATCGGCTACGCCAACGAGAGCGGCAAGCACTTTGCCCGCGCGTTCATCAAGTAC
>JAEESS010000007.1 GCA_016286445.1 Bacillota bacterium
GTCCGTGCTGGCCTATCTGCTCTGCTACCGCTGGAGCAAGGAGCGCGTGGAATCCAAGCCCGTCCCGCGTGAGAAGGGCGCCGCGCGCAAGGTCGTCAAGACGCTTTTGAAGAGCCGTCCGTTCATGACGGTCAGCATCGCGTCCATGCTGTTCCTCGCGGCGCAGATGTTCCAGACCGGCTACAACACCTACCTGTTCGACTACTACTTCGAAGCGCACAAGATGTACATCCTCGCGGCGGTATGTCAATATCTGCCGGTGGCGTTCGTCATGTTCTTTGCGTCGAAGCTCGGCAACAAGCTCGGACGCCGCAACGTTTGTTCGTACGGCATTCTGTTCGCGTCCGCGGCGTACTTCCTGCTGTTCGTTCTGTCGCTGCTCGGCATCGGCACCAAAAACGTGTGGCTGTACCTTGCCGCGAACCTGCTGGGCGGCATCGGCACCGCGTTCATCTTCCTGCTGAACTGGGCGCTCGTGGCCGACGCGATCGACTTCAACAGAGCGAGGAAGGGCGTCAACGACGAAGCGACGAGCTACGCGTTCTTCACGTTCGTCAGAAAGCTCGGTCAGACCGTCGCGACGGTGCTCATCAACGTACCGCTGCTTCTGATCGGCTACGAGGGCAGCAAGCTGAAGACCGAGCTGCTCAGAGCGGATCCGGCGAAGCTCCAGACGATGTACAACTACTCCGTACTGATCCCCGCGGTCCTGTTCCTGCTCGTGTTCTTCATCCTGCGGTTCGCATATCCGCTTTCCAAGAAGCGCGTCGAGGCGCTGCAGATCGAAAAGGAAAAGATTCTGCGCGAGGACAGCGCGGCATAATAACATTCACGTAAAAACGGCACGGGTCGCACCGTGCCGTTTTCATATGCTTTTCAGATCCGCTTTGCGAGCTCCAGCGCGATCCAGAGCTTATCCAGATCGTGGTTTGCGCTGTGCAGTCCGTCGTTTTCATAGATCGGCGCGTCCAATACGTCGCCGGTGACCAGAAAATCATAGAGCCCGAAGCCATGAAAATCGCAGACCGCCTGTACGCCCGCGACCTCCATTTCGACCGCAAGGCAGCCCTCCGCTTTGCGCTTCTCGAACTGATCGCGCGTTTCGCGGTAGAACGCGTCGGTCGTCCACACGCGTCCCGAAACAAACGGGAGACCGAGCTCGGTGAAGATTTCCTCGACGCGGTTTGCGTTTCGGACCGCGATATAGTCCGCGGGCGGGGCGTAGTGATAGGACATGCCTTCGTCGCGGTACGCCTCTGTCGGGATCACATACTTTCCCGCGGTCGCTTCCCGGTTCAGGGATCCCGCCGACCCGAACATCACAAACTTCGTCGCGCCGACGAGCCAGTTGAGCTCCTCGACGTCGCCGCCCGCAAGCGTCGCGCCGACGCCGCAGAGCACCGTCGCGAGCGTTTTTCCGCCGCATTCGAACAGATAGATCGGACGGTCGCCGTTCACGTTTCGCAAAATTCCGACTTCGCGCAGCGCAAAACGCGCCTGCAGTTCCTCCAGAATCAGGTGCGAGAAGGTCAGAACGCAGACGTCGCAAAGATGCCTCTGCGGTCCGACAAACGATTCCACGGTGAACAGCGGCTCGGATTTTGGGTCAAAGGAATCGGTGATCATGCTCAATACCTGTATACCGGAAACTCGAAGAACGCCGCAAGCGCTTCGAGCGTCTTTGCATGGCGACCCTTGATCACCGCAAAGTGCGGCTCAAAACCGTCTTGCACGCTGTCCTCGACGATCTCGCGGGACGGGCTGTCCGTTTTGATCACGATGCTTGTGCCGATGAACTGCTTCGGCTTCGAAAGCGCCGTGCCTTCGGTGATGAAAAAGCGGAAGCTGCCGTCCGGCTCTCTGCCGATGCGGAAGACCGTCGCGTCCTCGAACGCTTCGCAGCCGAAGTCCATCGCGGGACCGATCTTGCGGTTCGGATGCACGCCGACGACCGCGCCGGTGTCCTTTCTTGCAAGCGAGCACGCCGCCGCGCCGCAATGCCAGTAGGTGATCGTGTTCTCGTTTTCGTCCAGGGAGACCGGATCGCCGAAGAAGACGGGGGAGCCGGAAAGCTGCATGCCGATCCACATCGACAGCGCACCGTAGATGTCCGCTTCGCAGGCGGAGGCGACGCCGTCGTCGTTCAGCATGGACAGCACCGTGCACACCGGCGTGCCGAACGCGGTGAAAAAGTCCGGCCAGCAGCGCGACGCCAGCGCGCCGACGCCGTTTTCACGGATGTAATCGCTGTATGCCTTATAGAGCCTTGCGTGGTCGAGCCGGTTCTTTTCGGGCGTACAGTCGAGCCCGCAGGTGGCGCAAGCGGTCTTTTCGAGATACGGCTTGCATTCCGCGTCCGTATAGCCCTTTGCGCGGTCAATGAGCTCGCGCGCCTCGATCGAAACGAGCTCCGCGCCGAATGTGTTCATCATCTCCGTATCCAGCGCTCTGCCGAAGCCGAAGCCCTGCGGCGTGTGTCCGATCGCCGCGACCTTGAGATCGCGCAGCGCATGCCTGACGGAAGCCGCGGAGATCGCGGCGGTCAGTTCGTCCGTGACGCGCGGTTCTTCCGGCGCGCCGAAGACGTAGAGAAACGGACGATCGTTGAACGCGCGGAGCGTGTTTGCCGCGGAGTATGCGCCGGTCAGCGAATTGAGACGCAGCCGTCCGCCGTCGATCACCGGCTCGCGGAGCGTCCAGAGCACGATCGGACAGTCGAATCTTTTCAGCACTTCACTCATGTACGCCGCGTTTGCAAAGGTCAGGTTCTGAAAGACGATCAGATCCGGCGACAGGTTTTCAAGATACGCCTTCAGCGCGTCGATCGACAGCAGCTTTTCCGCAGGGCAGACAAAGCGATCGTCAAGCGCCTTCAGCGCACGGCATGAACGGACGAACGCGTCCTCGGCGCTCTCCATATGAAACGTCGGCACGCCGACCGGAACGTAAACAGGGGTAAATGGCTTCATATCTTCCTCCGAATTATTTCATTCTTTTAATCAATCATAATCCACAAGGGGCGGAAAGTCAATGCTTTTTCTCTTGACAACTCCCGTATGAATGGATAAAATTGATTTAGTTAACAGAATTAAATAAAGGAGAACAGAAAATTGAAACAGGATCTGAAGAAAATCGCGCTGGATATCCGCTGCGACGTTTTGAAGTGCATCGGACATCTGGGCGTCGGTCACATCGGCGGCTGTCTTTCGGTCGTCGAGCTTTTGACCGTGCTGTACTTTGAGGAAATGAACATCGATCCGAACGAGCCGAAGAAGGCGGGACGCGACCGCTTCATCTGTTCAAAGGGGCATGCGGGTCCCGCGGTCTACGCAACGCTTGCGAATCGCGGATACTTCGATAAGAAAGAGCTTTTGACGCTGAACCGCGGCGGCACGAATCTGCCGAGCCACTGCGACATGAACCGCACCGTCGGGATCGACATGACGACGGGGTCTCTCGGTCAGGGCTTTTCCTGCGCGGTGGGCATCGCTTTGGGCAGCAAGCTTGAAAACGACAGCGCGACGATCTACACGCTGATCGGCGACGGCGAAAGCCAGGAGGGACAGATCTGGGAAGCGGCGATGTTCGCGGCGAGCAAGAAGCTGGATAACCTGATCGCCTTTACCGACTACAACAAGCTGCAGATCGACGGCACGGTCGAAGAGGTCAACGGCATCGCGCCTTTGGACGAAAAATGGAGAGCGTTCGGCTGGAACGTGATCGACGTCGAGGACGGCAACGACATCGACGAGGTCAGCGCGGCTGTCAAGCACGCAAAGCTCGGCATCGGCTCCGGCAAGCCCACGATGGTGATCCTGAATACCAGAAAGGGCTGCGGCGTCAAGTGGATCGAGGATCTCGGCACAGCAAACCACAACACGAACGTTTCGGAAGAGCAGGCGGAAGCCGCGATCCGGGAACTCAGAGGGGAGGCATGACCATGGAAATGCGGGCGATTTATGCGGAATTTCTCGGTAAGCTGATGGAGCAGGATAAACACGTCGTGCTTTTGGACGCGGACCTTGCGAAGGCGAGCGGCACGATCAAGCTGCGCGAGAAATACTACGGCACGCAGATCTTTGACTGCGGCGTCGCGGAACAGAACATGGCGTCGATCGCGGCGGGACTTAGTAGCTACGGGTTCAAGCCGTGGATCGAAAGCTTCACGCCGTTTGCGAGCCGCCGGATCTGCGATCAGATCGCGATCTCGATCGCGTATGCGAAGCAGAACGTCAAGATCGTCGGCACCGACCCGGGCATTTCAGCGGAGCTGAACGGCGGTACGCACATGAGCATGGAGGACATCGGCGTGCTGCGCTCGATCCCCGAGCTCGTGATCTTCGAGCCGGTCGACGGCGTGCAGCTTCGTGCGGCGATGCCGGTGCTCAACGACTACCCCGGCGCGGTCTATGTGCGCCTGTTCCGCAAGGAGCTTCCGGACGTGTTCCCGGCAGATTACAGGTTCGATCTCTTCAAGGCGGACGTTCTCAAAGAGGGCAAGGACCTTTCGATCTTCGTTTCCGGCATGCTCACGAAGGACGTGCTGGACGCGGCGGCGGAGCTCGAAAAAGAAGGCGTCTGCTGCGACGTTCTGAACATCCACACCATCAAGCCGATCGACCGCGAGGCGGTGCTTGCGTCGGCGAAAAAGACCGGCGCCGTGCTGACGGTCGAAAACCACAACGTGATCGGCGGACTGCACTCCGCGGTGCTCGAAGCGCTTGCAAAGGAGAAGATCCCGGTCTGCGCGGTGGGCGTCATGGATCGGTTCGGCGAGGTCGGCAAGCTGCCGTATCTTCGCGAGGCGACCGGGCTCACAAAAGAAAACATCATCAAGACCGCGAAGGAAGCGGTCACGCTCAAATAATACAGGAGGAACAGTTTATGAAACTTGCAATCGGAAGCGATAAATCCGGCTTTGCCGTGAAGGAAGCGATCAAGGCGTATCTTACCGAGGCGGGCGCCGAATTCGACGACCTCGGCACTGTGGATCTCAATGAAGTCCATCCCTACTACCGCGTCGCGAACGACGTCGCGCCGCTTGTGCAGAACGGAACGTATGAGAAGGCGGTTTTGATCTGCGGCACCGGCGCGGGCATGTGCGTCGTGTCCAATAAGTTCAAGGGCGTCCACGCCGTCGCGTGCGAGGGCGTGTATTCCGCGAAAATGGCGCGCGCAATCAACAACGCGAACGTGCTGTGCATGGGCGGCTGGATCGTCGGTCCCGAGATGGCGATCGAGATGGTCAAAGCGTTCCTCCATACCGAATGGTGCGAGGGGCTCGAGGACTGGCGCGCGGTGAACATGCACAAGTTCTCCGCTGAGGTCCAAAAGATCGAGGACGGGATCTATGGCGCTTGAGTTTTTGTACCGCCAGCCGGTTGCGATCCGGTTCGGCGTCGGCAGCATCGATCAGCTCGGCGAAGCGATCAGATCGCTCGGCGCGTCGCGCTGTCTCGTCGTCTGCGACCGGTTTTTAAGGACCAGGGTCGAAGCGATGCAGCGGAAGATCCCGGAGATCGCGGCGATCTTTTCGGACGTGGAGGAGAACCCGCAGCTGAAAGGCGTCATCGCGGCGACGGCGCTTGCGCGGGAAGCGAACGTCGACGCCATCGTCGGCGTCGGCGGCGGCAGCACCATGGACACGGCGAAATTCACGGCGGCGATCGCGCGGGAAAACGCCGACGCGCTTGCGTGTTTCAAAGGGGAAATGCCGTTTCCGAAGACGCGTTTTCCGATGATCGCGGTCCCGACGACCGCCGGCACCGGCAGCGAGGTCACGCAGGTCTCGGTCATCAGCCACGGAAAAGAGAAGAAGACGATCAACAATCCGGTCTTTATGCCGACGCTTGCGATCGTCGATCCGGCGCTTACGGTCACCGTGCCGCCGCGCACAACGATGAACACCGGGCTCGACGCGATGGCGCACGCGCTGGAGGGATACTGGAGCAAACATCATCAGCCAATCTCCGATCTTTGCGCGATCGAAGCGGTGCGGCTCGTGCTCAAAAACCTTGAGACCGCGTACCGCGACGGAGCAAATCTTGCCGCGCGTGAGAATATGTCGCTTGCGGCGCTTTTGGGCGGCATGAGCTTTGCGCTTCCGAAGACCGCGGGCAGTCACGCGTGCAGCTATCCGCTTTCCGAGGATTATCATCTGCCGCACGGCGAGGCGTGCGCGTTCACGCTGGACAGCTTTGTGCGCATCAACGCGGACGAACGGCTTGAAACGCTCTGCCATAGGGTCGGACTTTCCGGCACGGACGAGCTTGCGGACCGGATCAAAGCGCTCAAAAAGCTTGCGGGGCTTAAAACGACACTTTCCGATCTCGGCAACGTCGATTTGGATAAGCTCGCGCGCGACGCGGCAAAGCATCCGCTGATGGGCAACAACCCCGTCGCAATGGACGAAGCCGCGCTGCGGAATATGTTTGAAGCATTGAAATGAGAGAGAGATTCAAGGACGTCGGTATGATCGCCGGCATGGTGATCGCGTGGACGATCTACTATGCGGTCAGCAAATTCATGGTGGACCGGACGGGATCCCCGTACGCGGCAGGCTTTCTGCTGCGCGCGGCGGCGCTCGTCTTTCTCACCGTGCAGCTTGCGGCGACCGGCGGCTTCAAGGATCTGTTCCGGCAGGGCAGGGCGACCGTGATCCTGGTGATCATCGGCGTGTTCGGATTCCTCTTGGATCTCTTTGCCAACCTCGGCTATGCAAACGGCGGTTCGCTCGGCACCGGAACGGCGCTACTGAAGACCGATGTGCTGATGGTGAATCTTCTGACCGTTGCGATCTATCGGAAGCGTCTGTACGCGACCGACTGGATCGGCAGCATTCTGATGCTTGCGGGCGTGCTGCTGGTGCTCGGACTGGATTTTCGGGAGCTCAGTTTCCGTCCGACGGATCTGTTTTTCATCGCAAGCGCGGCGTGCGTCACGGCAAATGCGTTTATCATCAAGGCTGCGCAGGACAGGCACGGGCAGAAGGCGGACACGATCTCGTATTACAACAACTTCGTCGTACTGCTGCTGTTCGCTGCTTTTGCGATTTCCCGCGGGGACCTTGCGGCGCTGAAACCGTCCGAAACACCGGGCTTCTGGTGGCTCGTCGCGCTCGGCGGACTGGCGCAGACCGGGATCTATTTCTTCTATTACCGGAACCTCAAACGGCACGAGGTCTGGATCGTCAAGCTCTGGCTTCTTCTGATGCCGGTTTTGAGCTGCATCGTCGGCGTGCTGTTTCTGAACGAGGAACCGACGGTATGGAAGCTTGTCGGTGTCGGCGTGGTGCTTTTGGGCGCAACGGTCATCCTGCTGCGCAGCAAGCTGCATCCGGAGAACAAACAACCGAAACGGGAGGACGCGTAAATGCGAACCGAAGGCGACAACATGATCGGGTTGAGACGCCAGAACCGCGCCGCGGTGCTTCTGCTGCTGCACCGGCACGGCGGGCTTTCCAGAAAGCGTCTTGCGGCGCTTTTGGGGCTGACGCCTGCCGCCGTGACCAAGATCGCGGCGGAGCTCATCGGGGAGGGGCTGATTTATGAGGACGGCTCCGTGCCCTCCGACGGCGCAGGGCGGCGGGAGATCACGCTGCGGCTTGCGGACCATAGAATGTCGGCGCTCGGCGTTTCGATCGGGCTCGGAAAGGCAAGCGTGTCCGCCGTGCGGGCGGACGGGACCGTGCTGTTCTTTGAAACGGTTCCGCTGCCGATTCGCGCGTCTGCGGAACAGACGGTGCAGCTGCTCTGCGATCATCTGATGAAACAGATTCATGCGTGCAGATCCGGCTTCGGCAAGCTTCTCGGCATCGGCATTGCGGTCCGCGGCGTGATCGGCGCGGACGGCAGGACCGTGAAGTCGAGCTTTGACGCGCTGGACGCGGAGGATTTTCCGATCTGCGACAGCTTCGAGGCGTACACGGGCTTTCCCACGGTGCTCTCAAACAACGTCCGCGCGCTGCTTTCGGCGGAGGCGTATCTGTCCCGGGACGAAAAGCCGCAGAGCATCTTCTTTCTGCGGTGCGGTACGGGCATCGGCGCGGCGTTTGCCGTCGGCAACGAGATCATGGAGGGTGATCGTCGGCAGTTTGCCGAGATCGGGCATATCCCGGTGATCCGACGCGGCGGAAAACCCTGTCACTGCGGAAAGTCCGGCTGTCTCGAAACGATCGCGTCTCCTGCGGCAATGCGTGAGGACGCGCAGACGATCCTTTCGCCGGAGCAGACGCCGCTTCTATGGCAAATGACAAACGGAAACCGCGACGCGGTCACGACCGCGCATGTTCTGGACGCGGCGCGCGGCGGCGATGCCGGCGCAATGAAGCTTGCGGATCGGGCGGCGGAAGCGCTTGCGGGCGCGCTGAAGAGCGTCGTTTACCTCATGGATCCGGGCAAGATCGTGCTGTACGGCGAGATCTTCGAGCATCCGTATTTTCTGTCAAAGCTTCTTGCGGAGATGGACGTCGGCGTGGACGCGGCGCATGCGGTGCCGATGGAGAAGAGCCGCTTCAACGGACAGCTTGAACGCAAGGCGGCGGGGCTTTTGTACATCATGCAGTTTTATAAGGACGGAGGAATTATTGAATGAACACACTCGATGCGCTTCGTAGCAAGAATCCGGATCTGCCGCTGTTTGCGGTGACCGATCCCGCGTTTGCGCCGTACGGGCGGATCCTTCCCTGCGCGGACAAAGCGGCGCTTTCCCTTGCGATGGAAAAGACCGGCATTCCGGAAAACGGCAATTGCTATGTGGCGAGCGATCCGGCGCTGGAAGCGCTCAGAGCGATCGAAACGGTGGGCAAGACCGTGTTCGGCGGCATGCCGATCCAGGCGGGCTTCTGTAACGGCAGAGGTTTTACGCTGAACGCCGAGGAGTATCATAAGTGCAGCGAGGTCAATTATACGACCACGGGGCTTGTGCTGCTGCTTGCACTGCCGTCGGATATCCGCGACCGCACGCTTGATGCGAGGGACGTTAAGGGCTTTTACCTCCCGCCCGAAACGCTTATAGAGATCCATCCGCGCGTGCTGCATTTCGCGCCGTGCCGGATCAAAGAATCCGGCTTCAACTGCCTTGTCGTGCTTGAACGCGGCACGAACGCGCCTTTGGACGCGGTCGACACGTCCGCGCCGGGCGAAGCGGGTCTTTTGTGGATGCAAAACAAATGGCTTATCTGCCATCCGGATTCCCCGCAGGCAGGCAAGGGCGCATTTGTCGGTATTACGGGGGAAAACCTGACGCTGAAGATCTGACGCGCCCATAACGCGGCGGGACAGAACGTTTTTCAGCCGATCGGATCGCACCCGCCGGCGCAGCAAAGCGGTCCCGGGGCAAAAAGACGGCAGGTTGACAAAGCCATGGGGCGCGAGTATACTGTCATTATGAAAAATGTACGATATTTGATAAAAAGAACGTTCGAAATTTTGTTTGCCGTGCTGTTTCTGACAAGCGGCTGCGCGCCGGCGCAGTCTGCGGAGCAGGCGGCGGAGTCGTCCGCTGCACAAAGCGCGACGTCTGAGGCTTCCGATGAAATTGAATCGATACAGACGCAAACGGCGTCGCCCGCGCCGACCGCGTCGCCGACGCCCGAACCCACGCCGACTGCGACGCCGACGTCTGTTCCGACGCCGACTGCGGTGCCGACGCCTGTGCCTGTTTCGGACGAGGAGCTGAACAGCGGCGCGCTGGATTCGTTTTTCAACGATTCGGTTTTGATCGGCGATTCGATGACCTCGGGCTTTTCGCACTATATTATTGCGCAGCGCGATAAAGACGGCGCGTGCCTCGGCAATATGAAATGCATCGGAGAAAGCGGACTGTTTTTGAAACTTGCATATCAAGTGGAGATCGGGAAGCGCTTACCGGGTCTGCCGTATCGCGGACGCAATTACAGCGTTTCCGATCTGGTACAGCTGCTCGGCGTAAAGACACTTTATCTGATGCTCGGCGTGAACGACGGGTATGCGTACAGCAGCACCATTGAAGACAGCATTCATCATTTCGACGAGATTATCCGCTACACGCGGGAGAAATCGCCAGATGTGCGGATCGTGCTTATCACGATCCCTCCGGTGCTGAAAATCTATGCGCAGAAATATCCCTGCGATCCCCGTTATAATTTCGACGTCAATGAAGCGCTGTACCGGTACTGCGAAGAAAACGGCTTCGATGTGGTGGAGCTTGCCGAGCGCTTGCGCGGAGAGGACGGGTATTTGGACCGAACCTATTGCAGCGACAATGCGTTTCATCTGAATTACGACGGCGACGCGGTGTGGCTTGCGGCGCTGCGTGAATATGCAAGGACGCAGTATGAGACCGGCGCATGGACGCCGGAAGAAACGGGAAACTGAAGCCGATCCTGCCGTATCGCGGTTCTGACAAGACTTTGACCGCATCCCTTTCACACACAATCAAAAAAAACGGTCTGCCGAGATCATTTCGGCAGACCGTTTTGCATTCGTCAGATTCTTGCAACGCCGCTCTTACGCGCCGCTTCTGCGACCGCCGCCGCGACCGCCTTGCCCACGCGCGGGTCGAAGGCTTTCGGAATGATGTAGTCCGGGGAAAGCTCCTCAGGGGAGATCAGATCCGCGAGCGCCTTTGCCGCCGCCATCTTCATCTCCTCGTTGATGTCGCTTGCGCGGACGTCGAACGTGCCGCGGAAGATGCCCGGGAACGCCAGAACGTTGTTGATCTGGTTCGGGTAGTCGCTTCTGCCCGTTGCGATGACCTTTGCGCCGCCCGCCTTTGCGTCGTCCGGGAAGATCTCGGGCGTCGGGTTCGCGCAGGCAAAGACGATCGCGTCGCGGTTCATGGTCTTTACCATCTCGGTCGTGACCGTGCCGGGCGCCGAAACGCCGATGAACACGTCCGCGCCGACGAGCATGTCCGCGATGCTGCCCGCTTTGCGATCGAGGTTCGTGACCTCCGCCATCTCCTCCTTGATCCAGTTCAGTCCGTCTCTGCCCTTGTAGATCGCACCCTTGCGGTCGCACATGGTGACGTTTTTGAAGCCCGCGGAAAGCAGCAGCTTCACGATCGAGACCGCCGCCGCGCCTGCGCCGGAGGTGACGACTTTGACGTCCTCCTTCTTCTTGCCAACCACTTTCAGCGCATTGGTAAGTCCCGCAAGCGTGATAACCGCGGTGCCGTGCTGATCGTCGTGGAAGATCGGAATGTCGCACTTCTCCTTGAGCTTGCGCTCGATCTCAAAACAGCGGGGCGCCGAGATGTCCTCAAGATTGATGCCGCCGAAAGATCCGGAGAGCAGATACACCGCGTTGACGAACTCATCCACGTCGTGCGTCTTGATGCACAGCGGGAACGCGTCGACGTTGCCGAACGACTTGAAGAGCACGCACTTGCCCTCCATGACCGGCATGCCGGCTTCGGGACCGATGTCGCCGAGACCCAGCACCGCGCTGCCGTCGGTGATGACCGCGCAGAGGTTGTGGCGGCGGGTCAGCTCATAGCTCTTGTTGATATCCTTCTGGATCTCCAGGCACGGCTGCGCCACGCCGGGGGTGTAAGCGAGGCTCAGGTCGTCCTTTGTGGCGACGGGAACCGTTGCGATGACTTCGATCTTGCCCTTCCATTCTCCGTGCAGCCGGAGCGATTCTTTTGCGTAATCCATGTATATTCTCCTTTTTTGAGTTTACTTTCTTGCGAGCACGTTTTTGACCTGTGATTCAATGTGCGCGGCGGTCAGACCGAAGCGCTCCTGGAGATATCCCTGCGTGCCGACCTCGCCGAACTCGTCCTCGACCGCAACGCAGGCGGCGGGGACAGGGCAGCGCTCCGCGAGCACTTCGAGGATCATGCTGTACAGACCGCCGTGGCGGTTTCCGTTCTCCGCGACGATAACCGCACCGCACTTCTTCGCCCACGCTTCGACCGCGTCTGCGTCGATCGGCTTGATCGTGAAGCAGTCGACGACCGCAGCGCTGATGCCCTGCGCTTCCAAGGAGGCGGCGGCTTTCATGGCTTCGTGCAGCATGATGCCCGCGGCGAAGATCACAACGTCCTTGCCCTCTTTGAGCGTGACCGCCTTGCCGATCGGAAGCTCCGTGCCGTCCTCATAGATGCGGGCGTACTGCTTTCTGCCGACACGGATGTACTTGACGCCGGGGCGGTTCACGCACTGCTTCAATGCGCTTGCAAGGCACGTCGGGTCGGACGCGTCGATCACCGTTGCGCCGGGCAGCGCATCATAGAGCGCGACGTCCTCGAACGGCATATGCGTGCCGCCGTTCATCGCCGCGGTGACGCCGGGATCGGTGCCGATCACGGTGATGTCGTTCTTCGCGTAGCCGCCGGACAGGAAGATCTGGTCGTAGATGCGGCGCGAGGCGAACGTGCCGAAGCTGTGGATGATCGGCTTGAAGCCCGCGGCGGAAAGACCTGCCGCAACGCCCGCCATATTCGCTTCGGCGATGCCGCAGTCGATCGCGCGGTCGCCGTGCGTTTTGGACCACTTCAGCGTGCCGGAGCAGCTCATCAGGTCCGCGTCCAAAAAGATCACGTCGGGATCATGCTCGCATAGATCGGCAACCGTTGCGCCGATCACGTCCTTGCAAAGCCGCGGATCCATTTCTCCGTTATAAACGATCTTTGTCATTTTTCAGCCCTCCAATGCATCGAGCTTTGTCTTAAGCTCCGCCGTCCAGTTTGCAAACCGTTCGTCGGTCACCGGCATGCTGTGGTTCATCGCGGTGTTCTCGACCTCCGTAACGCCGTGACCCTTGATCGAATCGAGCACGATCGCGTACGGTTTGTCACCGCCGTTTCTTGTACGTTCAAGCGCCGCCGCGATCGCTTCCACGTCGCCGCCGTCGACCTTGACGGTATCGAAGCCGAACGCTTCCATCTTGGCGACGAAATCGCCCATCGGCAGGACCTCTTCGAGATAGCCGTCGAGCTGACGCTTGTTCCAGTCGATCAGCACGACGAGATTGCCGAGCTTCTTCGCGCTTGCGAACAGGAAGGATTCCCAGCACTGACCTTCCTGCATTTCGCCGTCGCCGACGATCAGGAAAACGCGGTTCTTGCGGCCCTTGAGCTTGTTGCCGAGCGCAAGACCCGCCGCCTGCGACGTGCCCTGACCGAGGGATCCGGTCGTCATATCCACGCCGGGCGTCTTGTTGCGGTCGCAGTGGCTCGGAAGCCGCGTGCCGCCGCGGTTCAGCGTCTTGAGCTCTTCGTACGGGAAGAAGCCTTTGAGCGCGAGGGTCGCATAGACGGCAGGTCCTGCATGTCCCTTCGACATGACAAGGTAATCACGATCCGGCCATTTCGGATCGGCGGGGTTCACGCGCATCTCACGTCCGTACAGAACCGCGAGCGCATCGGATATGCTCATAACGCCGCCGACGTGTCCGGAACCGATGGAGTGGATCGCTTCGAGCGCTGCCATGCGGATTTTGAGAGCAAACGCTTCGATCGCTTTTTTCTCTTGGTTTTCCATAGCTTCCTCCTGTTGATTTCTTTTGCGGCGGAATGGTCCCGCCGTTTTCATACCTAATACAGTATTATACCTGATTTCCGATCCTTCCGCAATGGTTTTCGGCGGATTATTCTCGATCGGAAAAGAATATGAGCGGGGCTCCAGCGGATGCGACCGCGCCGTTTTCCACGGTGCGGCGTTCATCGGAAAGATACTCCCGATACAGACCGTCCGCAAGCGGGACCTCGACGACGGACGGCTTTCCGCACATGCTGAATACGCCGACCGCCTTGCGATCGCCGAGCGTCCATGTCGACACGATCACGTCGTTTTCCCGCGCTTCGAGCGTATAGACGCCGTCCGCAAACAGCGGGTCCTTCTTCATGGCGATCAGCTTTTTCAAAAGCGCTTCGTGCATCGGCTCGCCTTCGCGCGGGACCGGATCCGGATCGAACAGCGACGGGGTGCGGTCCGCCGCCCATTCCTGTCCGCAGTAGAGCAGCGCAAGACCCTTTTGGAAGAAATTCCATGCAAGACGGTTTTCCCGCACGATCGGATCCGGGAACAGCTCTGCCGTGCGCGGACGGTCGTGGTTCTCGGTACAGCGCAGCTTGACGTAATCCGCCGGGTAGGTGCTTTCCTGCCGCTCGATCGCCTTGACGTACGCGGACAGCGGGATCCTTCCCTCGGCATACGCGATAAAATCTTCGTAGATGTCATAATCGTAGCAGATATCGAACGCCCGATAGAGCTCGGAATCGGACAGGGCGGGAAGCCCTTCGGCGCGAAGATACCGGATAAATTCGTGCTCGACCGATTCCGCAAGCCAGATGCAGCCGGGACGGACCGCTTCCACGCGCTTTCTTGCTTCCAGCCAGAAGCCGAGCGGAATGAGCGGCGCGACGTCGCAGCGGAACCCGTCGACAAATTGCGCCCAGAAGCACAGCGTGTCAATGAGCTCGTCCCACAGCGCGCGGTTTTCAAAATCGAGATCGATGACGTCGCTCCAGTCGCCGATATGGTTGCCGAACGAGCCGTCGGGCTTTCGGTAGAAGTATTCCGGATGCGTTTTCACGAGGACGGAATCCGGTGAGGTGTGGTGATACACGACGTCGATCAGCACCTTCAGCCCGAGCGCGTGCGCGGCGTCGCACAGATGCGTAAAATCGTCCATCGTGCCAAATTCCGGATTGACGGCGCGATAGTCTTTGATCGCGTACGGCGAGCCGAGCGAGCCCTTGCGCTTCTCCGCGCCGACCGGATGGATCGGCAGCAGCCAGATCGCGTCGGCGCCGAGCGCGCGGATGCGCGGAAGATCCGCCTCGACGGCTTTGAACGTGCCGCCGAAGTTGCGGACAAAGATCGAATACAGGGTCATGTTCCGAAGCTGCATGGGAGACCTCCTTTATTTACAATTCATCCGGCGCATAGGCGAGGGAGAGCTTAAAGAGCTTTTGTCCTTCGCTTTCGCCGGCAAGCAGGAACGTGTCGCCGAAAAGCTCGCTTTTCAGCGTGATCGTATCATCAAGCAGCGCTTCGCGCGAGTACTCGGTCTTGACCTCGCAAAGCGTCCGCATGCGCAGCGCGTCCGGCATTCGGTCCTCGGCAAGATCGAAATAGCGGGTGTTGTTCATATGCCCGTTCTGATCGACGTAGCTGTACGGCACGGTAAACGACGAGGTTTCATCGGTCGTCGGTGCCTGCGGCGGGCGCGGAAGCGCAGTCTCCAGCCCGGTCTGCATGCCGGGCACCGCAATGCCGCACTGCTCCGGAAAGACCGCTTTCCGCGTGTTCTGATCCATCAGCGCCCACAAAGAGCTTGCCTCGATCAGCGCGTCGCCGCGTTCATCGGTGATCCGGTAATAACGCGGAAACAGCAGATGCTTCGGCTTGCCGGGCCAGGTGACGATCCGTACGGGCTCGTCATAGACCGGCATGCGGCGCACGGTCGCCTGCTGCAGCGTCACGATCCAAAGGATCCCGCGGTCCAACGTCTTCTCGCGTCCCGCGCCGAGCAGCGCCGCGTGATCGGTCGCCGCCTCCTGCAGCAGCGTAAACAACCGCGAAAGCCGCAGACGCCGCTTGAGGTCGGTATCGGAATAGGCGATTCGATAGTCGCGTTCAAACGGTTCAAACGTGCTCATGCGTTCACCATATCTTGAGCGAGGTATTTCATGAAATCGGGGATGCGCTTTTCCCACGCCGCTTCATTGTGCGCAGCGCCGGGGATCACGTTTGCCGAAACGTCCGCGCCGGCTTCGGAAAGCGCCTTTGCAGTCTCGAACATGCCCGAAAGCGCTCGGCGTTTCGGGTCGATCTCGCAGGTTCCCATGTCGATCCAGACGCGCGTGGGATCGGCAAGCGGATGCGAGCGGATCAGCCCCTTGAGCTTTGACGGCGAGACCCAAAGGCTCGGGGAAAGCGCCGCCGCGCGGGAAAAGACGGAGTTGTATTCCACGGCGGCATAGAGCGACATCAGCCCGCCCATGGAGCTGCCGGCGATCATCGTGTGTTCGCGGTCGGGCAGCGTTCGGTACTGCGCGTCGATCTCCGGCTTCAGAACGGTCGTGAACCAGTCCATCGTGACCTTGCCGACCCCTTCGATATGACCGACCGGGCGCGGCGAGGAAAAGTCCCACGGGCTGTATTCGGAAAGCCGCCGAAACCCTTCCGGATTGCACTCGACCGCGACGACGATCAGCGGGAGCTTGGTCTTTTTCAGATATTCGCGCATGCCCCAGCTTTTGCCGTAGGTCGCATGGCGGTCATAGAATACATTGTGCCCGTCAAACATATACAGGACGGGATAACGGCGATCGCCGGCTTCATAGCCCTTCGGGAGACAGACGTACAGCCGACGCGGTTTTTCGGTCGGAAGTTCGGGGATCCGGATCTTTGTGATGTGAATCATGAACGCACTCCTCTTTGCGGATTTCTTACATTATATAGCAAATGCACCTGCGCCGCAAGTCCGGAATCCCGACAATGTGCAGATTCTTGACAACGGAGGCGGCGCTTTCTATAATGGGTACACCGAGTACGCAAAGGAGGAGGATGCCGATGGAAAGCTATTGCCTGTTCTGCAAAAGCGGGCAGGAAGGTCTTGTGATCGATCTTTTGAAGCACGGCGGATATGCGGCGTTTTCTCCGTTTGCGGTGCGAAACAGACCGGACGCCGGCGGTCTTCGGAGAACGAAAGCGCGTTTGCTGCCGGGCTATGTGTTCTTTGAAGCGGAAAACGAGCCGGAATGGGACACGATCCGGCGATACTCCGGCGTGCTGAAGATTCTGCGCTATGAGGACGGAAGCCGCGCGTTGCACGGAGATGATCTTGCGTTCGTCAAATGGCTGAAGCGCTACGAGGGCGTGATCGATGTGTCGCAGGTCGTCAAGGTCGGCACGAAGATCGCGTTTGCCGGAGGACCGCTCGTCGGTATGGAAGCGAAGGTGCTGAAGGTCAACAAAAGCCGAAAGGCGGTTCAGATCGCGCTCGGCGACGGCGACGCGATATTCCGGAATATATGGTGCTCGATCGAGTACATCGGGGAAAACGCGGACATCGATATGCTGCATCAGTCGTCAGCGCAGCCGGAACAGTAATGTCATGAAAAAGGATCCGACGGATTGAATGCCGTCGGTTTTTTATTCTAAAAGAATAAAATGTCGAATTATGGAAAATCGATTGACGAAATAACGCAAAAGATGTATGCTGACAGCAGCAGAAACGTCCGGGGAAATCCATATGCAAGCCGCGATTCGGATCGGAAAGGAACATATTGACGGATGTACAGCATTTGTGTATAATAGTATCATCTCATATTATGCGATATTGTGCGCGTAGTACGCAAAATATCGATAATATAGACAGAAAAATATGATAGCTTGCGAAAAATGCACGACAGAAGACGCATTGGGGAACGGACAGCGACGGATTTTGTGCTTTTTCCGGAAAGGATTTTTGCATTGGAACAGGTGAGACGGGACAAAAATGAAGTTGAGATCAATCTCGGAGATGTTTTCCAGATTCTGATCTCGAAATGGATCTATATTTTGCTTGCAGGCGTCCTTACCGCGCTTGCGGTCGGTTTGTTTACGCATTTCCTTGTGCATAAGAAATACACGGCGTCGGTTTCCATGTATATCTACACGACGAACGACCAGAACCAGACCGGTACGATCAGCTACAGCGAACTGAGCGCGGCGGACAACCTGATCAAAACCTATCAAGTCATCGTAAAGAGCAATTCCGTTCTGGATACGGTTGCGGAGCGATTCAATGCCGAGCATCCGGAGTATGCGGAATGGGATATTCAGTCGAGCAACTTGTCGAGAGCAACGTCCGTCTCCGTTCCGAACGGGACCAAACTGATTCAGGTGAGCGTTACGACCCGTGATCCGAAGCTGTCCGCGGACATCGCCAATACGTTTGCGAAGTATGTTCCCGAGCAGATCATCCGCATCACGAAAGCGGGCGGCGTTGAGATCGTGGACTATGCGACCGTTCCGAACGGTCCGTCCAGTCCGAATCTGACCAGAAACACGGTCCTCGGCTTTGCCGCGGGCTTCATACTGGTCGCGGTATACTTCCTGCTGCGCGCATATCTTGATACGACGATCTATACGTCGGAGGAGGTCCAGAAGGTCAGCCGCTGCCCGGTGATCGGAACGGTACCGATGATCGTTGCAAGCGGAGAGGAAACGGCACAATGGGAGGTCACGCTCCGGGAGGAAATCGTCAATGAGTAAGATCACGATGAAACGTTCCGCTAAGAGCGGGAACAGCAAGCAGGAAGAACGCGCACAGATCCGGGAAAACCGGAGAAAGATCCTGACCGAATCCAGCGCCTTCGCCATCCGCGAGGCGTATGTGCAGCTTCGTACGAATCTGATGTACAGCGTGGCGTCGATGGACGACCGCGGCTGCAAGGTTTTCGGTGTAACGAGTGCGAATCCGTCCGAGGGCAAGAGCTTAACGGCGTCGAACATTGCGGTATCGTTCGCAATGCTCGGCAAAAAAACGCTGCTGATCGACTGCGACATGCGCAAGCCGAACATTGCGCGGCTTTGGCATATCCATACGAACAACGGTCTGAGCGATCTGATCGCCAAGGTGGATGTATGCGATGTTTACGGCGTTGAAGGACTTCCGCTTTCGATCATCGCCTGCGGTAAAATTCCGCCGAATCCGTCGGAGATGCTGGCGTCCGCCGCGTTCCAGAATGCGATTGAGCGCTTCCGCAGAAAATACAATTACATCATCATCGATACTCCGCCGATCAACGAGGTCGCGGACGCGCAGATCGTATCGCGCGTGGTCGACGGCATGGTGCTGGTCATCCGTTCCGCAAAGACGAAGCAGAGAGATCTTGCGGAAGCCGAGAGCACGCTTCAAAGCGCAGGCGCACGGATCTGCGGCGTCGTGATCAACGATCTGAACCTCAAGCAGGGCGGAAAATACGGTTATAAGTACGGCTATAAGTACGGTTATAAGTATGGCTATAAGTACGGGTACAAGTACGAGTATCAGTACGGCTACCGTTACGGGGATACGCCGGACTACGGCACGGATACAGGCTCGGCGGCAGTCAAAAAACCGGTAAAGAAAGCTGCGGTAAGGGAGATTGATTTCCACGCGCATATTCTGCCCGGGCTCGATCACGGCAGCAAGGATCTCGACAATTCGCTCGAACAGATCCGCCTTGCAAAGGCGGGCGGCGTCGATGTGATCTGCGCGACCTCACATTTTTACGGGCAGCAGATCGGCGTCGAAACGTTCCTGGAGCAGCGCGCGCGCAGCTGGCTGGAATTGAAATCCAAGCTGGAGGAAGGCAGTCCCCGGATCGTTCTCGGGGCGGAAGTGCTCGCGTTTGAGGGGATCGATAAGCTGCCGCAGATTGAGAATCTGTGCATTGTCGGAACGAACATCCTGCTTCTTGAGATGCCGTTCGCACACTGGTCCGAGCGCTTGATCGATTCGATCGAAACCCTGAGCGAGCGCGGCGATCTTGAGATCGTTCTTGCGCATGTGGATCGTTACGATCGCAAGCAGATCGAACGGCTGCTGGCAATGGACCATATCAAAGGACAGGTCAATGTGTCTGCGCTGACCAAGCATCTGCAGAGCAGCTATCTGCGCGACTGGATCAAGGAAGGAAAGATCGTCGCAGTGGGAAGCGATATCCACGGAACAAAGACCGGCTATACGGAGTGGCAATCCGTAAAGCAGCGGTATCCGGAGGAATGGAAAACCGTGATGCGGGAGACCGAAGCGCTGCTTTCGGATCTTCTCTGAGGGTAAGGCGAAAAAAGGGGAAAAGAGACCGAAACGGGCGGTGCGCGGCCACAGTCGCCCCGAAAACGAGCGGTCGAACAAAGCGTGATCCGGAGGATGCGGAGCGAGTGAAAACGCGCCGTATGCCGAAGGCAACGCAAAAATCCGAATAACAGGAGACCCCTGCAGTGCAAGAAACCAACACAAATCAGACGAACCAACTGCATCAAAAACCGAAATCCCGGAAAAAAAGAACGGTTCTGTGGATCGTTCTGTCGATCGCGGCGCTTGCTTTGATCGGCGGCGGGATCTACGCGTGGCATGTACTGAAGCGACCGGATGTATTTTTCGATCAGACTGCGCGCATATCCGCCCAATCGACGCCGGAAACGACGCCCGCTTTCGATATAGAAGCGTATCTGCCGACGGCAGAGCCCGGCACAGCGCCGAGTTTGACGGCAGCGCCGGAGGAGACGTCCGGATCTGCTGAGCAAGCGAATGAAAGCATACCCATGACGGGGATCGTCAATATCGCCCTGTTCGGGATCGACGCATATGAGGACGGGACGTCGACAAGCGGCACCATGCCGCATACCGACGCCAATATGATCGTCGCGATCAATTTCGAGAAAAAGGAAGTCAGTCTGATTTCCATCGCGCGCGACTGTCTGACGACTGCGCCGGGTCATACCGGGTTTTATAAGTTCAACGGCGTTTTCAACGTCGGCGGCGGCATGAAGGACCCGAAGGCGGGGTTTGAACTGAGCTCCCGCGCCGCGGAGGAGTGGCTCGGCGGTGTTTCCGTTCCGTATTATTACGGCGTGGACTTCCAGGCGGTGATCGATCTGGTCGATATGATCGGCGGGATTGATTTTGATGTGGAGATCAGACTGACAACGCTTAACGGCAGGACGATCAATCCGGGCAGGCGCCATCTGGACGGCAACGGCGTAATGGCATATATGCGTATGCGCAAAACCGCGGACGGCCTCGATTCAAGCCGGACCGCACGCCAGCGCAAGATGCTGATCGCAATCTTCAAGAAGCTGAAGCAGGAAAGCAAGCTTTCCATGATCCCGGATCTTCTGAAGACCATGGGCGACAATGTCTATACGAATACAAGTCTGACGCAAACGATGTCGCTCGTGAATTTTGCGCAGGGACTGGACGAAGACAGCATCCGTTCTTACAGCATTCAGGGGCGTATGCATTATCAGTACGATTGGCGGTATTGCTTTATCGATCAGCAGGCGCGAATCGATATTCTGAAGGAAGTGTACGGGATCGATGCGGAGCCGATGCGGATCGATTCGCTTGTGTATGAAACCTTTCTTTACGACAGCGGATTTCGGGCGATCCAGTATCTGACGATTGCGCAAAAGCTGTTTGCAGCCATACATGAACTGGGACCCGCCGACGCCATGAGCGAGGAGCAGAAGACCGCCTATGCCGTCTGCTGGAAGGATTACGAGAACCTGCGCGACCGGTTCCGCGCCGTCGACCGCTGGACGCAGGAGCATTATGACAGTACCGGATTCACGAAAGAGGAACAACAGAAGCGTACGAATGATTACGAAGAACTGAAAGCGCTTGAGGCAAAGCTGAAGGAATCGGGCGACGCGCTCAATACGCTGTTCCGGAATCCGATCACATTGAGATGGAACCGAAGCATCATCAATTGGTACAAAGAGGACAGCGATATCAACGACGTTTACGTTGATTTCCGATAAGCAGAGACAAATATGGCAATATCCGCCGACGATGCCGGCGTGATGCGGAGTGCTGCATTATGAACAAAACCATGACAGAACAAGAATCAAAGCGCAAAACGGACAAGCGGAAAGGAAAAACGAAGATCCTCTTTTCCGTTCTTCTCGGCGTATATGATTTCATTGCCGTATGCGCCGCCTATTTTCTGGCGCTTTGGATGCGGTTTGATTTCTTCTTTTCCCATATAGAACAGAAATATCTGGATGCATTCGGCAAATTCATCCTGTTTTACGGCGCGTTTTCCGTGCTGGTTCTTTGGCTGTTCCGCCTTTACAAGACGCTGTGGAGATACATCGGGATCAGCGAGATGGTCCGCACGCTTGCGGTATCCCTGCTGCTCTCTGTTGTGCACGCCGTTGCGATCACGCTCATATTCTGGCACCGCATGCCGTTCTCTTATTATATCGGCGGCGCGATGATTCAGGCGGTCTTTCTGATCGGCATGCGGTTTTCGGCGCGTATGTACAGCAACTGGCACAGCCGAAAGGCGTTCAGCCATATGCCGATGGATCGCGTAATGCTGATCGGCGCGGGCAATGCGGGACAAATGATCCTGAAGGACATGGTTGCAAATCCCGTTAACCGTGACAAGGTCGTCTGCATCATTGACGACGATCCGAACAAGCAGGGCAGGTATCTGGAAAGCGTCCCGATCGTCGGCGGACGCGAGGACATCCTTTCCGCGGTACAAAAATATCGGATCGACAAGATCTACCTTGCGATTCCCAGTGCGACGGCAGAACAGAAACGCGATATCCTGGCGATCTGCAACGAGACGGACTGTGAGCTCAAGCAGCTCCCGGGCATTTATCAGCTGATTTCCGGACAGGTGACCGTCAGCGCGATGAAGGATGTTGCGGTGGAGGATCTTTTGGGCCGTGAACCGATCCGACCCGATCTTTCCGGCGTTTACTCCTTTATCAACGGAAAAACCGTTCTTGTCACCGGCGGCGGCGGATCCATCGGAAGCGAGCTTTGCCGCCAGATCGCGGCGCACGGACCGAAGCAGCTGATCATCTTCGATGTATATGAGAACAGCGCATATGAGATCCAGCAGGAGCTGAAGGAACTGTATCCGACGATGGATCTTGTCGTGCTGATCGGTTCCGTCCGCGACAGCCGCAGGATGTTCAAGGTGTTCGATACCTACCGCCCGCAGATCGTTTACCATGCGGCGGCGCACAAGCATGTTCCGCTGATGGAGGACAGCCCGTGCGAAGCGATCAAGAACAATGTGCTCGGAACGTACAAAACCGCGTATGCCGCGATGGTCCACGGCTGCGAGCGTTTTGTTCTGATCTCCACGGACAAGGCGGTCAATCCGACAAACGTCATGGGCGCCAGCAAGCGCCTGTGCGAGATGATCGTGCAGTGCTTCGACGCAAAGATCAAGGCGGGCAAAGCAAGCGAGATCCCGCAGCTCTTTACGCATGAAGGCTGGGAAAACGCCGACAAGGACGGCACCGGAAGCGTGTTCCGCAGCATCAGGACCGAGTTTGTCGCGGTGCGGTTCGGCAATGTTCTCGGCAGCAACGGTTCCGTGATCCCGCTGTTTAAGAAGCAGATCGCGAAGGGCGGTCCCGTTACGGTCACGCATCCGGACGTCGTCCGCTACTTTATGACGATCCCGGAGGCGGTCAGCCTTGTCATGCTGGCAGGAACATACGCAAAAGGCGGCGAGATCTTTGTGCTGGATATGGGAAGTCCGGTCAAGATCGACACGCTTGCCAGAAATCTCATCCGGCAGGCGGGATTGAAACCGGACGTCGATATCAAGATCGAGTATACCGGTCTTCGTCCCGGCGAAAAACTGTATGAGGAAAAGCTGATGGCAGCGGAAGGTCTCAGAAAGACGGAAAACGAGCTGATCCACATCGGCGCGCCGATCAAACTCGACCAGGATCTTCTTTTCAAAAACCTCAATACGCTCATGAACGCAGCGTATGCCAATGACGAACGGATCCGCGCGCTTCTGCTCGATATAGTACCGACCTATCATCCTGCAGACAACAGCGGAGACAAGCCGACGATTACGATATACGGCGCACATGGGAAGGAAGAGAAGGACGAACTGCATGCCGCAGGCTGAAACAGGACGCCCGTCGCGTAAACGGATGATCCTGCTGATCGCGACAGGACTTGTGCTCATCTTCATCTTCGCGCAATCCCTGCTTCCGCAGAACGTTTCCGCGGAGGAGAGCGGATGGATGACAGAGAAGATCATCAATCCGTTCCTCAATCTGTTCGGACTCCGGTCGATGATGCACGGCACGGTCCGCAAGCTTGTGCACATCGCAGAGTTTGCGATCCTGTCCGTCCTGCTTGTGTTTTGCTTTCGCGGGAAACCGATCAAAGGCGCAGGCGCCGGTTTTACAGCCGCCTTTCTGGACGAAAGCATCCAGCTTCTGTCCGACCGCGGCGCTTTGATTTCCGATGTCTGGATCGACCTGATCGGCGTTGCTCTGGGTTCATTGCTCGGTTTTTTGGTTTATCGTGCGATCATTCGACGCAGACAGGCATCTTGACAATAAGCAAAGAAAAAATGATTGTTTCGTGAATGATTTGATGTAAAGATCGATAGTATGCAGTAACAGAAATAGAAGGTGTAATATGAACAAGTTTTCTGAAGATCCGCGTTTTGCCGGGATCAAACCGTTTGAAAAAAAGGTTTGGCTGAGCTCACCGACCATGCACGGCGACGAACAGCATTGGGTGGACGACGCCATACAGACGAACTGGGTATCGACCATCGGTGCGAATATCAACGAGGTAGAGAAGCAGATCGCCGAACGGATCGGCGTCAAGTATGCCGTCGCGCTTTCCTGCGGGACAGCGGCGCTGCATCTTGCAACAAAGCTTGCCGGTGAAAAACTCTACGGGCAGGCACGTCCGAACGAAGGTACCCTGCAAGGACACAAGGTCTTTTGCTCCGATATGACGTTCGACGCTTCCATCAATCCGGTCGCCTATGAAGACGGCGAGGCGATCTTTATCGATACCGAACGCGATACATGGAACATGTCCCCGGAAGCTCTTGAAAAAGCGTTTGAAATCTATCCGGACGTCAGATTGGTCGTCATCGCGCATCTGTACGGAACGCCGGGCAAGATGGAGGAGCTGAAGTCGATCTGTGAAAAACACGGCGCGCTGATTGTCGAAGACGCAGCGGAATCCCTCGGCGCAAAGTACAAGCTGAACGGCGCGTGGGTGGAAACCGGTACGCTCGGCGACTACAACTGCATCAGCTTCAACGGCAACAAGATCATCACCGGCAGCGCGGGCGGCATGTTCCTCACGAACAATGTTGAGGACGCAAACAAGGTTCGCAAATGGTCCACGCAAAGCCGCGAAGCAGCGCCGTGGTACCAGCATGAAGAGATCGGCTATAACTACCGCATGAGCAATATCATTGCAGGCGTCGTTCGCGGACAGCTTCCGTATATCGAGGAGCATATGGCACAGAAAAAGGCGATCTACGAGCGCTACAAAGCCGGTCTTGCGGATCTGCCGGTCAAAATGAACCCCTACGATCCCGACAAGTCCCAGCCGAACTTCTGGCTCTCCTGCATGATCATCGACGAAGACGCCATGGCGCCGCAGGTGCGCGGCGAACGGGACTATCTTTACAAGTCCGTTTCCGGAAAGAGCAGTCCGCAGGAGATCCTTGACGCCATCTTCGCCTTTAACGCGGAAGGCCGCCCGATTTGGAAGCCGATGCATATGCAGCCGATCTACCGCACGCACGCCTTCATCACCGCCGAAGGCAACGGTCGCGGACGCTCCAACGCCTACATCGCGGGCTCCGGCGTCGACGTCGGTGCGGACATCTTCCGCCGCGGTCTCTGCCTGCCCTCCGACAACAAGCTGACGCCGGAGCAGCAGGACAGGATCATCGACATAATTCATCGCTGCTTCCGGTGATGTTTTTTGCTGTCGGAGCTTTCGCCATGCTATCCGTTATCGTTCCGGTGTACAATGTTGAGCCATATTTGAAAAGATGTCTTGACAGTATTCTTCATCAATCGTATCAGGATTTGGAAATATTAATCATTGATGATGGTTCTACAGATGGATCACAGGATATATGTGATGACTTTGAGAAAAAAGACAAGAGAATCAAGGTATTCCATACGGAGAACAGAGGACTGTCTTGTGCGCGCAATTTAGGGCTTCAGCATGCAAAAGGCAACTGGATCGGGTTTGTCGATTCAGACGACTGGATCGAGCCGGATATGTATGAACATTTGATTCGGTCTGCAATTGATAATTGCGCAGATATTTCCTGCTGCGGATACGATAGAGAATATAATGACAGATCAGTATCTCATTCATTAATCAGTGAAGAAAGATGCTATGATGGTGATGAAATGGTTGCTTCGACCATGAAAGGAAGCACATTTGGCCATTATGCATGGAACAAGATTTATAAAAGAGAATTGTTCAGTGAGGAATGTAAGTTTCCTCCCGGTATGCTGTTTGAAGATATAGCCACCATATGGAAACTCATCGTGAAATGTCATCGTGTAGTATGTGTTCCGGGTACACTCTATCATTATTTGATTCGCAAAGACAGTATCGGCAATACCAAGACAATGAAAAATCTTGCAGATCGTTGGACAGCATTCAAAGAGCGCTTTGATATAATGGCGTCGAAAAGTGATGAACTACAGATGATTTGCACAAAAGGTTGCCTTGAAACGATCGGTTATACCTGGCGATGGCTGTACGTCACAAAGAAAAAGGACAGAGTCTGCTATGAAGGACGCCTTCGGGAAATGAGGGAATTTGCAAAAGCAAATCGCAGCATGATGCGTTCTTGTTCGATAGCTACACGCATATCTCTTCTTTGTGCTATATACTCAAATCCGATCTCTATATTCGGATGCTATTGGCTGAATCAGGTATTCAGAAGGGCAAGAAGATTGGATCGGATGACGTGATGGCGGAAGCGCCGACAAAAAGATAATGTGAAAAAATACGTTCAAGATATAGATGGCTGGCAATACTATAATCATGCAATGATTCCATCATCTGCTCCGCATGCAGATGTTGATCTTTCCACTATTCTGAACGGGGAGATATGGCGTTATAGAAACGGAAAAGACCGTCCGCTTCTCGTCAGATGGACAACAGACTGGGATTGTGATTGTGAGACAGGATGGTGGTTTGTTGTCCGTGAAAGACCTTTTGACTTGAAGGATCTGTCTTCCTCTTCCCGGAGGAACATTAGGAAATCCCTTAGGAATTGCAGAGTCGAAAGGATCAATCCCGGAGAGTATGCTGAGGATTTATGGCGGGTATTCAATGAAGCTGCGGAGAGGTATCGGAATTACCGCATCACTGTTACAAAACAAGAGTTTGTAAACAGAATAATTGACAGCGAAACAGAACAGGAATACTGGGGCGGTTTTGACAATCAAACGGGAAGGATGATAGGATATGCGATCTTTCAACCGCATCAGGATTGGGTTGAGTTTCTTGTATCAAAGTATTCGACCCGATATTTGAAGCTCAGGGTCAGCGATGCCATCAATGCGAAAGCGTTGGACTATTACCTGAATCAATTGAAAAAAAGGTACATATCCGACGGAGCGCGTTCTGTCTTTCATAAGACGAGTTTTCAGGAATACCTAAGAGACCACTTTGGATACCGATGCGCTTTTTGCAGACTTCATGTATTGTACAAAAAACCGGTTAAGCTGTTAATTGATTTGCTGTATCCACTCAGGTCTGTTTTCCGTCGGTTTGATGATATCGGAGCAATTCATCAGATGAATTCCTTGCTCTATATGGAAGAGATCATTAGGGAGGAAAGCAAGAGAACTGTTGCTGCGGGATCGGTTCGATTGCGGCAGTTTTAGTATACAGCAATGATCAGATATTGAAATGCGGAAGATCGGCTTTTACGAAAAGTATATCAAACGGATTCTGGACATTATCTGCTCGCTTCTGGCGCTGATTGTGTTTAGCTGGTTATATGCAATTGTTGCCATAGCCGTGCGGATCAAATTAGGGTCGCCTGTTGTTTTCAAGCAGCCGCGCCCCGGGCTGATTGATCCGAAAACCGGTAAAGAACGAATCTTTCATTTATACAAGTTTCGGTCTATGACGGATGAGCGTGATCAATCCGGAAATCTTCTTCCTGATGAACAGAGATTGACGAAATTCGGAAGAATGCTGAGAGCGACCAGCTTGGATGAACTTCCGGAAGCGATCAACATTCTCAAAGGCGATATGTCGGTAATAGGTCCGCGACCGCAGCTTGTGCGGGATATGGTGTTTATGTCCGAGGAACAGCGAATGCGTCATACGGCAAGGCCGGGATTAAGCGGGTTAGCGCAAGTAAGAGGAAGGAACGCGATTTCGTGGGAAGATAAAATCAACTGGGACTTGGAATATATTAATGATGTTTCTTTTAAAAACGATTTCAGACTGGTTGTTGAAACGATCAAAGTTGCACTAATAGAGCAAGAAGGCATAACAGATGGAGAAAATGCCACTGCTTTGGATTACGGTGACATGCTGTTGAAAACAGGAAAAATATCCAAAACACAATATGATGCATGTCAAGCATATGCAAAGCAGATTCTGGAGGAAAGAGATGAAGTTCGTTAAGTGGGCATATGAGAAGATCAGAAAAAAACCTGCACCGTACTATTATCAATACTCATTGTTCTCTTATTTGTTCAAACCAATCCGGAAATGGATAACGCAGGTAATCGCTCCCAATTGCGTTTTTAACAAAATTCGCATTTTGCTGTATCGCATGTGTGGGTTTAAAATCGGGAAACGTGTGTTTATCGGGATGCGCTGCTATTTGGACGATATGTGTTACCAACTGTTGACCATAGGAGATGATGTAACAATATCCTATGGCGTCTATTTCGCATGCCATGGAAGGCACCAAGGTCATTATCCGATTGTTATCGAAAAAGGTGCATATATCGGCATGAGGGCATCCATTATCAGCAAAAATGCCGTCAAAACAAATAATCATGCAGGGGGGGTCACGATTGGGGAAAACTCGGTTGTGGGAGCGTGTGCGCTTGTAAACCGTGATATCCCGAATGGTGCAACTGCCGTTGGGGTCCCGTGCAGGATTATTGAGAAAGGCAAACAAGAATGAATGATTTGGTTTCCATTATCATGCCATCATATAATACGGGGGCATGTATTTCGGAATCGATTCAATCCGTTCAAGCGCAAACGTATAAAAACTGGGAACTGATCATTGTGGATGATTGTTCAACGGACGATACGGATACGGTTATTCAGAGTTTTTTAGCAGATTCACGGATTCGATATCTGAAAAATGAAAATAACTGTGGGGCTGCTGTAAGCAGGAATTATGCTTTGCGTGAAGCTAAGGGAAAGTGGATTGCTTTTCTGGATTCAGATGATATCTGGATGCCGCATAAATTAGAGAAACAGATCCGATTCATGCAGGAAAACGATTATCATTTTTCCTATACGAATTATGATGAAATGACTGCTGAAGGAGTACGGAATGACGTTTTCGTTACCGGTCCGAAAAGGATCACGAAAAACGGTTTCTATAATTATTGCTGGCCGGGCTGTCTTACGGTCATGTATGATGCGGAAACGGTTGGCTTGATTCAGATCGCCGACATCAAAAAGAACAATGATTACGCGATGTGGCTGAAGGTGTGTCGAAAGGCGGATTGTTATCTTTTGGATGAGAACTTGGCGATATATCGTCGCGGACGTAAAGGAAGCGTCAGTACACACAGCATCAGAACAATGATTGCTTGGCATTACCGTCTGTTTCATGAAGCGGAAGGGCAGAATTCTCTGTATGCGGCGATCAACACAATTCGAAATTTAGTATTCGGATTATATAAGAAAAGCAGATATGTAAAAAGAGGATACATGCAATGACTGCAACCGTTTTTCTGATAGGATTTCTTCCAAATCCAAGAATATATAAGAGAATTGCATTAGCCCAAAATTACAGTAATGTTCATCTGATATGTTGGGATAGAGGAAAGGAGATGCTGGAAAGCCCAACGGGACGCGGCTTTTCATGCAATATCATCAGAATCAATGCAGGTAATGATCCTGTGTCAAGAGTGTTTCCTTTTGAAAAGTTTAAAAAAAAGGCGTTAGAGATTCTTACGGAAAAACATCCGGACATAATACATGTTCAAGGGCTAGACATGCTTCAAATTGCCTGTAAGTATAAGTCCATTCACAAGCATGTACATATTATTTATGAAATCGCAGACCTTCATAGATTGCTCGTAGATAAACAAACCGGCATATTGAGGGCGTTGGCTCAAAAGTATTTGTTGTGGTTGGACCATAAATGCAGCAAACAGATTGATTTGCTAATTGTTACTTCTCAACAATACTATACCACGTATTTTTCATCATTCATTCCTAAAGAGAAAGTGATGTTCTTTCCGAATATACCTGATTTATCCGTTTTTGACACTTATCAAAAGAAAGAAAACCACGAACAGTTCACAATTGGTTATTTCGGCGTAATCCGGTATAAAAATGAGATAAGACTATTGATTAATTCCTTAACGAAACACAATGCGAGATTAATCATTGCAGGTTACGAAGAAAACGGAACGGATATAGAGGAGCTATGCAGAAATCGTTCAGATATTGAATGGAAAGGCAGATATGATTTCAAGAACAGTGCAGCCTCTTTATATTCACAATGTGATTGTATTTACGCTGTATATGATGCAAGTATGTCAAATTGCAAAGTAGCATTACCGAATAAACTCTATGAAGCAGTTTATTGCGAATTACCGATTCTGGTTGCAGATCAGACACACGTCGGTGATATTGTACGAAAGCAGCATGTTGGCATTCCCGTTGCGCATGACTCCCAATCAGCGATAGATTCAGCATTAGCCAGGTTGGAGAACAAAGAAGAGTATGACGGCTTTGTTAGTGGATGCAAACGATATAAGAAAGAGCTTGATTTAGAGCGTTATAATAATGAATTAGTAAAGAGGATAGAAGCTTTTATATCATAATTGAAAGGTTCAAGGGAGAATAAGACTATGGTAAACGTAATCGGTTTGGGGTACATCGGACTTCCGACGGCGATGATGTTGGCGTCACACGGCGTTGAGGTCATCGGAACGGACTACAATAAGGAACTGGTAGCCACGCTGAACGCAGGCAAAATGACGTTCAAGGAAAAAGGAATAGACGAGCTGTTCCAAGAAGCGGTCGCTGCCGGAATCAAGTTTACAACGGAATATCAGGTGACGGATACTTACATCGTTTCGGTTCCGACGCCCTATGATAAGTTCAGCAAGAAGGTCGATGCCTGTTATGTCGTTGCTGCGGTCAAGGATGTCATGAAGGTCTGTCCGAAGGGCGCGACAGTCGTCATCGAATCCACCGTTTCGCCGGGAACGATCGAAAAGTATGTCCGTCCGGTCATTGAGGCAAACGGCTTTACGATCGGCGAGGATCTGAACCTGGTCCATGCGCCGGAGCGCATCATTCCGGGCAACATGGTCTATGAGCTGCTGCACAACAACCGTACCATCGGTGCGGACGACCGTGCGATCGGCGAAAAGATCAAGGAGTTGTATGCATCCTTCTGTCAGGGCGAGATCGTCGTGACCGACATTAAGACCGCCGAAATGACCAAGGTCGTGGAGAATACCTTCCGCGCGGTTAATATTGCGTTTGCAAACGAGCTTGCAAAAATCTGCCGCCATGACAACATGGATGTGTACGAGATCATCCGCATCTGCAACATGCATCCGCGCGTGAACATTCTGCAACCGGGCCCCGGCGTCGGCGGACACTGTATTTCCGTCGATCCGTGGTTCCTGGTCGGCGATTATCCGTCGCTTGCCAAGGTCATCGACGAGTCGATGAAGACCAACGACGGGATGCCGGATTTCGTGCTCAACCGCATCTATGAGATTATGAAAGAAAAAGGCATGACCGATATCAGCCGCGTCGGTCTTTACGGTCTGACCTATAAGGAGAATGTGGACGATATGCGCGAGTCTCCCACGCTGCAGCTTCTGGAAAGTCAGGAACGTCACCTTGCCACCGGACTCAAGGTCTATGATCCGTTCATCGAGAAGGACGTCGTCGCAAATCAGTATCACAACCTGGACAAATTCCTTGCAGCGGTCGATTTCGTGGTCATTATGGTCAAGCACAACGAGATCAAGGAAAACATGGACAAGCTTGCCGGCAAGGTCGTTTTGGATTGCCACAACATTTGCAAACTGCCGGGCGTGTATCATATTTGACGGCAGAACACTACGTAAGAATCTGGGTGAGAAAATGGCAAAAATCAAACAGCTTTTGAGAAAAGTCAAGAGACTGATACTGAAAAACCGGATCAAAAAACATGAGAAACTATTTGATCGGTTATCATATTGCTTCTTTCCCTGTGAAAAGAGCAAAACGTTGATCGTCGTATTTTCGGCATTCCCCGGAAAGGACTGTCCGCCGGTCTATAATTATCTAACAACGCTCTCCGGAATCAAAGCCAACAAACTGTTTCTGTTGGACGATGTTTGGAATCCGGTCAATGTCGGAAGCTATTACCTCGGAAAGGACGGGGATTGGTATCTTGAACAGGATGTTTTGGACCTTTTACAGAAGATAAAAGCCGAGCATGCGTATGATAAAGTGATCACCGTCGGCTCCAGCAAGGGCGGCACATCCGCGCTGTATTTCGGAATAAAAACGGAGGCGGATACTTGTATCATCGGCGCACCGCAGTATCATGTGGGAAGTTATCTGTCATCCGAGCATTCGAGACCGATTTTGAAGGTGATCATGGGCGACAGCAGTCAGTCGTCCATTGATAAACTCAACAGCTATATCGTTGATGAAATGCGGAAAGATCATTCGAAAAAATCTACGATCTATATCCATTATTCTCCGAAAGAGCATACGTATAAGGATCATATCAAGGACATGATTGCAGATTTGCATGAAAATGGCTATCAGGTGATCGAAGATAATGCATACGATTATGAACAGCACAGCGATGTCGCTAAGCATTTCCCTGCTTACCTTGTAAGTACCGTTAAGCGTGAAATACAGGATTGAACAAAGGTTGGTATGAACAAACGTTCGGATTATTACAGGAAACACAAATGTTGGATCATGTTTTGATTATAAAGTTACAGGCATATAACAGCTTATCATCATCCAATATGCGCATGCTGGCCATGATGAAAGGGCTTAATGAACTGGGGTATAAAATGGACTTGCTTTGTACCCCGGTCAGTGCTGTTACGCATATTAATGATATGAGCGACTATGCGTTTCTGAAGGGCGTCAATATCATTACAACTTCACAAAACAAGGCGTATGAGAGCTTGGTATCCTCTCCGAAGGGAACAAAAAAGGGACTGAAGCAAAAGCTGCTTCCCGTACTCAGAAAGGTGTATCATAAGTTATCCCTTTATACAAGCTCATCAACAATAGCAAAGAAGCTGACGTTGGATATTCTTCCGCGAAAAGAATATCAGTATGTCATTTCCGTTTCTGATCCGAAGATTTCTCAAATTGCGTTAAGAGCGCTGCTAAAGGATGGTTTAAGAAGTGAAAAGGTGATCGAATACTGGGGGGATCCGATGACCGGTGACATTACACAGAGGGCAATTTATCCGGAGTTTATCATCAAAAGAGAAGAAAGAAAATACCTTAAGATCGCGGACAGAATTGTATACACATCCCCGTTTACTTTGGAGATGGAGCAGAAAACGCATCCGATGTATGCGGATAAAATGCTTTTTGTTCCGACAGCGAACGCATTCCGAAAGATATACCCGGATACGAAGAACGATTTGTTTACGGTCGGGTATTACGGCGCTTATCATTCCGGGATCAGGAATATTATGCCGCTTTACAATGCGTTTTCTTCTTTGATAGGGATTGCAAAGCTCAATCTGGTCGGCGACTCGGATTTGCAATTACAGCCTACTGAGAATATCATGATCCGCCCGCGGGGAGTTGTAAAGGACTTGGAAGAACAAACCGATTTGTTTGTTTGCGTTTTGAACAGTTCAGGGACGCAGATCCCCGGAAAGCTCTACCATAATGCAGCAACAAACCGTCCGATCCTTGTCATTCTTGACGGGGAGCGGCAAGATGAAATGCGAGAGTACTTGGAATCGTTTGATCGGTTTATCCTTTGCGGTAATTCGGAGACGGAAATCGCATCCGCAATCAAATCTGTTATGAACGACAAGAGGGTATGGGAGCCGTGTAAATTGTTGGAGCCCAAAACAATTGCTGCAAAAATCATCGATTTTGATGGGGAAACAAAGGAATGATCAAAAAGCTATGTGTTATTTCGGCATATTATCCGTCTGAAAACGATCCGCATTATGCGTTTGTCGGAACGTTGATCAGTGCAATCGCCGATCAGGGAATTGAATGTCATGTGATTTCTCCGGTTTCCAATATGGAGAAACAACACAGAGCGGAATCCAGAATTGAGACAACGCTGAACGGCGCAAAAATCCATGTGTATTGTCCGTCCTATACGGTTTTTCCGAGTAGAAGGATTTTTGGCTATGAGACATATCGTCTTACCGTTTCATCGAAGCAGCGTGCGATTCGTAAAACCTTTGAAAGGTATATTCATGATTGCGATGCAATCTATTCCCATTTCATCGACTCCGGGGTGCATGCGGCGCTGTTGTCTGAAAAAACAGGGGTTCCGGCGTTTGTTGCCATCGGTGAGAGCAATCTTAACAATAAACAGCTGAACTATTCACTGTATATGAAGGAACTGCAGAGATATATTAAAGGCGTGGTGTCTGTATCTTCTGAGCTAAAGAAAGATGCGCTTGATATCGGCATATTCTCTGCAGAGACGCCGATCGAAGTCTTTCCGAACAGCATCGATACGGATCTTTTCAAGCCGATGGATAAAGCCGAACAGCGAAAGAATCTGGGGTTATCCGATACGGATTTTGTCGTTTCCTTTGTAGGCGGTTTTATCGAGCGAAAGGGCTTTGATAAGGTACAGCAGATTATCAGACGCCATCCGGATTGGAAGTGTATTCTGATCGGAGGCGGGGATATCCCCATAACCGTTCCCAAAGAACAAATTGCTTTCGCCGGAAGGATCAGTCACGACCGGATACCGGCATATCTTTGTGCATCCGACGTATTTGTTCTTCCTACAAAGGCGGAAGGCTGCTGCAATGCGATCGTCGAGGCGATGGGGTGCGGGTTGCCGATCGTTTCCTCCGATAGAGGGTTTAATTACGACATTTTGAATCGCGAGTATGCGATTCTGGTCGATCCGGAGAATATTGACGAAATTGAACAAGCGTTGATGACATATGCATCTGATCAGCAGCTCCGAAAGGAACATGCGGACAAAAGCTTGCAGGCGGGCAAGCTCTTGTCGATCGAAAACCGTGCAAACGGAATTGTTCGTTTTATGGAGAAGAATCTATGAACCGTTCTCTGGGATTACGGATAAATTGTCAAATACTAAGCAAAGTATTGTTTGCTTTTTATATTGTATATACAAACGTCCTAAGCTATTCGCTTTTCTTTGTACGAGGATTGTCTTCTGCGTTACTGATCGGCGCAATTGCATTGCAATTGCTGCATGAAAGATTTAGGATCCGTTTGGATAGAAGCCTGATTGCATTGCTGGTTTTTGCAGCATATTTGTTATTGTCGGGTTTGCTTGTCGCCTATGATTACAGCAAGACATTTAGTACGGTCCTATCATTTTTGGAGTATTTGGGTGTTTTTTATTTGGTGGTTTATTATATTCAATCTGACAACAAACCGGATTTTCCTATGTATGTTTTTATCATACAAGCGATCGCAGCAACACTCATCTTGATTCTGAATGGCGTCGGGGTGAAAAGAGTCAGCATTGCTGAAAACGTAAATGTAAATACCATCGGTGTAACACTTACATTTGCGATAGGGTTTGTTTTATATTTATTGATTGCAAGGAAAAACAGCGCTGTTAAGTGGGGAATCAGCATTACAGCGATTGCAGTTTTGCTTATTGGTGTATTATTGACTGTTTCCAAGAAAGCAATTATCGGCGGCGCTGCTTTGATTATACTGTGGACGGTTCTCTGCTATCGTTATACGTTTGCACGAATTAAGTGGTTTTGGAAACTCTTTCTTGTTGCTGTACTAGTATTCTCCGGAATACTCATATATAGGTGGTACACTTCAAGATACGCGCTTCAGATGGAAGTGTTTATGTTTCGAATGAGCGAGACGTATGTTGGTGACAGTGATCAGGAAAGGATAGAATTGTTTAAAGAAGGACTACTGCTTTTCCTTTCTCATCCATTCTTCGGTGTGGGATTTAACAATGCAAGATACTATACTTCGTGGAGCACCTACACACATTGTCTGTATAGTGAAATGTTGGCATGTACGGGTATTATTGGGACGCTGATCTTTGGATATACGCTCGTCCGACCGTGGGTGATCATCTCAAGGAAACGGGAATCATACAAACGGACAGATCTAATTCTCAATACGCGCACAAAATACTTGTTAGCGATATTTGTCGTTTTCTTTGCAATCAGCTTTACAACGATTGCGTTTTATGCACAAAACCTGATGTATATTGTGGCGGTCGTCGCAGGATATGCGATCACAACGCCGCTTGCGAGAGAGGAAGAAAGGAATGCAGCAGATGAAAAGATTACGCTCGTTTGTTAAATATGCTATGAAAAAAGGCTTTTTCAATTGCCTCGGTGATGAACCGTATCTAAAGCTGTTTTATTGGATCTATATGGGAAAAAGATTGAACCTCAAGAACCCGAAACGGTTTACCGAGAAGCTGCAGTGGTTGAAGATTCATGACCGAAAACCGTATTACAGTACGATGGTTGACAAGTATGCGGCAAAAGAGTACGTTGCGGGAATCATTGGGCAGGAGTATATTATCCCGACGTACGGCGTTTGGGATTCGCCGAGAGACATCGATTTTGATGCACTCCCCGATCAATTCGTCTTGAAGACGACACATGATTCCGGAACGGTCAGAATCATTGATAAATCAAAAGGCTTTGATAAAGAAGCTCTGATCGATTATTTCGAAGGGAGACAGAAAAGGAATCTGGGTATTATTGCAAGGGAGTGGCCGTATAAGCAGGTAAAACCGCGCATTATTGCGGAACAGTATCTAGAAGGGCCAGAAACGGCATCGGGAGAGCATGACGTCAGAGATTATAAGTTCTTTTGTTTTAATGGAATCGTCAAGTGTATGAAGGTCGATTACAACAGATTTACCTGTCATCATACAAATTATTACGGTAGGAATAAAGAACGGCTGCCTTTTTGCGAAAGGCGTCTTCCGAGTGACGACAGTCAAACGATCGAACTACCCGTTCATTTTGATGAAATGGTGTCCCTTGCTGAAATGCTTGCAAAGGATATACCTTTCTTAAGAGCCGATTTTTATGAGGTCAATGACAAGGTTTATTTCGGGGAACTGACATTTTTCCCGGCTTCCGGAGCAAGCAGTCCCTTTGAACCGGATGAATGGGATTATACGCTTGGAAGCTGGATCAAGCTTCCGAATGAAGAACAATAAGAGGTTTATAGGATGAGAGTAATGTTGCATGGAGCGGTGAATATGAGTAACTATGGAGATTACATATTTGCCGAGTTATTCTATCAATCACTTTTGAATAATGGGGTACAAGTAGAGTTTTATACGCATCCCAAGTATGGTATAAGCAGTTATTTTCAGAAGCATCTCGATTATAAGCCTGAAACGCGAAATTACAAAAAGCTATTACATCAATGTGATGCCTTTATTTTTTTCTCGGGCGGATATATCGCTGAACCAAGAAAAAAAGGCTTTTTGGCAGAAACACGTCATATTCATCGGTATTTGTATCCGGCTTCTTTGTTTATGAAAGCAGGAAAGCCGATTTATGTTATGGGTGTTGGAGCTGGACCGTTTGATGAAAATGCTGCATTCAGTAAAAGAGCCAGAGAGATTCTTAATTATGCGACAGTTATTACAGTCCGGAATGAAGAGTCACTGCAGTATTGTAAAGAGTTCGGGATAAATAACGATATTCAGGTAACGGCCGATACCGCCTTGGTGATCAAAGAGTTTCTGGATCGGGAAAAACAGGATGTACCGAGATTTGAAACAGAAAACGGAAAGAAGATGCTTCTGTTCCATATCGACAGCAATGCGGAAGTGACGGCAAAATTGAAGGAGATCGTTGTTCCGGCAACGATACGCTTTTTGAAAGCGCACCCCGATTATCAGCTGTATCTGGCTGCTGACGGGATAAAGCGTGATTCGCACTATCAGGAATATGAAACGATATTTGCGGGATGCGATCCGATTACTTTGAAATATGATGATCCGTGGAAATTGACGCGACAGATTGAGCGCGCGGATCTGATCATCACGACAAAGCTGCATGTCGGCATCGTTGGCTCTGCGCTGGGCAGATCGGTCGTTTCGTTCCCGTTCGTTCCCAATAAAACATTACGTTTTTATAAGCAAATCGGCGAAGCAGACAGATGCGTCCCGCTGAAAGAAATCACAACGGAAAAAGCTTATCAAATGCTTGAAGCATATAAGGATCGGATGGTTACTGTGCCGCAGGAATTGATCGATAAGGCCAAGCTGAATTTGGAGTTGCTTCCCAAAGAATAGTTGATCAAAGGTCGCTATTGAAATGAGAAAAAAGAAAGCACTTATAAATACGATTTTTTCGATGCTGTTGGAAGTGATCACGGTTGTTGCCGGGTTTATCCTTCCCAGATTGTTCATCGGAACGTTTGGATCGGAAGTCAACGGGTTGGTGTCTTCGATAACAAGTTTTATCGGTTACATCACGCTTCTTCAATCCGGCGTCGGAACGGTCGCCAAGGCTGCCATGTACAAGCCTCTGGCAAAGAAGGATCATGACAAGCTTTGCGTTATCGCAAAAACCGTAGAATCCTTTTTCCGGAAGATCGCATTTATTACCATCGCATATATAGCCGTTCTCGCAGGCCTGTTTCCGACGCTGATCGCGCCGGACACGGGATCGTTTTTGTATACGGCTTCATTGGTGGTGATCATAGGCGTTAGCACCGCAGCGCAGTATTTCTTTGGCATTACGCACCAAATGCTGCTGGAGGCGGATCAAAACTCCTATGTCTATTCAATCCTGCAGATTGCGACAGTCATCGTCAACACGGCGGTGTCCGTAGTTTTGATCAAAGCCGGTTGCTCGGTTCAGATCGTGAAACTGGGCAGTGCTGCTATCTTTGTATTGCGTCCGCTGCTGCTCAGCATCTACACCAAGAGGAAATATAAGCTTTACGGCAAATATGAGGTTGATAATTCGCTGATCAAGCAACGCTGGGACGGCTTTGCGCAGGCGATAGCATATTTCATTCATTCAAAGACCGATATTTTTGTGCTGACGCTGTTTGCCAGATTCAGCCCAAATGTTTCATTGAGCCTGGTTTCCGTTTACAGCGTTTATCACTTGGTCACGACCGGTTTGACGTCATTTATCCGTGCGATTGAACGAGCAGTTACGTCGGCACTCGGCAATATCATTGCATTGGGCGAGCGAGATACCCTTGTCAAGACATTTCAGGCATATAACAATTTCATGCATATTCTGTGTACGACGGTGTTTGCGACCGCAAGCATAACGGTGTTCAAGTTTGTCGGTATCTATGTCAAAAACATTACCGATGTGGAATATGTGCAATATGCATTCGGTTATATCATTATTGCAGCCGAATATCTGTTTTGTTTGCGGTTACCGTACACCAGCCTCATCAATGCGGCAGGAAAGTTCAAAGAGACAAGAACCTCGGCAATCGTAGAAGCAGTCTCGAACATTGCTGTTTCTGTGATACTGGTATCGAGATTCGGGTTGATCGGCGTAGCGATCGGCACGTTTGTTGCTATGGCATATCGAACGGTTTCCTTTATGATCTTTTTGCATAAAGACGTTATCTGCTTGAGTATCGGCACACAGATCAAGAGGTATTTGCTTTCTTTTGTGATCTACGGGGCTTTGGTTTATGCAGCTTCACTGATCAATATTCAAATCACACACTATGTGTCATGGATTCTTTATGCGGGAATTACGTTTGCGGCGACCGGCGCGGTTACATTACTGGTCAATCTCCTTATCATGCGAAAAGAAACTGTTGCCGTAATCAAAACGTTCATCAGACGTCTGCCCAAAAAACGGGCGGATTCTTGACACCCATATGGACAGGACAGAAAGAGGAAATAATATATGAAAAAGATCATGACTGTATTCGGCACACGGCCGGAGGCAATCAAAATTTGCCCGCTCGTCAATGAAATGAAAAAACGGGCGGGGCTGCAGGTCGTTGTCTGCGTGACGGCGCAGCACCGGCAGATGCTGGATCAGGTGCTGGAAACGTTCGGCGTCGTGCCGGATTACGACCTGAACATCATGAAGGACCGGCAGACGCTGTTCGACATTACGACCAACATTCTGAACGGGATCAAGGCGGTGCTGGAGAAGGAAAAGCCGGACGTCGTGCTTGTTCACGGCGATACCAGCACGACGTTCGTCACGGCGCTCGCGTGTTTCTATCTGCAGATCCCGGTCGGACATGTGGAAGCGGGGCTTCGGACGTACAATATTTACAGCCCGTATCCGGAGGAATTCAACCGCGAAGCCGTTTCGATCATCTCGCAGTATAACTTTGCGCCGACGCCGCTGTCCCGTGACAATCTGCTGCGCGAGGGAAGAAAGGCGGAGAATATCTATGTCACCGGCAACACGGTCATCGACGCGATGCAGCATACGGTGAAAGCGGATTACTCACATCCCGAATTGGATTGGGTCGGCGACGGCAAGCTGATCTTTATTACGGCGCACCGCCGCGAAAACCTCGGCGAGCCGATGCATCATATGTTCCGTGCTATTCGCCGCGTCCTCGACGAGCATCCGGAGTGCAAGGCGGTCTATCCAATCCATATGAATCCGGTCGTACGGCAGGCGGCGGACGAGGAGCTCGGCGACTGCAAGCAGATCCATATCATTGAGCCGATCGAGGTCTTTGACTGTCACAACTTTGAAGCGCGGTCCTATCTGTGCCTGACCGATTCCGGCGGGATCCAGGAGGAGTGTCCGTCCTACGGCGTACCGGTACTGGTCATGCGCGATACGACGGAACGTCCCGAAGGCGTCGATGCCGGGACGCTGAAGCTGGTCGGTACGAATGAGGAGACGATCTACAATACCTTTAAGCTGCTGCTTGAAAACAAAGAGGAATACGAGAAGATGTCGCACGCATGCAATCCGTACGGAGACGGACACGCCTGCGAACGCATTGCAGACATTCTGGAAGGCAAAGCCTATACTCCTTGGGAACCGTGACCAGGGATCGTTTTGCGGAACAAGAAGAAAATGAAACAGACGGAACAGATCTTATTGCAAGCGATACAAAAATCGTTATGGGGTCGTGACATTGCATTTTCGCCGGATACCGATTGGAAAGCTGTGCTGGATGAGGCGGAGAAGCAAACGATATTATGCATTGCGATTTCGGCTGCACCGGCAGAGTATCAAAGCAAATACCAAAGCAGAGCAGGTTTCGGCGTTGCACATTTTATTCGGATCCTGCATTTTCAGTCTGCTTTGTGCGAGCTGTTTCAGGCAAACGGTATCCCTATGGTAATTCTGAAAGGGACTGCGGCTGCAATCTATTACCCGAACCCGATGCAGCGTACAATGGGCGATATCGATTTTCTTGTTCCGGAAGAGTCGTTTGAACGGGCAAAGGAATTGCTTGATTTGAACGGGTATCGGATTGCCGAAGACCCTCTGTATCCGCGGCACATCGAAGCCTGCAAAGAAGGTGTCTCTTTCGAGATGCATCGTTTTTTCACGAATGACGACGGAGTTGACGTCGACCGTTTCCTTTTTGCGGGCATGCAGAATATAAAGACCGGTAGGATCTATCATTCGGAGTTTCCTATGCTGCCTGTCATGGAAAACGGTTTGGTACTGCTTGCACATATTGCGCACCACCTTCGTGCCGGATTGGGACTTCGTCAGATGATCGACTGGATGATGTTTGTCGATCAAGAACTGGATGATGAGCTTTGGCTGCAATCATTCAAAACTGCGGCGGAACAGACCGGTCTCGATAAATTGGCGCGAACGGCGACAAAAATGTGTCAGATGTATCTCGGACTGTCGGATCGGATCAACTGGTGCAAAGATGCGGACAGCAGACTATGTGCGGAACTGATGGATAATTTGCTGTCCTCCGGAAACTTTGGGAAGAAAAGGGGGTCCGGGTTACAGGTTGAAAGTGCGGTCTCACACCTTAAGAGAAAGGGCTTCCGATATCTGCAGCAAGCCGGAGAGTATAACTGGAAGGCATATCATAAGCATAAATGGCTGAAGCCGTTTGCGTGGATCTATCAGATCGGCAGATATGCAAGGCAGGGATTGCAGACGAAACGAGAAGGAAAACAAATCATAGAGGACATCGGACGGGGAAAGAAACGAAGCGATCTATATCAGAAACTGATACCGGGACAATCAAAGGAATAAAACAAAAGCGCCGGACAGGGTGACCTAATCCGGCGCTTTTGTTTTCGATTTATGCCTTGTAGTACTCTTTATACCACTCCGCGAATCTGCGCAGACCTTCGCGGATGCCGATGGCCGGGCGGAAGCCGTAGTCGGTCTCGAGCGCGGCGCTGTCTGCATAGGTCACGGGAACGTCGCCCGGCTGCATGCCGACGAGCTCGCGGTGTCCTTCAAAGTCATAGTCTGCGGGCAGAACGCCGGCACGGACGAGTTCTTCCTGCAGCGTGGCGATGTAGTCCAGGAGGTTTTCCGGCGTGCCGCCGCCGATGTTGTAGACCGCGTAGGGAGGCAGGGGCAGCCCGTCCTCGCCGGTCGCTTTCTCCGGCGCGCCCTGCATGATGCGGATCACGCCCTCCACGATATCGTCCACATAGGTGAAGTCGCGCTTGCAGTTGCCGTAGTTGAAGATCTGGATGGTCTTTCCTGCGACCAGTTTTTGCGTTGCGGAGAAATAGAACATATCCGGACGGCCTGCGGGACCGTAAACGGTAAAGAAGCGCAGTCCCGTCGAGGGAATATTGTAGAGCTTACTGTAGCTGTGCGCCAACAGCTCATTCGACTTCTTCGTTGCCGCATAGAGGGAAACGGGATTGTCGACCTTGTCGTCGGTAGAAAACGGCACCTTCTTGTTGCCGCCGTAGACCGAAGAGGACGAGGCATAGACCAGATGCTCCACCGGATTGTGACGGCAGGCCTCCAGGATATTGTAGAACCCGATCAGGTTCGATTCGATGTATACGTCCGGATGATCGATCGAATAGCGCACGCCCGCCTGCGCGGCAAGGTTCACGACGATTGCAGGCTTGTACTCCTGAAAGACGCGGTCGACCAGCGCTTTATCCGCAATCGAGCCCTTGACAAAGATGTGCCTGACGGGCGAAGTCTCCGCCGCCTGTGCGATCAAGGACAGGCGGTATTCTTTTAATGCGGGATCGTAGTAATCGTTCATGTTGTCGAACGAAATGACCGTGCCGCCCTGCAGTTCTTTCAGAAGCCGCAGCACGAGAAACGCGCCGATAAAGCCCGGCGAGCCGGTGACGAGGATCGTTTTGTTGTTGAGATCAATGTGCTGTTTTCCCATTTGAGTCACCCTTTGATTCCTTTGTATGTATTTTGTACGGTTTCGTAGCTTTCGAGATTGCCGATGTCATAGCGGCTGCCGGGCATTTCCATGCTGTACATGACGCTGTGACTGCACATCCATGCAACGAGTGAGCCCGGGGCGTCCGTACCGCAGCCGTCGGAAATGGCGTCTCGGATGCGGGCGGCGTCGGCTTTCGTGTAGAAATAAAACGGCGGCGTGCACCAGTGCGACTTCGGGCTCTCAGGTTTCTCCTCCAAAGAGAGCAGCCGTTCCTGTTCGTCGATCTCGGAGATGCCGAAGCGATGCAGCCTGTTCCCGTCCGGCTCGTAATAGCGCATCGTACAGGACGTGCCCTTTTTCAGAGCGTACCGAAGGAAGGACGTCAGCGAAAAATCCAGCAGATTATCGCCGGCAATGACCAGAAGGTCGTCGTTGAGACCCAGCTTGTCGATCGCAAACTGAATATCGCAGACCGCGCCGAGCCGCGTTTCGTTGGTGCTTGTACCGTCGTCGACCACTGTGATCGGCAGTGTGTGCGCTTTTGCCCAAGCTTCAAAGTGCTGCGCGAACTTGTGATTTGTGATCACAATGTATTCATCAATCAATTTGACGGCGTCAATGTCCTCGATCAGCCAATCGAGGATCGTTTTTTCGCCGACCTTCAAAAGCGGCTTCGGAAAGTTCTCCGTCAGCGGGTAAAGCCGGGTCGCGTACCCCGCGGCAAGGATCAAACACTTCATAGCGGTACCTCACAGGCTTGCGCCGTCTGCACTCTCGGTGATGCGGACGGCATATTTTTCTTTCAGCTGCGGGAAATCTTTGCAATACGCTTCGCTGACTTTGCGTACGATGGATTCCTCGAATGCCGGGTCGATCAGCGCCATGCAGCAGCCCTTGAAGCCTGCGCCGCAAAACCGTCCGCCGTAGACGCCGTCGGTCTTGCGCAGGAGCTCGTAGAGCCGGATCTGCTCCGGCGCGCCGGATTCCCAGTTTTCGATGCTGCTTCGACCGGACTCGAACGACAGCCGTCCGAAGGTTTCGATGTCGCTTCTGCGCCACGCCTCCGCACCCTGTTCGACCCGCTGAAATTCCGTATACCAGTGCTCGCAGCGCTTTGCCCACGGCTCGGGCAGTCGGTCCCTGTACCTGAGATAGACCTCGTATGGGACGCTGCGCGCATTCGCTTCCGCAAACTTACCGTACTCCATGCCGGATAGCGCCATCAGCGCGTACACGCCCGCACGCAGCTCATCCACGCGCATATTGAACTTGGATCCCATAAGGCTGTGTTCGAGCCCGCTGAAAAAGATCGCGATCTTGTACGGCTTCATGGCGGGATCGGTCGGAATCAGTTCGAAACTGCCGTCCGCAGTGTCGAGATACAGCAGATGATCCTTTCGTCCCAAAACCTCGCAGCTTTGGTCCAGCTTGCCCACGTTGACGCCGACATAGTTTCGTTCCGCGTCAAATGCCGTGTCGATCAGCTCCTGCGGCGACAGATGGACGTCGTTGACCTTCGCAAGCGCGGAAAGGAACGCCAGCGTGACTGCCGCCGAGGACGACAGCCCGCCGATCGGAAGAGAGCCTTCAAAAACGCCGCAGACGCCGACGGTCAGAGGATGCATTTTTGCAAGCGCCCACGATGCGCCGCGCAGGTAATCTGCCCAGTCGTTTTGTCTGTTCGGCACGGCGGCGATATGCCACTGTGCGCGCTTCGGAAACTGCAGCGAAGTCAGTTCGACCACGCCGTTTTCCTTGGGACGGTAGGCAAAATGGATTCCCTGATCGATCGCAAAGCCGGTGATCTTGCCGAGATTGTGATCGGAGTGCGCACCGATCGGGCAGACCCGATAGGGGCTGAAGCTGAGCCCCTCGGGATCTTTGCCGTAGAGCTTATGGAATTGTTGTTCGCAGAGCCGGTGCATCTCAATCCCTGCGGAACAGATCGCGCGTGTAGACCTTGTCGGCAACGTCGCCGAGGATGTGCTCGTCGAAACGATTGGCAAGGATCACATCGCTTTCCCTCTTGAAGCGATCGAGATCGTTGACGACCTCCGAACGGAAGAACTCACTGCCGTTTTCCAGCGTCGGCTCGTAGATAATGATCGGGATGCCCTTCGCCTTGATGCGCTTCATGACGCCCTGGATCGCGGACGCGCGGAAGTTGTCGCTGTTCGACTTCATCGTCAGACGGTAGACGCCGACGGTGCGCGGGTTGCGTTTGATGATCTGATCCGCGATGAAGTCCTTGCGGACCGTGTTCGACTTGACGACCGCCTCGATCATCGTCTGCGGAACGTCCTTGTAGTTTGCCAAAAGCTGCTTGGTGTCCTTGGGCAGGCAGTAGCCGCCGTAGCCGAACGACGGGTTGTTGTAATGCCCGCCGATGCGCGGGTCCATGCAGACGCCGTCGATGATCATCTGCGTGTCAAGCCCCTTGGTCTGCGCGTAGGTGTCGAGCTCGTTGAAGTAGCTGACACGCACCGCAAGGTAGGTGTTCGCAAACAGCTTGATCGCCTCGGCTTCGGTGAGATGCGCAAGCAGTACCGGGATGTTCTGCGGGGCAGTACCCGCACGTTCTTCTTCGGCTCTCGCGCCTTCCAAAAGCAGGTCTGCAAACATCTGCGCTTCTTTCTTTTGCGTGTCGTCGCAGCCGACCACGATGCGACTCGGATGCAGATTGTCGTACAGCGCCTTGGATTCGCGCAGAAACTCCGGGCTGAAAATGATGTTGTTCACACCGTACTTTTTGCGGACGGACTCGGTATAGCCGACCGGGATCGTGGACTTGATGACCATCAGCACGTTCGGGTTGACCTTCAAAGTCCATTCGATCGCGTCCTCGACCGCGCTGGTATCAAAGAAGTGGTTTTCGTCGTCGTAATTGGTCGGGGTGGCGATGATGACAAGCTCTGCGCTGCCGTACGCCGCCGCCTTGTCGGTGGTGGTGAAAAGGTTCAGCTTGCGAGAGCCTTCTCTTGCTTCGCGGAAGAAACGCTCGATCTCGTCGTCCTGGATCGGGCTGATGAATTGATTCAGCTTTTCGGCTTTCTTTTCGGTGGTCGTGATGGCGGTGACTTCGTGTTTCTGCGCCAGCAGAACGGCAAGGGACAGTCCCACATATCCGACGCCTGCAACGGTAATCTTCATGTCGTTTCTCCTTTGTTTGATTTTTTAATCTCTGCGGAACAGGTCCCGCGTATAAACCTTTTCTTCGACGTCGTCCAACGCCGTATCATAGCGGTTGGCGATGATGCAGCCGCACATCCTCTTGAACTTCTTGAGATCGTTGACGACCCGGCTTCCGAAAAACGTGCTGCCGTTTTCGAGCGTCGGCTCGTAGATCACGACCGTTGCGCCTTTCGCTTTGATGCGCTTCATAACGCCTTGGATCGAGCTTTGCCGGAAGTTGTCGGAGTTCGCCTTCATGGTGAGACGGTAGACGCCGACGACCAGCTCGCGCTGCTTTTTCTCCTGCGCTTTGTTGTAGTTTGCCGAAGCCGTATAGCTGCCCGCGATCTCCAGCACGCGGTCCGCAATAAAGTCCTTGCGCGTGCGGTTGCTCTCGACGATCGCGGTCATCATGTTCTGCGGCACATGCTGATAGTTGGCTAAAAGCTGCTTCGTGTCCTTCGGCAGGCAGTAGCCGCCGTAGCCGAACGACGGATTGTTGTAATAATCGCCGACGCGCGGATCGAGGCAGACACCCTTGATGATCGACGCGGTGGAAAGACCCTTGACCTCGGCGTAGGTATCCAGCTCGTTGAAGAACGACACGCGCAGCGCAAGGTAGGTGTTGACAAACAGCTTGGTCGCCTCGGCTTCCGTATAGCCCATGAACAGCGTTTCGATCGGGCTTTTGATCGCGCCTTGCCTGAGAAGCGCGGCAAAGGTGTGCGCGGCGTCTTCCGTGTTCGGATCGCAGCCGACAATGATGCGGGAGGGGTAAAGGTTGTCGTAGAGCGCTTTGCTTTCGCGCAAAAACTCCGGACTGAAGATGATGTTGTCCGCTTGGTACAGCTTACGCACGTGCTCCGTATAGCCGACCGGAATCGTGGACTTGATGACGATGGTGGGCTTCGTTTCCCGCTCCTTGGTGCTTTCCAGGATCAGCCGGATCACCGCTTCGACCGCCGAGCAGTCAAAGAAGTTCTGCTTGGGATCGTAGTTGGTCGGCGCGGCGATGATGATGTAATCCGCATTCCGATAGGCGCCTGCGCCGTCGGTGGTCGCGGTTAAATGCAGCGCGCGTGTGCCTGCCTGCGCTTCGGCAAGATACTGTTCGATGTATTCATCCTGGATCGGCGAGACGAAGCGGTTCAGCTTTTCGACCTTCTCGGGCACGATATCGACCGCCGTGACGTCGTTGTGCTGCGCAAGCAGAACGGCAAGCGACATACCGACATAGCCGGTTCCCGCGACCGCGATCCTGCAGGAGCGCACGGCGTGCAGTTCGTGCGGCGCGGGGCTTTCCAGCACATCGCCGATCTCAAACCGCAGCACTTCGGACAGCGCCAAAAGCTGATTGATCGAGGGTTCATAGTCCCGGTTTTCGATACGGGACAGCAATGCGCGGTTGATCCCGGTCGCTTTGGAAAGCTGAAGCTGCGTCATTTTCATTGCCTTGCGCCGGGCGGCGACGGTCTGCGCCAATCGCACAGGGGACAGTTTTCGCATGATATTCCTCCGGACGGGACTGAGTATCCGCTTGTAATATAAGACCCGTCACTGGCATATTATAACGGATCCGATCGCGCTTTGCAACAGGATGTGACGGTTTTTCATCAATTATATAGATTTTAATGCAGGATGCGGGGATATTTTGTTATGAATAATAACATATCATGCGCAACACAGCAAATTGGGAAGGATTTGCCGGAACGATGCGGTTCGGCTGCGCCTGCGAACAAAGGAAGGTGCGCGGCGTGTGGACGGGGATACGGAACTTGTGCTTTTCAGAAGACCGTGATACAATGTAACAAACATACCGGGTAGATTTTGCCGCGCATAACAATGTAACAAGATCAACTATTATGACAGGAGACGGAAATGGAAGAGCTTTTTGAAGTAAAGGAGCCGCCGAAAAAGAAGAAGAAAAAGAAATCCGGAAGGACTTTGCTGATCGTTCTGGGCGGCATTTTGCTTGTGCTGGGCGTCGCTGCCTTTTTCGGGTATCGGTATGTCAACAGGATCCTGAAGCGTCCGGAGACGATGTTCGATCGCGAAACGGAAACGCCGATCCCGGAGAAAACGCCGATAGCGCCTGCGTTCGAGATCCCTGTGGAGGTGCCGGACAGGGATGATTCCTCTGCGGAAGCTTCCGATCCGTTCGGGATCGAGCCGCAGACGACGGAACAGTCGGAGCGTTCGGAGGAGACGCCTGCCGATTCCGACAGTGTTGCATACAATGGGATTCTGAACGTCATGCTGATGGGGATCGACGCCTATGAGGATGGCAGGACGACGAGCGGAACGATGCCGCATACCGACAGCATGATGGTGATCACGGTGAATTTCGATCAGGATACGGTGGACGTTATTACGCTGCCGCGCGACACGTTTACGACTGTACCGGGGTATTCGGGCTTTTATAAGCTGAACGGCGTGTTTAATGTGGGACTCGGCGGCAAGTTCAGCACGACCGGAAAAGCAGACGACCTTGCGGACGGATTCAAGCTGGTATGCCGCACGGCGGAGAAATGGCTCGGCGGGATCTCCATTCCGTATTATTACGGCGTGGACTTTCAGGCGGTGATTGATATCGTCGATGCGATCGGCGGGATCGACTATGATGTGGATCAACAGTTCCGGTCGATGAACCGCAGACAGAGCTATCACGTCGGCATGCAGCATCTCGACGGCGATGCGGTCATGGGATATTTGCGTATCAGAAACTCGGCGGACGGACTTGACAGCTCCCGCACGGCAAGACAGCGCAAAATGATGGTGGCAATCTTTAAGAAACTGAAGAACGAAGGAAAGCTTTCGCAGATCCCGGCTTTGATTTCGGCGGCAAACAGCGGGATATACACGAATACTTCCTTGGGACAAACGGCGGCGCTGGTCAACTATGCGGCAAAGCTGGATTCGGACAATATCCGTACAAGAGCGATGTACGGCGATATCGGCGATATCGAAGCGTATTGGAGATTCGCCTATGTGAATCAGCAGAATCGCCTCGATATCATTAGCGAAGTATACGGCATCGAAGCTAAACCCGTCGGGTTCTGCACCAGACAGTACGAACGATGGCTGGGCCGGATCGGCTTTTTGACCATAAAGTATCTGCATCAGGTTGAAAAGGTCCTGCAGACGGTTCAGGAGAAGAAGGACGCAGGGGAATCGTTTACGGATGAGCAGATCGCGCTGTATGCCGCTTGTTATAACGACTATATCGCGCTGCATAACGTGTATGATACCGATTTTGCGGCGCTTGCCGCGGAATATGCCGCGGCCCCGTGGCGGGAGAAGCTGAATGAACAGAAGACGCTGACAACAGAGCAGGAGCAGAAAAACACCGAGATCAGCAACCGGGAAACGGAACTCTTTGCGCATACTCAGGATCTGATGAAGAACCTGAAGAAATCGACCGAGGATCTTGTGCACTCGATCAAATGTCGGAATTGCTCCTGGCGGTTGGCGGATAGATGGTATGAAGATAAGGACATAAACGAAGTATTCGTGAACTTCGGTTAAGCCTCAGAGCCCCCTTCTTCGGGGGCTTTTTTATGCGTAAACGCAGTCGTGCCGGACGGCTTCCGACCGCGGCGTGCAGCGAAGAATTGACTTTTTGCATGGGAATGGTATAATGATCTGACGTTGCGGAAGAGAGACGGGGAAAGAAGGAGCGAACGTACCGTAAAGCGGTTTTGCCGGGGTAGGGAACGATGGAGAATGCAGGAAAGCGCAGTGCTGTTTTTCGAGTGGTAAAGGGCTTTGTCAGGAAAAATCTTGTCATGGTCATCGCGCTTGTCGCCGCGGCGGTCACGATGTTTTTTGTGCCGCCGGACAAGGCGTATCTCGGCTACTTCGATTTCAAGACGCTGACCTGTCTCTTCTGCGTGCTCGCGGTCGTCTGCGCGCTGAAGGATATCCGGTTCTTTTATGTTCTTGCGCGCAAGGTCGTGCAGCTGTTCAAAAACGCCCGCATGAGCGTGCTCGGTCTCGTCTACATCACATTTATCGGCTCCATGCTGATCGCAAACGACATGGCGCTTCTGACGTTCCTTCCGCTCGGGTTCTTCGTACTGTCCACGACGCGCAAGGAAAAATACATGTCGTTCACCTTCATCATGCAGAACATCGCGGCGAATCTCGGCGGCATGCTGACGCCGTTCGGCAACCCGCAGAACCTGTATCTGTACACAAAATTCGAGATCCCGAACCTCGAATTTATGCGGATCATGGCGCCGCCGTTTTTGTTCTCCGTTGCGCTGATCACGCTCTGCTGCATCATTTTCGTGAAACCCGAGCCGCTGAAGCTCGACGACGAAAGGATCCATCTGCCGGAGGGGCGGACGATCCTGTATCTTTGCCTGTTTGCGCTTGCGATCGCGATCGTGTTCCGCGGCATTCCGTACTGGGTCGGACTGATCGTCATTCCGGCGGTGCTGCTGTTTGCGGATCGGAAAGCGCTCCTGGAGGTCGATTATCCGCTGCTCATGACGTTCGTGTTCTTCTTCGTGTTTGCGGGCAATATGGCAAGGATCGACGCTGTCCGCAACTTCTTCTCGGGGCTTCTTGCGAAGAACACGCTGCTGTTTTCCGTTCTTTCGTGTCAGTTCATCAGCAACGTGCCGTCCGCCGTGCTGCTTTCGCAGTTTACGACAAACTATCCGGACCTTCTCGTCGGCGTCAACATCGGCGGCGTCGGCTCGCTGATCGCGTCGCTGGCAAGCCTGATCACGCTGCGCGAGCATATCAAGAACAATCCGGGCAGGACGATGTCGTATATCGGCAAGTTCTCCCTGTTTAATTTCTCGTTTCTGATCCTGCTCGTCGGCTTTATGCTGCTGCTGAAATGGATCGCGTAAGGAGGACGTATGGAGAGCATTCATGAGAAGAAAAAAGCGCTTCGCAAATCGGTCACGACGCGGGTGAAACTGCTGCCCGGCGCGTACCGCGCAGCGGCGAGCTGCAGCATCGCAAAGCAGGTGCTGACCTCCGAAGAGTACCGCGCGGCAAAGCGGATCTTCCTCTATATCGGCATGCCGACGGAGCCGGACACCGCGGGGATCATCGAAGCGGCGCTTTCGGACGGCAAGGACGTCTATGTTCCGAAATGCATCAGCAGGACCGAAATGCTCGCCGTGCGCATCCGAAGCACTGCCGATCTCGTGCCCGGGGCATACGGCATTCCGGAGCCGACCGATCTTTCCGAAACGATCGAGCCGGACGCGATCGACCTGATCCTCGTGCCGTGCGTGTCCGCGTGGACGGACGGCAGGCGTCTCGGGCACGGCGCGGGCTATTACGACCGCTTCCTCGCGGGCGGCGCGGACAAAACGCTCTGTCTCTGCTTTCGCAAAGCGCTTTCGCCCGACATTCCGACGGACGAAAACGACGTCCGCATGCATCGCGTGATCTTTGATCCGGAATCCGTTTGAATGCCGACACGGGCAAAACAGAATAGAAAAGCAAATCGGAGAAAGCCCCGGCTCTCTCCGATTTTTGTTATTTCTATGGATTTTCGGCGAGGAATCAGATCCCGGCACGGGTGCTCGTACCCATACAGACGCGTTTTGTCATCCGATATTCCGGACGATGCCGGAGAAAAGAATGGAACCGTCTCTGCCCGTGATAAGGAACAGGAAGGGCCGGTCCAGAACAAAGTCGATTTCCGCGTCCGGCCCCGCAGCGCCTTCCGCCATAGCGAGCGCGTAAATGCCGCGCCGGTCACGCCCTGCTCGTCGATCTCCACCGTTGCGGCATGTTCCGCCGCGCTCAGGTAAAGGTCGTCCCGGTCCGTCGCCAGCGGCGTAAAGTCCGCAAGGACGGGATCCAAAGCGTCCGTCAGCCCGAGCGATTGGATGATTCATCATCCAAACCGGCTCGCCTCCTTTCACCCATATACACGACGTCCGCAGCAAAATTTTACAACGGTTTATAAAAACAGCATGAAAACAAAAACGGAACGGTCCGCCGGGAACCGCTCCGAATGTCACCGCTCAGGCGGTTTTGTTATTCTTTCGCTTTCATCCGTTCGAGCAGTTTCCGCTTCAAAAGCTCGTAGCGCTCGCGCTTTTCTTCCTTTGCAAAATGCACCTCGCGGAACTGCTCGGGACAGTTTGTGTAATCGAGCGTTACGGTTCCGAACTGCTCGCTGGTCAGATCAAACGTGCGGCCTTCGACTGCGTTGAAGCAATGATAATTTCCATCCGGAAGCGGCACGCCGTACACCTTTCCGCCGAAAAGATCCTGCAGGAGAAACGCCGTGATCGAACACTGCCCGAGCGTTGGGTTTTCAGGGCTCCAGTCGGCGCGCATGCGCGGCGCACAGGTCTTTACGCACCACACGTCCGAAAGAAGATCATAGTAATCCCGCGGCGTCAGACCGTTTTTGTCCGTGACCGTCGCTGTTTCCCAACCGTAAAACCGATATGTTTTCATGATAGCGGTCCTCCTTCGACCGGAACGGAAAGGTTATAGATAAACTCGTGGAAGTCCGTGTCGGGCGAGAGCCATTCCTCCGCGCGGGAGAACGGCACGAGCACCGGCATGCGCGGATGGATGTCGCGGATCGACGGTTCGGCGTCCTGCGTGAGGATGGAGAAGCAGGGGAGACGGTGTTCGTCCGAGGTGCGGATATAGAGCCCCGCCAGATACAGCGGCTCCCGGTTGACCGCGCCGATTGCGCAGCGGACCTTTTTGTTTGATTCGGTCTTTTTCCACTCGAAGTAGCGGGATGCGGGGATCAGGCACCGGCGCTCGTCGATGCTCGAAACGAACAGATCCTTTTCCGGCGCGGTCTCCATGCGGGTATTGAACACGAGCATTCCGCGGGTCGGATGCGTAAAGCCCCACTGCATCGGAAACGCGCCGAGGCGGCGGTTCAAAGCGCTCGGCGCGATGACCGGCGCAATGTCGGTCGGACGGATCTCGCCGGACGTTTTCATGTTCGCGCAGATCTTTCCGGACACGCGCAAAGCCTGCCGGATCAGCTCTTCGAGCTGTTCGTCCCGGATCTCCTGATAAATCTCATATCTTCCGCACATATCCGTCACCGCCTTTTTTCCATTTTACCAGCTTTTCCCGCGTTTGAAAAGCCCCCGCCGCACACGAATCCCGTCGAAAACGGCTTCTTGCCGCAAAGAAAAAAGCCTCGCGGGGAGGCTTTTTGCTCTCGGTTATTTCACCTTGGCGGAAAGCACGTTCGACCAGTCGCCGAAGTACGTCATACCCTCGAACACCTGATACGAGCGTACCGTCACATAATAGGTCGTGCCGGATTTCAGGTTTTTGATCACGTTCTGATACTGATCCGGACGCGTGATCTTGATCGCGGTGACGTTCTTGGTAAAGCTCCGGTCCGTTGCGTACTTGATCTGATAGCCGGTAAAGACCTTGGAGCCGGACCATTTGACGGTCAGCTGCTTCGATCCGGGCGTAACGGCGTTCAGCTTGCGCGTTGTGATGCGTACGGTCGTTTTCAACGGTCCGACAAGCCCGAGGTTGAAGTTGTCCATCGGATCCTCGAAATACGCCTTGACGCCGTACTGATAGCGCGTTCCGGCATAAACGGTCGTGTCGATCCACGACGCGGCAGTCGTGTTGTTCCAGCGTTCAAACGTCGTCCAGCCCGCGCTTGCAAGGTTCCATGCGCGGCGATAGATGACATAGCCCCTTGCACCGGAGACCGGTTCCCAACTCAGTCGAATGCCATTGTCAACGTTCTGCACGGCGGTCGTGTTCGTTGCGGGCAGATAGATCTTGAACCAAAGCGTCAGCATTCGATCCGTCCCCTTGAACGCGACAGTCGCCTTTGCTGTGCCGGGGGTCGTATTGTTTGTATAGCGCACGGTATAGTATGCGGGATCGATCTCACTGCCGGACGGATCCGTTACGACGACGGAGGGCTTCTGGGCAAAACCGTTCGCGACGACGTACGCCGTCGTGCCCTTATACTGCACGGCGCCGTCCCGGAACGAGGCAAAGGCATCGCCGGTATATGCGGGAACGAGGGAGACGTCCACCTGCATCGAACCCTTGCCGGTGTCGTACAGATAGGTGAAGGAATCGACCGCTTCCTGTGCTGTCACGACGCCGGTCGCGGGATCGTAGGAGAGCGCCGCGTCGGAAACCGAGACGCGGGACGGATCCGAAACAAGCGCATGCATGTCGAACGTGTACGCACCGCCGTCCGCCGCAAACCCGCCGACGGCGGTCACCGTCTGCGTGCCGGGTTGGCAGTTCTTCAGCGTCCCGTATCTGCCGAGATCCAGTTCAGACAAACAGTTTCCGCCGCACCAAAGCAGATACAGCTTTGATGCGGGGTCAAGGATCAGTTCGGACAGGCGATTGTTCGGGCAGTAGATGTTCTCGATCTTCGGACAGGCGGAAAGATCGAGAACCGACAGCCTTCCGACGATCTCCAGAATGTTCAGGTTCGGGCAGGCGGAAAGATCGAGCGCATCCAGATCGGTGGAAACAAGCATCAGATCGGTCAGCGCGGGCTTGCTGCCGAGCTTCAGCGTGTGCAGCTTCACGTCGTCGTACATGTTGTCGTTCTCATAAAGGATCCGGATCAGCTTCTCGCAGTTGGAAAGATCGAGTGCCCCGACCGGGCAGCTGTCCAGATGCAGCGATTGAAGCTTTGTGCATTTGGTCAGATCGAGCGCGGTGATCGGCACGTCCATCAGACCAACACTGCGCAGGTATGTGCAATTCGTAACGTCCAGCGCTGCAACGGGACAAGACATGAGAAAGAGCGATTTCAAAAGCCTGCAGTTTGTAAGATCGAGCTCCGTGATCGGCGCATCGGTCAGATCCAATGTATGCAGATCGGTGTTTTCGGAAACGTTCAGCGCTTCGATCGGAACGCTATACAGGAGCAGATCGGTAAGCTTTTTGTTGTGCGAAAGATCCAGCGTGCGCAGCGAGGCGTTTTCGATGCTGAGGTAAGTCAGCTCCGCAAGCTGAGAAAGATCGATCGACGCCGTGTCACAATTCTGAAGCGTCAGCTTGAGAAGCTTTGTGTTTGCCGAAAGATTCAGACGGGTCACGATCGTATCGGTGTGAAGGGCCAGCACCGTCAGCTCCGTAAAGTGTTCAAGCCCGGTAAAATCGGATACGCTTGCGTCGATCTCCATCTCCCTGACGGAAAGGACCCGGTCCCTTGTCAGATACCAGACACGGTCGTCAAAGTCGGCTTCATCGTCGGGATCGCATTGTCCGTAGTGTTCCCGAATGAACAGACGGAACTGCTCATCCGGGAACGTCCGTTCGTTGATCTCAAGATAGTGCGCATCGCGCGGCGTTTCGATTTCGGCGCCTTCCTCCGCGATCGCGGCAGGCGCAAGCGCAAAGAGCATCAGCAATGCCAGCATCAGTGCAAGACATCGTTTCATCATTTCGTAATACCTCCGTTTTCAGTATAAATCGCATCAAATCTTCGTGTCAATCGGGCCGGCGGGCAAAGCCGCACATGGTACGGGGTGTGAAATGCGGCTTTGCGCCGTTCCGTCCCGAAACCTCGGTCATTCGATCGTACAGCTTCGGATGTTCGACCACGGACTGTGGACCGTATTTCCGAAGCGGTTGTAGATCACGCGGACACGGACGTAATACCGCGTGCCTGCAGTCAGTCGATCGATCGTACCTTCCTGTACGGCGAGATAGAAGAACTCACCGGAATGCACGTCCTCGGCAAAGCCCGGGTCGCTTGAGACCTGCATCTCGTATGCGTCTGCGCCGTCAATGCCGGACCATACCGCCGTGACCTCGTCTGCCTCTCCGGAGACCGAAAGCAGCGTCGGCGGCTGAATGTACAGGACGTCGTTTGAATACGAGCTTTCGCCGGCGGCGTCGGGATTGCCGCCGAGACATGCCTTTACGATATACCGGTATTGCATGAACGACGAGACGCCGCCGTCCGACCAGCCTGCCTCCGCTGTTCTTCCGAGCAGCGCGGGATCGCTCCATTCGCCGCGCGTGACGGGCTTTTCGATGCGGTACACCAGATAGCTCTCTGCGCCGCTGATCGCCGTCCATGAGACACGCACGCCGCCGGACGACGCGGACGCGCTCAGACCGGAGACCTGCGGTGCGATGATCCGGAACGTGGCGACCGCGAAGATGTCCGAATTGTGCATGGTGACGTTCACAAACGCCGTGCCGAGGTTTACGTTGTTCGAGTAGGTGACGTCGTACAGCTTCGGATTGAGGATCACGCCGTTCTGGTCGAGTACGCGGATCGGCGGCTGCTTCGCATTGCCGTTGTAGATCATGTACGGCGTGCTGCCGTCAAAGCGCACAAAGGTGTCGCCGGGCTTGAATGCGGTTTCAAACTCGATCCGGATGCTTCTGACGGGCGGAGGTGTTTTGCTTGGCGTCTGCGGGGCGGCGGTTGCGGAAACGTTCGGTTCCGGAAGCGTAACCTCTACCTCAAAGACCGAGCTGCCGGTATGGTAACGGTAAACGAATGTTTTGAACGCGGTATCGGTGCGAAGGATGCCGGTTGCAGGGTCGTAGCGCATGCCTTCGCCCGCGAACGACACGCGTGAGGGATCGTCGACCAGCAGATGCAGATCGAAGTACCAACCCTGCGTGTCCTGCTTAAACGGCGCGGATGCGCGAACCGACTGCTTTCCGCCGTCGATCGCCGCTTCCGACGCGCCGACGGTGAGCTCACGCAGATGATTTCCGGAAACGGAAACGGACCGAAGCGCTGTGTTGGCGGACAGATCGAGCGACTGCAGGTTGTTTCCGTCGACGGAAAGCTGTTCGAGGTTCGGACAGCCCGTGACGTCCAGCGTTTCGAGCGCGTTGTCGGAAAGCGTCAGCGTATGAAGCGCCGGAAGCGTTCCGAGCTCCAATTCGCAGAGCGCACCGCCGGAAACGGTCAGCGAACCGAGTTTTTCGTTTGCGCTGACGTCCAGCGTTTCCAAACCGCCCTCAACAACAACGGCAACCAGGTCCGTATTTGCGGAAAGATCAAGTGCCTGTACAGACGGAAGCGCAAGGTCGAGCGAGATGAGCGCGGTCAGCCCGGAAAGCGACGCGGCTTCGACCGATCCGTCGGCATGCCACGACAGCGAGGTGAGTGCAGGGAACTGCTCGAGCCCGCGAAGATCGCGCACGCTGTCCGGCAGTTCGAGCGAGCAAACGCTGCGCGTCTGCGCTTCGGTCAGATAGTATCCGTATTCGTCCTGTTCGGCGCCTGCCGTGTCGATCAGGTATGCGCGCAGGGCTTCGTCCGGAATGCTCTCGGCGTCGAGAGACAGATACCGGTCGGACGGAACCGGATCCGTCGGCGCGGGGGACGTTGCCGGGACGACGGTCGCCGCGGGCTCGGGCGTTTTTTCATCAACGGGCGCTTCGATCGAAGGAGATTCCGGAGCAGCGCCGGGACGGAAGAGATCGCCCAAAAGCCCTCTGCCGAACGGCGTGAGTGCAAAGAACCCGACGATCAGCAGCACGGCGGCAGCGGGGATCAGACGCGGCGCATACGCACGGAAGCTTTCGCCGACGCTTGAAAGTTGCAGCTTCAGCCTGCGGGTCCTTTTACGGCGCGGCGGCTCCCGCATCAGCCGTTCGATGGTTTCGGTAAGCTCCGGCGGCCAGTCCGCGCGCGCGGAAGCGCGGTTCAGGATCGCTTCGACCGACGGACAGACGTGCCGTTCGGCAAGCGCCGCCGCCTCGTCCTCTCCGATGGAAAAGGCGTCGTTCAAAAGATACGGTTTTTTGCGGAGCAGTTTTTTCAGTTTGCGATTGGTCATGATAGAGTCCTCCCGATCAAGAATACCAGCAGTAAGGTTTGATACAGCTTTGACTTGTTCTTCTTGATGTGAGCCCGCATTCGCTTGAATCGCTGTGCAACCGTGTTCACGCTGACGCCGAGCGCCGCGGCGATCTCCCTCTGCGAGTAGCCGTCCAGATAGAAGGCTTCAAACGCCTCGATCCATTCGGGCGGCGCGTCGGAGAGCATCTCGCGCAAAAGCGCGCGCGCCCGCTTGTCCTCGTATGCGGCGTCGCGCGGTTCGCCGTTCGCGGCAAGCTGCGGCGCAAGCTCCTTGAACCGGCGATCCCTACGCACCTCGCTGCAGTACGCGTGCCGCATGCAGGTCTTGAGATACGCGATCGGCTCGTGAACGGTCTCCGGGATCTTCCCGGAATAGATCAACAGCGCAAGATCGGCGACAAGATCGCTTGCGGCTTCGTGGTCACCTGTGAGCATCAGCGCATAGCGATACAGCTTATTGCGGTTCGCATCATTCAGATAGACCGTTAACAACTCTTCAATTTGCATACCACACCCCGCATATACCGATTGGCAAGATTGTATAACAGCTGTACGGCAGAGACAAGCCCTGCCTTTTGTACATCTCCGTAACTAAGACGTATGATCCGGGCGGATTCTGTCACGCGTTTTTCTTTTTTTATAAAAAAAACGACGCCGGGCGGCGCCGAAGGAGAATCCTGTTACTGTATGAGCCGATAGACGTCCGTTCTGCGCTGTCTGAGAAGCGGCAGCTCGGCACGGATCTGTTCGAGCCGGTCAAGGTCGAGCGTCGTGACCGCGACGGCTTCCTGCTCGTCAAGCTGCGCGAGGACGTTGCCCCACGGCGAACAGACGATCGAATGTCCCCAGGACCGATAGGAAGCGTTCGGGTCGCGCGCGGGCGCGGTGCCGACCGTGTAGACCTGGTTATCGACCGCGCGGCTTCTGAACAGCAGCTCCCAGTGTGCGGGACCGGTCGTCATGTTGAAGGCGGCGGGAACCAGGATGACCTTTGCGCCGGCGTCGACCATCAGCCGGGAGAGCTCCGGAAAACGAAAATCGTAGCAGATGCAGAGCCCGAAGCTGCAGAACGGGGTGGAAAAGGTCGTCACAGCGTTTCCGGGCGAAAGCGTGTCGGACTCGAAAAAACGCTGTCCGCCCTTTACGTCGATGTCGAACAAATGCATTTTGCGGTGCTTTGCGATCTGTCTGCCGTCGGGATCAAAGACGTATGCCGTGTTGTATACGCAATCGTTTTCACGCTCTGCGATCGAGCCGCCGCAAAGGTATGCGTGCCGTTCCTTCGCAAGCGCGGAAAGAAACTGCCACGACGGTCCGCCCTCGGGCTCGGCAAAGGTCGGGAACAGCCGCGCTTCATACGGTCCGTTCCACATTTCGGGCAGCATAAAAAGGTCCGCCGCGCCGTCCGGGACCGATCCGATAAGCGCCCGGATATGCGCGTATGTTTCTTCCTTTGTCGGTTTTCCGAGAAGCTGTATGCTTGCGATGCGCAGTAAATGCCGGTTCAAGGCAGATCCTCCTTCCATGCGGCGACGGGGAGACGCGCGCTCCTGTTCGACAGACGGGATTTTCCGTGGGGAAATCCGAATCAATTCTTCGGGTTGCCGTGCTTACGGCTTGTTCAGAGGACGGCAAGGTCCTGCAGAAAACGCAGCATTCCCTTTGGAAGCGGCGCGTCGGGGGAGAGCCCGGTGTCCGCAAGCGGGATCAGCTTATTGCTTCCGTGGTAATCGCTGCCGGCGGTGACGTAAAGATCAAACGCCTCCGACAGCGCAAGGATCTGCTCCCGCAGAATGTCGGTATAGCCGGAGTAGCAGCCCTCCAGTCCCGAAAGCCCGAAGCCGATCAAGCGGCGAACGCGATCTTCGAGCTCGGCGCCGAGAATCAGCTGATCGCCGTCGCCGAAGCACGGATGCGCCAGCACCGGCACGCCGCCGGCGTCGAGGATCGCGCGGATCGCATCCTCGGGACGCGTATAGAGATCCGGCACATGCAGACGGTTCAGCACCGTATGAAACGCAGATTTGATCGTTTCGGCGCGTCCGTATCGGACCATCAGCTTTGCCAGATGCGGTTTTCCGGGGTTTGAAAGCGCGTGCAGCGCTTCGACGTCCGCGTTCGGAAAGGTGATCCCGTATTCCGTTTTGAGCTGTTCCAGCCGCAGATCGAGCTTTTTCAGACGGTTTGCATGTCCCGCATCCACAACGGCGCGGATCGAAGGCGCGTCCGGACTGTAGCCGTAGCCTAAGATGTGATACTTTCCGCACGCGTCCTTGCAGGAAAACTCCACGCCGAACAGAAAGCGCGGATCGTCCTGCCGGAGCTGCGCTTTGATCCGATCGCATGCGGCGATCGCATCGTGATCCGTGACGGAAAACACATCGATGCCCGCTGCGCGCACATGGGAAAGGAGCTCCTCCGGCGTGTCTGTGCCGTCGGAAACGTTCGTGTGCATATGCAGGTCGATGATCGGATGCGTTTTCATGATGCCCGTCCTTTACGCCCGTTTGACCAGCGTCAGGATGTTCTGTCCGTTGCGGTATTCATAGTGAACGTCGTCCATCAGCTTCTTGGTCAAGAACACCCCGAGCCCGCCGATGGCGCGTTCGTCCGCGGAAAGGGTCACGTCCGGATCCTGCTTTTTCAGCGGATCATACGGTACGCCGCGGTCGATGAACGTGATCGTAACGCCGTCGGGATCGACCGCGATCCGCACGGTTGCTTTGCCCTTTTCGGGCGCGTAGGCATAGCTTGCGATGTTGATGAAGATCTCCTCCGCGGCAAGCCCGATCTGCATCCGGGATCTCGGCGGGAACTGGATTTTCGCAAGCTGTTCTTCCAGAAAGCTCTGCACCTCGGCAAGATTCTCCGCGGAGGCTTCGATGGTCAGCTCTTCCCGGGAGAAGGTCAGCGTGTCGACGGTTTCAAGCAGCTCGATCAGCTCGCGGGTCCAGAGCGCGTTTTCCGTTCGTCCCTGCTCGGTTTTGATCTCCCCGCGGCGGATCCCGCGGCGGATGAGCCGTGTATACCCGATAATGCGGGCTTTGTTTTCAACCTCGCGGATCTTTGTTTCGGAGGTTGTGCCGAGATAGGAGGCAAGCGTTTCATGCCAGAATCGCTTTGCCGTTTCAAAATCATAGCCCTGGAACCGCTTGATGATTTCGTGATCCACCTCGGAGAAGCCGACGAACGCGTTGTACATGCTGCCGAGCTCAAAGATCGGATATCCCATGGCAAGCGTATCCATGTCGATCAGAAGGACCTCGTCGTTCTGAAGCTCTAAATTCTTGGTGTGATAGTCGCCGTGGATCAGGTGGTTGTCGCGCGGGACCGCCTCGATCAGCGCAAGAAGCTTCTTTTCGGATTCCTCCGGCAGGGTATCCTGCAGGAATCGCGCCCACGAAAGCGCGGTCTGCTTCATGTCCGTGAGCTTTCCTTCCGGCGCTTCGGTGCCGTGGATTTTCAGAAGCATTTCCGAAAACTCCTTTACGCACCAGTCGAACTTCTCCGGCTGCGTCGAAAGGATCTTTGCAAACGAGCGCGCGTTCAGAAGCTCAAAGACCGAGCCGTAGCTATTGCCGACCTTTACGACGTCATAGGAGATCGCGGTGGGGATGCCGAGGATCAGCGCAAGCTTTGCCATCTCGCGCTCATTCTGAATGTCTCCGAGCGCGTCGGCATTCCGGTAGACCTTTACCACATTGTCGCTGTCGATGCGGTACAGCGAACCGTTTGAACCGTGGCCGATCTCCTCGCAGCCCTCGATGGAAACGACGCGGTACGCTTTTTCCACCGTCAGGATCTCCGTGAAGCCGGTCATGTCCAGGATTTCATAGACCTCGGAACTGACGTTAATGATCCGCATATCGGGATGCGTTTTGCGGATCCGCAGCAGGACGCGAAGCCCTGCGGAGGAAATGTATTCGAGATGCTCCGCATCCAGCACGACCGGTTCGCCGTCAGCGGTAAGCTTCTCAAGCATCCGCGCTTCCGCCGCGGCGGCGTTCTGGGAATCGATTCGTCCGTTCAACGTAATTATCATTTCGGTGGTCTCCTTCTCCTGAATCATATAAGATACTGTATTATAACATATCTTTTCGCTAAAAGCATGAACTATTTCAAGAAATATCAAAATAACTTCTTGAAAAGCGCCGCTCCAGCGTGTACAATACAATCAATCGGGATAACGTACGGTGCGTGATCGCCTGTCAACGCTTGGCGGGCGGGAAAGGATTATACATGAAAACGGATATCATTCAAATCGAACCGAGCGGCGCGGGCATTGAGAAAGCGCTTGCGGAGACCGAAAAGGCCGCCGCTTTTCGGGGACTGGATCCCAAGCAGACGTTAAGACTCCGGCTGCTTGCCGAGGAGATGACGGGCATGCTGAAAACGATCACCGGGCAAACGCAGTATCGCTACTGGGCGGAATCGGAAGGGAACGTTTTTTCGCTGCATCTGATGACGAATATGCAGGTGGATCCGGAAATGCGCGAAACGCTTCTGAAAACGTCGACCACCGGTAAAAATGCCGCCGCGAAGGGCTTTATGGGACGGCTGAAGGATATTTTTCTGCGGCTCGGCGAATCGACCGACGCCAATGCGTTTGCCACGGAATACGGTTACGGCTACGTCGGCGTGGTCGGCTATGACGCTTCGGTGGATATGTCGCCGAACGCCGTGCTGTACGGCTGGTCGATGTCCGCCTATCGGGATGCCGTTGCAAAGCATCAGTCCGAGGAACCGGAGAAGTGGGATGAACTGGAAAAATCGATCACGGCAAAGCTGGCGGATGAGGTCAAGATCTTCATTCGCGGCAAATCCGTGGAAATGGTAATCGAAAAAGCATTCTGATTTCGGAAGGGAGATACAAACATGACGATTGAAAAAACAAAAAACGGCAGCGCTCTTTTGATCGCGCTTTCCGGCAGACTGGACACCATGACCGCACCGGACCTCGAAGCGGAGCTCAAGGACGGACTTGAAGGGATCGAGGAGCTGACCTTTGATCTTGATAAGCTCGACTACATCTCTTCCGCAGGGCTTCGAGTGCTGCTTTCGGCGCAAAAGACCATGAACCGTCAGGGCAGCATGAAGGTGCAGCATCCGAATGAGGTGATCGCGGAGATCTTCGAGGTTACCGGCTTTACGGATATCCTCACGATCGAATAACTGTTTCGGAAGAACCACCGGACCGAAAACCGTCTGTGCATAAGATCGGCACGGACGGTTTTTTATTTGTCCGATCCATGGAACGGATTTGCACAGAAAATTAACAATTTGACGGATAATTTCGTTCGGATGCTATAGACAAATCTGCCGGCATTATAATATATATGTAAAAGTATATTGCGTAAACCAGCATGATCCACGGACCGAAACGAAAAAACAGACAGATCCGGACGCAATCAAAAAGCGGAGGCAATGAAATACATGAGGAACGGAGCAATGAAAAGAGCGGCGTCGCTGCTGCTTGCGCTGATCATGGTATTCGGCATAATCGGCAGCGTGGCAGCGGCAGACTCGAATGTATACTATTTGATCGGTACAATGACAGATTGGTCGGTCAACGCGGATTACCAGCTTACGGAGAATCCCAATGTGCCGGGTGAATATCAGATCACGGTGGACCTTCCGGCAAACGCGGAGTTCAAGGTTGTCAAAGGAAACACAGAAACATGGTATCCGGATAATGCCGGCAATTATGCGGTTTCCGAAGCGGGCAACTATACCGTATCTTTCCGTCCGGACGGACAAGGCGGCAGCGACTGGTATTACGGCTATTTCTACGTTGCAAAGAACGTGATCCCGACCTACGCAATCACCGTCACCACCGACGGACATGGCACAGCGGTCGCGGACAAGACCGCGGCGCAGGCGGGCGAAACCGTCACCGTCACCATCGCACCGGACGAGGGCTACGAGCTCGATACCGTTACCGGCACGCCCGGAACATGGAATCTGTCCGGTAACATCGGCACCTTCACAATGCCCGCGGAAGCGGTTGCGTTGCGTGTGACGTTCAAGGAGCAGCACGTTCCTGAAGAGCACCGGATCCATACAATCGTCACTGGCGAAGGCACAGTAACCGTTGCGGAACGGGCAACGGAGGGCGATACCGTCACCGTCACGCTGATGCCTGCGGAGAACTATGCGCTCCGCACGCTGAAGGTCGACGGACGCGATGTTACCTCGGCGGGAGTGCTTTCCGCTCTTTCCTATTCCTTTGTGATGCCGGGCTACGACATTACGATTGAGGCGGTCTTCGACGCGGTCGCGACAGGTGAGCATGCGATCCATGTGTTCGTGTCCGGTCTCGGCACGGCGTTTGCGGACAAGACCACGGCGGCGGAGGGCGAACGCGTTACTTTCACCATTGAAAACGGCGTCGGCTATGTGTTCCAGCAGATCGTGGTCAATGACATTCCACAGCTCAAGAATCAAACATGGTTTGAGATGCCGAATGCGGATGCGATCGTTTACATTTATTTCGATCGCGTGGATTATCCAATCACGCTGAACAGCGGCGTACAGGGCACGATGAATGCGATCCCGCGTACCAATTCTGCATTTGCCGGCACCGAGGTGCAGGTCATCGTCAACGCGAACGAGGATTACGACGTCAAGACGCTGACCGTCATAGAGACCGAAACGAATGAACCGGTGGATGTGAAGCTGAAGGAGAAGGACGGACAGACTTCGATCTATACATTCACGATGCCTGCCGCGTCGGTTACCGTCACGGCGACCTATAAAAAGCGCGCGACCAACGGCTACTACCTCCTGAAGGGGCAGGGGGGCAATTGGACGGTCGATCAGATCGACGGCAACGACAAGTTTGTCGACGACCTTTCGGTCTCCGGACAGATGCTGCTGACGACGGAGCTCTTCGCCGGCGATGAGATCAAGGTCGTGCACGTCACAAAAGGCGCGATCGACGTATGGTATCCGGACGGTTTGGATAATCAGTATCACGTTACGCAGAACGACACGGGCGCCGTAACGATTTATTTCAGAACGTCATATTATAATGAATGGTCAGCTTTCGGCGGATACTTCTTCGTCAAACGATTCGAGAACCAGTACTATTTGGTAAACGCAGATAATGAAGCCATCCGTTGGGACGACCATCTGTATATCAATAAAGAGTTTAACGCGAATGCGATCATCAATGACAAGAACGAGACCATCAAAGGACTTTACGGATCCGATCATGAGCATATGGTCCTGACCTGGCGCAATTCCGGCGAAAAGCTCAAGGTTGTGAAAGTTGCCAACGGGACAATTGCGGAATGGCTGCCCGACGGTGTCAGCAATGCATATCCGGAATGGATTACGCCGAACTCCACGCAGGACAAGATGCACTATGGCGCGCAGAACAGCGCGGGCAGATACGGCGTATTCGAAGGCATGGTCTTTGTCTTCTTTGAGGAGCAGATCGGTCATGTATACGGCACCGACAACGTGCTGCGCAGTGATCGCATCGACTGGACGAACAACGTCTTCGACGTGCAGAAGGCGTTCAAGGCGGACGCCGCTGACAAATCGACGGTCAATCCGCTGAACGCCGAATCGCTGACCTACAACCTTGCGCACGGCAGCATCAGCCTCTCCACCGGCACGCCGTTCATCCGGGAAGGACGCAGCGATGAGGGCAGTATCCCTGAGGCGATGAGCAACATCATCTATGAGCTCGGACTGAATCAGGAGGTCTACGTCTCCATCCTTGCAGAGGCGGGCTATGCGCTCGACGGCACGCCGTACATCACTTACGGCAATGCCCGCGCCGATATGACGAAGGACGGCGATCGCTGGTACTTCACCATGCCGAGAGCCGACGTCGTGATCCACGCGCCGATGAAAAAGGTGTTCCGCACGCAGTCCGTGCTGCTGTCCGGACAGATCGGCGTCAATTTCTTCGTCGATCTTTCGGCGTATACCGACGAGGAGAAGCATAACTGCCGGATGAAGTTTACGGTCGGAAAGGACAGCGAGCCGCAGTGGGCGGATTTCGGTTCGGATTTCCACAGCACGATCACGCCGACGAACTACGGCTTCACCTGCTTTGTGAATGCGATCCAGATGGCGGACGAGATCACGGCGAAGCTCTATTACGGCAACGAGGAGATCTCGTATAAGCACTATTCGCTCGAAGAGTATGTCAAGTATTTCGATCGTTCGGACAGCACGCAGAACAACAACGTTGAAGCGCTGCGCGTCATCCGCGCCATGATCGACTTCGGCTATTATGCGCAGCAGTATTTCAAAGAGCTAAACGCTTCGCTCTTCGATGAATATACGGAGGTCAAGCGCTACTACGCGACGCAGTACGATTTCGCCTCAATCAAGCGCATGACCGAAGGACATTCGCTGAAAAATGCGGAAAACGTCGATCTCGGCACATCGGACATTGATTCTCTTTCCGCGTCGATCGCCGTGGATTCCGCCACTGCGCTGATCGTGTATCTGACTATGAAATCCGGCACGACATCGACGCCGGAGATCAAGGTCGGCACGCAGACGCTTTCGATGTCAAATCCGGAGGTCAAAAACGGCAGCTTTACCTGGAAGCTTACGGATGAGTTCTCGGGCTCGACACGGAAATACGCAGTCCGGATCGAGGGCATCAGCCCGCACAATCTGGATAAGCGGTTCACGATCAAGGGAACGGCGGGCAGCAATTTCACGATCAAGGCGTCGACGTTCTCCTATATTGATTTGGTTCTGTCTTCGGAATCTGTGTCGAACGAGATGAAGATGCTGGTCGCGTCGATGTACGCGTTCCATGAAGCGGAAGTTGCGTACCGCAACCAATCGAACTGAAGCGATCAAATCGGAACAGGAGGCTGAAAAAATGAAAGAGCAATATGAAAAAGCATCCATGGAAGTGATCCGGTTCGATTGCACAACGGACGTGATCGTCACAAGCCCGAACAGCGATACGCCGCTCCCCGAAACCGACGAATAACGGAATGCAAAAGTCCCCGAAGCTGTTTGGACTAACCCCCTGAAAAACGGACATTGGAAAAAAGAGCCCCCTGTCGTAGAATAGGAACTACGACAGGGGGTTAAACGTATGAGGCAAAAATACACAAAGATGGAAGAATTGGCCGAGATAATCTTCGAGAGGAAAGCTGCCGGAGAAACGAATCGACAAATCGGAGAAAGTTTCGGATTGACGAAGAAACAAGTAAAGGGATTGATCAATAGACAGAATAGAAAGCAACGGCAAATAAACCA
>JAEESS010000049.1 GCA_016286445.1 Bacillota bacterium
CAACATGGCAATGCGCTTGCCGAGCGTTTCTTTGTTTTCCATGAAAGTTTCCTCCTTCTTTCGATGGCTGAATCATAGCATCTGCCGGTTTCATTTTCCACCTACCGTCGGTTGAATTTCGAAAAATCTCTCTACCCTGTCGGTTGAGTTACCCGTTTTGTCTCTCTACATCCGGTTGAATCGGTCGTTTTCACTGTACACCCGCGGTTGAATCGTCCGTTTTCAATGTTATTTTACCGATTTTATAGACAAAGGTCAATAAAAAATGTATAATAAATATTTGAAATGGAGGTTATGTATGGCTTTACGAATCATCCGCAAGAATGACGATTCTGCACTGTATAAAATGTGTAAGGAAGTTAAAAAATTCGACGCCCGGCTTTCGGAGCTGATCGACGACATGATCGAAACGATGAACGACGCGGACGGCGTCGGGCTTGCCGCGCCGCAGATCGGCGTTCTGCGCCGCGTTTGCGTCATCGACGTCGGCGAAGGTCCCGTTGAGCTTGTCAATCCGGTCATCCTCGAATCCTCCGGCGAGCAGGGCGGCATGGAGGGCTGTCTCTCCTTCCCCGGTGAAAGCGGCTATGTCGTGCGCCCGAACCATGTCAAGGTAGAAGCGTACGACCGACACGGCGATCTTTACGAATACGAAGGCGAAGGGCTCTTTGCCCGCGCCGTTTTCCACGAGACGGACCATCTGGACGGCAAGGTGTATCTGCGCCTTGTTACGGAGCCGCCCGCCGATTTTAAGGAGTAACGCATGCGTATCGCTTTTTTGGGCACGCCGGAGTTCGCGCTTCCGTCTCTGCAGGCTCTGATCGACCGCGGGGATACGCTTGCGGTCTTTACGCAGCCGGACCGTCCGGTCGGACGCAAAGCGGTCCTGACCCCGCCGCCGGTCAAGGTGCTCACGCAAGAGCACGGGATCCCCGTTTTTCAGTTTGAACGCATCCGTTCCGCAGAGGGTCGCGAGGCGCTCGAAGCGTTCGCGCCGGATCTCATGGTGACGGCGGCGTTCGGACAGCTTTTGTCCGCAAAGAACCTTGCGATCCCGCGGCTCGGCACGATCAACGTGCACGGCTCGCTTCTGCCGAAGTATCGCGGCGCCTCGCCGATCCAGAGCGCGATCATCGCGGGCGAAGCCGAAACCGGCGTCACGACCATGATGACCGATATCGGCATGGACACCGGCGATATGCTCTTAAAGGAGGCAACGCCGATCGGTCCGGACGAGACCTATGAACAGCTTTCGGAACGGCTTGCAGCGCTCGGCGCAGAGCTGCTTCTGCAGACGCTTGAACAGCTCGAAGCCGGAACGCTCGTGCGCGTCCCGCAGGATCCCGCGGAAGCGACCGTCTGCCATATGCTGACCAAGGAGGACGGACATATCGACTGCACAAAGCCCGCAAAGGCGGTGCACGACCTCGTCCGCGGCACAAATCCGTGGCCCTGCGCGTTCGTGATTTCGGACGGACAGGCGGTGAAGATCTTTGAGACGCGCCGCAGCGCGGAACGCTTCTCCGACGCGCCCGGCACGCTGCGCGAACGCGGCGGAAGGCTCTACCTGATCTGCGCGGACGGCGCGGTCGAGATCGTTTCGCTGCAGGCAAGCGGCAAAAAGCGTATGGACGCGAAAACGTTTCTGCGCGGCTGTCCGCTGGATGGGAAGACGGTATGCTGAGCGTACGGCGCGTCGCGCTCGAAACGCTCGTCCGGATCCTGGAGGACGGCGCATATGCAAACCTTGCGCTGAAGGAAGCTGCATCCTCGGTCGAGCCGAAGGACGTGCCGTTTCTCTATGCGCTTGTCAACGAAACCATTGCGCGCGCCTCGTACCTTGATTATGTTTTCGCACATTTCTGCAAGCGGCAGAAGCGCGCGGTGCGGAACCTGCTGCGCATGGCGGGAACCGAGCTTTTGTATCTCGATACGCCCGCGCACGCGGCGATCGACGAAGCTGTGAAGCTTTGCCGCTCGATCGGAAAACGGGACAGCTGCGGACTTTTGAACGCGGTGCTGCGGCGGCTCGACCGCGAACGCGTCGCGCTGCCCCCTCTGCCCGAGGATCCGGTCGAACGGCTGTCGATCCGCTACGGCGTACCGGCGTTCCTCGTTTCGGAGTGGATCGCGGCATATGGCGAATCGGAAGCGGAAGCGCTTCTTTCGCATCCGCCGATCGGAACCGTTGTACGCGCGCAGTATCCGTTTTCGACGGAGGAATTGAAAGCGGCTTTGCCCGCGCCCTTCGTCCCCTGCTCCCTCGATCCGAACGGATTGAAGCTTTCTGTCGGGTTTGATCTTGCGCGCGATCCGCTGTTTGTTTCCGGCAAGCTTGCCGTGCAGGGCGAAGGCGCCATGCTGATCTGCCGCGCCCTGGGCGATGTGCGCGGAAAGCGCGTGCTGGACGCCTGCGCCGCGCCCGGCGGAAAAACCGCGTATATCGCGTCGCTGTCCGAAAACACGGCTTTGCTTTCGGCATGGGAGCTGCATCCGCATCGCAAAGAGCTGATGGACAAGGCGTTTGTCCGTCTCGGCGTACATGCGGAAACGGCTTGCCGTGACGCCGCGATCTTTGATCCGGCGTATGAAGAGACGTTCGACGCTGTACTTTTGGACGTCCCCTGCAGCGGATTCGGCTTGCTTTCCGAAAAGCCGGACGTTCGTCTGCACAAGGATGAAAACGCCGTCAACGCGCTTACAGAGACGCAGGACGCGCTGCTTGCCGCCTGCTGCCGGTATGTGAAACCGGGCGGCGTGCTCGTCTATGCGACCTGCACGATCGTAAAGCGCGAGAACGGCGAACGGGTCCGCGCGTTTCTTTCGACGCATCCCGATTACACGCTGGAAGCCGAGCGACAGCTTCTGCCGACGCGCGACGGCACGGACGGATTTTACTATGCAAGACTTTTGAGGAACTGAACCGATGTACTGGATGGATATGACCGATAACGAGATCGCGGACGCCGTTATAAGCTTCGGCGTGCCGAAATTCCGCGTCGCGCAGGTTCGGGAATGGCTCCGTAAGGGCGTGCGTCCGAAGGATATGACGAATCTCCCGAAGGACCTCCGCGCAAAACTCGACGCGATCCCCTTCGGCGGCGCCGTGATCTTCGATAAGCGCGTCTCGCCGAAGGACGGCACGGTCAAATATCTGTTCGCTCTCGAGGACGGGAACCTTGTGGAAGGCGTTCTCATGCGCTATTCCTACGGCAATACGGTCTGCCTGTCCACGCAGGTCGGCTGCAACATGGGATGCAGGTTCTGCGCAAGCACGCTGGAGGGCTGCGTCCGCTCGCTTCGTCCGGGTGAAATGCTCTCGTTCCTTGCGGAGATCGAACGCGACGAACCGCCCGCGGAGGGCAAGCCGCGCACGGTGACGAATATCGTTTTGATGGGCAGCGGCGAACCGCTGGACAACTATGACAACGTCGTGATGTTTTTGCGTCGCGTCACGAGTGAACAGGGACCGAACATTTCCGTGCGGAACATTTCGCTGTCGACCTGCGGGATCGTGCCGAAGATCTATCGGCTGATCGACGACGCGCCGCATGTGACGCTGTCGATCTCGCTGCACGCGCACAGCAATGAGGTCCGCTCCGAGCTGATGCCGATCAACAAAGCGTATCCGATCGAGCAGGTCCTGGAAGCGGCGAAGGCGTATGCCGACCGGACCGGACGGCGCGTGGTGTTTGAATACGCCCTGATCGGCGGGAAGAACGATTCCGAAGCGGACGCGGACGCGCTGGCAAGCCGGCTGAAAGGGCTTTTGTGTCACGTCAATCTGATCCCGCTGAACCCGGTCAGGGAACGCGGACTGGACGGCGTGACGCGCGCGCATGCGCAGCAATTCCGTGAATGGCTTGAAGCGCGGCATATCTCCGCGACGGTACGAAGAGAAATGGGCGCCGATATCGAAGGCGCCTGCGGACAATTACGAAGGAGGGTTCTCAATGAAATGCGCGGGTAAAACGGAAACCGGACTGAGACCGCAGAACGAAGACAGTTTTCTGCTGCTGCACACGGATACGCTGGATGCCGTCGCCGTCTCCGACGGCATGGGCGGGCATCAGGCGGGCGAGATCGCAAGCAGGCTCTCGGTTGAAACCTTGGGACGGATGCTTTCGGACGGACGCTTCGATCCGGAAGCGGCGCTCTCCTCCGCCTTCCTCGAAGCGAACCGCATCGTGCACGAGCACGCTTCCCTGAACGACGCCATGTACGGCATGGGCTGTACGCTTGTCGCCGCGATTCTGGAGCCCGACCGGTTTATCGCCGCGAACGTCGGCGATTCCCGGCTTTACCATTTTGACGGGAAGCAGCTTCGGCAGATCACGCACGACCATTCGTTCGTGGCGGAGCTTGTGCGCCGCGGCGCCATCACGCCCGAGGAAGCCAAAACGCATCCGCGCCGCAACCTGATCACGCGCGCAATCGGCACGGAGGGACGCGTTTCCGCCGACATCTTCGTCTGCGACTGGAAAAAGGGCGACATGCTCCTGCTGTGCTCCGACGGACTGTGCGGCGTATTGGATGAAGACGAAATGGCGGCGTATCTTCGCCACTGCACCGATCTCGACGCGACCTGCTCTGCGCTCATTCAGCAGGCGCTGTCCCGCGGAAGCCGCGACAATATTACGGTCGTTCTTGCCGTAAACGACGGAGGCGAAGCATGATCGGAACGATCCTCGACCGAAAATACCGGATCGTCGAGCTGATCGGCAGCGGCGGCATGGCGCAGGTTTATAAAGCGATCAACATGGGCAATCGCAAAACGTTCGCCGTGAAGATCCTGAAAGACGAGTATCGGGACGACGCGGAGTTTTTGCGTCGCTTTTCCCGCGAGGCGAACGCCATACTGACGCTTTCTCATGAGAACATCGTACGCGCGTACGATTCCGGCACGCACAACGGTCTGCCCTATCTCGTTATGGAATACGTCGAGGGGCACACGCTCAAAGATCTGATCTCGAAAAACGGCGCGCTGCCGGCGCGTACGGCGATCGGCATCACCTGTCAGATCCTCGATGCGCTGCATGCCGCGCATGCGCACGGCATCATTCACCGCGACGTCAAGCCGCAGAACGTGATCGTCACCGACAAGGGACGCGTCAAGCTTGCGGACTTCGGGATTGCGCGGGAAGCGAAGGCTTCGACCGTGACGTTTTCCGGCAACAAGGTCCTCGGCTCTGTGCATTATATCTCGCCGGAGCAGGCGAAGGGCACGATCGCGACCGAGCAGAGCGATCTGTATTCCGTCGGCGTCTGCCTCTATGAGATGCTGACCGGGACCGTGCCGTTTGAAGCCGATTCCACCGTTACCGTCGCGCTGATGCACATTCAGGAAAAGCCCGTGCCGCCGATCCAGCTTGTTCCGGACCTGCCGCGCTCGCTGAACGATATCGTTCTGAAAGCGCTCGAAAAAGAACCGGAAAACCGGTATCAGACGGCGCGCGCGATGCGCTCGGATCTGGTCCGTTCGCTGTCCGATCCGAACGGCGGGTTTGTCAACGATCCGAACGACAAGGGCTTGAAGGACAGTCCCCGACCGTCGGTCTATGTGCTGATCGCCATGTGCGTTTTTCTTCCGATCCTGCTGATCGGGATCTTTGTGCTGATCTATGCCACCTCGTGCCGGAATCAGCCTTCGAGCGGAGCCAACGCCGAAAAAACGTCGATCCCCTCGACCGCGCTTCCCGCGCCGGCGGAGACGGATTCCGGGGAGGACTCCGTTGCCGCAAGCTATCCCGTTCCGGATCTGATCGGATATCCCCTGGACGACGCGCTTCGTCTCCTGTACCGCGATTACGGGCTGACGAATCTGTCCGTTGCGTTTACCGACAGCGCGCCGCTGTACACGCGTCCGAACACGGTCGTCGCGATCCTGATCCCGTCAATCGAAGATACGGTGCTGTTTGAATCGACGACGCCCGTTCCGACGGAAACGCCGGAGAATACGCCCGTTGAATCGACGCCGGAAATCACGCCCGAACCGACGTTTACCCCTGCGCCGACCGGCGACACGGAAACGGTCGTTGCGGAAGAATCCGAAACGCCGATGATCGACAGCATTGCCGTCGCAACGGAGACGCCGCCGCCGTATCCCGTGGACGACGTCGACGTTACGCCGACGCCCGAGCCATCGCGCATACCGTCGCTGACCCTGGAGACATATCCGTATCATACCGAGATCCGGCTCCTGGTGTATCGGAGTTCGCTCGGATCCTGCAAGGTAGATATCAACTTTACCCTGAACTTCCCGGAGGACGACGACACGCCGATCCGACGCGTTGAGATCGGTTTTGAGACGGCTACGTTTGAAGAGATCCCCTATCGTGTGGTCCTGTCTTCACGGCTGCGGCAGAATGAAAAGACGACGGGGCTCAACGAAGCTGCGACGCTGTACTGGTACGAACCGGTAACGCGCAATATGTATCTGTATGTGAACGGAATCGCGCAGTCCGCACCGCAGTCGGTGACGTTTGTAAAATGACGGAACCGGGTTTGCTTCTGAAAGGGATCGGCAGCTTCTATGAAGTGCTGACCGAATCGGGCGAGGTTGTGACCTCCAAGGCGCGCGGCGCGTTCCGCCGGGAAGGACTTGTTCCGACCGTCGGCGACCGCGTTCTGATCGAGCGCAAGGAACAGGGCTATGCGCAGATGACCGAGATCCTGCCGCGCAGGAATCTGCTGGTACGACCGCCCGTTGCGAATGTCGATCAGCTTTTGATCGTCGTTTCCGCGTCTGCGCCGGAGCCGGACTGGCTGCTCGTTGACCGTCTGATCATCGCGGCGAAGCGCACGGGCGTCGACCCGATCCCAGTGCTGAACAAGATCGACACGGCATCCGATGCGATCGTCGGTCAGTTCCGTTCCGAATACGGCGCTTTCCATACGCTGACGGTCAGCGCCGAGACCGGCGAAGGGCTGGACGCGCTGCGGATGCAGTTGACCGGAAAGGTCAGCTGTTTTGCCGGGCAGTCCGCCGTCGGAAAATCCTCGCTGCTGAACGCGCTGTTCCCCAATCTCCGTCTGGAGACCGGCGGACTTTCGAGAAAGACGGAACGCGGACGGCACACCACGCGGCATGCGGAGCTGTGGCCGTTCGGCAGCGGCGCCGTGCTCGACACGCCCGGGTTTTCCATGTTTGAAACGGAATGTCTCGAACAGGACGAGCTTGACGCCTGCTATCCGGAGTTTGCCGACGCCGCCCCCTGCCGCTTCCCCGGCTGCATGCACATCAGCGAGCCGGACTGCGGCGTGAAGCCGCTGCTTGCTTCGGGAGCGCTTTCAAAAGGAAGATATGAACGTTACCGCGAAATCGCGCTGGAGTATCAAATGAGGAGGAAACACCGCTATGATTAAGATCGCACCTTCGATCCTTTCCGCAAACTTCGCCGCCATGGGCGAAGCCGTTTCCAGGCTTTCGGAACAGGGCGCCGATTGGGTACACTTTGACGTGATGGACGGCAATTTCGTTCCCAATATCACCTTCGGTCCCGATATGTGCAAAGCGCTCCGCCCGCTGACCGCGCTTCCCATCGACGTGCATCTGATGGTCGAGCATCCGAGCGATTGGATCGAGCCGTTCAAAAAAGCCGGCGCGAACCTTTTGACGATCCATGTGGAATCCTCCGAGCGGCATCTGCATCGCGCGCTCCAGTCGATCCATGCCGCCGGCATGAAGGCGGGCGTCGTGCTGAATCCCGCAACGCCGATCGGCACATGTGTCCATCTGCTGCCGGAATGCGATCTTGTGCTGCTGATGAGCGTCAATCCCGGCTTCGGCGGACAGTCGTTTATTCCGGAAACGCTTCGTAAGATTCGCGAGCTGAAGCGTGAGATCGACGCGCGCGGACTGGATACGCTGATCGAAATCGACGGCGGCGTAAATCCCGACACCGCAAAGCTGTGCATTGAGGCAGGCGCCGATGTGCTGGTTGCCGGCAGCGCCGTATTTCACGCGCCGGATCCCGCGGAAATGATCAAAGCGCTTCGCGGATAACAGCTTACCTATGCAAAAACGCGGTCATCAGCGACCGCGTTTTGTGTTTTTCAGGAGGATGCTTTCGGAAATCGTATGCCCCAGATCCGCACCGGATGCTGTTTTGTTCCGGACAGATACTCTAAATATGCGGGGAGCGTCATCGGTTTCGGCTGTCTGAACTCGTTATAAAACGTGTACGTCCCCTCCTTCGACGCGATGCCCGCAACATAATGCGCGCCGAATCGGAACAGGGCGAGCACGATCACGCCGTCAAACGTCTCCGCATCCGCTGCCTGCTTCGGACGAAACATCCGGACCTCATAGCCTTTCTTGCGCAGGTTCTTTGCGATCGAGGACGGTCTCGTTCCGAGCAGTCCGAAGAAATTGGTCTTGATCTGTTTCCGCGCCGCATAGAAGGGCTCGAAGCGCGTTGTTTCGTCGGCGGCGCGTTCGATGTTGTACAGCGCGATCATGCCGCAGCCGTTCTTTGCGATGGTGCCGAACCGCCCGTACGGACGGTCGCCATACCGTTTGTCGGTCTGACTGTTCAGCAGTCCGAAATCCGTCGTTACGTTCATGCTCTGCCCTCCCTCAGCCGTTGATGTCTTCCATGCGATCGAAATCCGGATGCGGATCGACCGTATAAATGCCGTTGCTCCGGTGCATCCAGCCCATACCGACAAAGCCCCTCCGCACCGTGCAGTAGTCCGCATGCATTTCCGAAATGATCGCGTTCACGTCCTTTTCCGCGTAGGTACGTCCCGGCTCGAACCGGGAGAAGATCTCGCGGTATACAATGATCCGCTTTTTGAGCTGTGCGGGCATGGTTTCACAATATCCGTTCGGCATAAACGCCTTTAGGACCTTGCGCCGGTACTGCTCCTCGCGAAGCGCTTCCGCCGCCGCGCCGCTGTCGTTGTTCAAAATCAGCTCGTCGAGCGTAAGCGAAAACACGTCCCGCTTCAAAGAATAGACCGTGTAATACTGCTCGCGCCGCGCGTCGACCAGTCCCGCCTCGATCAGCTTCTTCATGTGGAAGGAAACCGTTGCGGAAGAAATGCCGAGCCGTTCCGCCAAAAGCTCCGTATAGGAATCCTTTTCGCCGAGCGCTCGCAGGATCCGGATCCGTGTTTCATCGGCCACCGTCTTCAGCAGGTTCAGCGTTTCACGCTCCATGCTCCGCCTCCCGCAGCGCATCCAGTGCAAACTGCACCGTGATCGCCTTCTGCTCCGCGCGGTCCGACGCATCGAAGTCGCCGAGCTTCCGCTGCCGTTCCGCCTCCTGCGAGAAGGATTCGATCAGCGTTTCGAGCGCGTTCGGGCGCTTTCCCTCGTGCTCGACGCGTCCGAGAACCTTCAGCATGTCGCCGAGCATGCTCGCCTTCATCAGATGAATCGACTGCCGACGCTTGTCGTCCTTCTTTGCCGCTTCCGAAGCAAGCGCCGTTTCGCGCTCCGCTTCTGCGTTCAATATACTGTAGTACTTATCCAAAACCATCAAAACAGAGGCTCCTTTCATTTCGATATTCATCGAAATCATTTTAGCATCTGTTTTGATGTTTGTCAATATGGAATTTTAATTGAAATCGACGATGACTTCGTTAAAGCTCTTTTTATAGAAGTAATTGATCGCCCATGGGGAATTGCCGCCGTAGCAGGCAGTCGGTGCGAAGGGCGTGGTGAAGTTCTTGACCTTGGTGTAGGAGAATGTCTTTGCGACCTTGATCGCCAGATCCTGCACCTCCGCAAGCTTCACAAGATATTCCTGACCGACGTTTCCGAGCGAATTGCTCTTCCCGTTGCGGGCTTTCTTTGCTTCCTTGTCCGCTTCGGTATGCAGCTTCTCAAGCTCCTGGACGCAGGTCTTGTACTGCTCAAACAGCGCGCGGTCCTCCAAAGAAATCTTGCGCGTTTCCCCCGTCCCTGCCTTTACGGTAAGCACGAAGCCGCGGGTTGCGGTTGAAGCGTCCGTACCCGGACCGCCCTCGTTCGAGTCTCCGGACGGATCTCCCGTCGGCGGTGTGATGGGCTCGATCGGCGGGTCGGTCGGCGGATCGGTCGGCGGCGCTGTCGGCGGATCGGTCGGAGGCTCTGTCGGCGGATCGGTCGGAGGCTCTGTCGGAGGCTCTGTCGGCGGCTTTGTCGACGGTGTCGTCGGCGGTGCTGTCGGCGGATCGCTCGGCGGCACAGTCGGTTTTTTGGTCGGCGCAGGCGTCGGATCGGAGGGCGCCGGCGTTTTGGTTGCCGGTGCGTCGGTGAACTCCGGCAGTTTGTCGTCCTCATCGATCAGCTTCTGCACATATTTGGTCAGCGGGTCAAGCAGCTCTTTATAGTGATCGTACAGCATGTCGCACCAGCGATAACGCCCGTATTTGAGCGTATACTGCGGATACTGGCTGACCTTCTGATGGTAGACCTTATTGATGATATCGACTCGATTCGCCTGATCCGTGAAACAGAAATTCCACTGGAACAGCGACGTCATCGTCCCGCTCATGGAATACATGGCGATATTGTTCGGATCGAGGTTATAGGCAAACGCGGCAAGCGATGTGGTCTGCGCAAGCGTGCAGTTGGTAAACAGCTCGCCGTTGAAGGTGCTGACGATTTCGGGGATCTTCGTGATCAGCCGGTCCGCTTTCATCTGTTTGAACATGGCGATCAGCATCCGCTTCTGTCGGTCGACGCGCCTGGAATCGTTCGTTTCCGCCGCCGTCAGACCGTTTTCCGACTTTCGCACGCGGCAGTAATCCAAAAATGCCTGACCGTTGATATGCTGAAGCCCTTTTTCATAGGATCTGCCCTGGATATGGAACTTGATGTCCATGTCGTACTCAAGTCCGCCGCACAGGTCGACAAGCTCCTTCAGCGACTTCATGGTGACGGCATAGTAGTATTCGACCGGGATCCCGCCGAGCATCCATTCCGCCGCCTCACAGACCTTTTCAAGTCCCTTCGGGTTAAACTTGCCGTCGTCCGTATAGAGATTCCCGCCGCAGTTCAGCGCCGCGTTGAGCTTATAGATGCCCTTTACGCCCGGGATCTTCGCATAGGTATCGCGCGGGAGCGAAATGAGGTCTGCGCGGTTTTCTTCAAAATTGATCGCAAGAACGATCATCACGTCGGAATGAAAATCCTTGAACGTCCATGTTTCACGTTCGGTGGAATAGTCGATGCCGACCAAAAGGATATTGACGATGTCCTTCATCATCGTCTTGTCCGCTCCCATGAGGAGCTCTTCATACGGATCCGTCGTCGGCGTCGGTACGGGCGTCGGCGTGGCGTCGGGATGCGGCGTCGTATTCGTCTGCGTACTGCCGTATTCTTCCGAACCCGCTTCGTCTGTCGCCACGATCAGAATATCCGAATCGTCGGGTTCCGTCAGCTCGGCGTCCGCGCTCGGCTTTCCCGCACAGGATGCTCCGCCGCGGAAGGTTTTTCCCGTTCCCATAGAACTGAAGATCAACGCAGCAATGACGCCGATGAGCACCGCGCATCCGGCGATCGACGCAAACAGAATGATCTTTTTCTTTGTCGTCATATCTGATAATCCTTTCGGAACTTTTTTCTTAATCATACTCTGCTTTTTTGAAAAATGCTACGCTAATGAAGATTCGTTACGAACATTTTACAAAAACAACGCATTTCTGAACCGTTCTGTAAATAATACCGCGTTTCTACGGCTTCGGATGCAAAATCCGAAAAAAAAGCTTCCCTTTCACCGGATTTGTGTTATACTGTAGATTGAATTAATATGGAGGTATATACATGATTATTGTAATACCTGCGTACGAACCGGATGAAAAGCTTCTGGGCGTACTCAAAGAGTTTACCGAACAAACCGATTTCCCGATCGTCGTGGTGAACGACGGCAGCAGCGATGCTTGCCGCCCGGTTTTCGACGCGGTGAAGGAGTTTTCGCGCGTGACCCTGCTGACGCATGAGCAGAACCGCGGCAAAGGCGCCGCGCTGAAAACCGCATTCGCATATATTGCCGATGCCTTCCCCGATACGGAGGGCATTCTGACCGTCGACGCGGACGGTCAGCATCTGCTGCACGACTGCATGAACGTCTGTGCCGCATATGAAGCGCATCCGAACGTCCTGATCACCGGCTCACGCCGATTCAAGGGCAAGGTGCCGCTCCGCAGCCGGATCGGGAACAGTATCACGCGCGGCGTGTTCCGTCTCACGACCGGCAGGCGCGTTTACGACACCCAAACGGGTCTCAGAGCCTTTGCCGCAAACCGCATTCCCGAAATGCTCGCGCTGAAGGGCGATCGCTACGAGTACGAGATCCATCAGCTGCTGCATTGCTGCACAAAGAGCACCAGCGTGCTGGAAGTCCCGATCGACACCGTCTACATCGACGACAACAGCTCCTCCCATTTCGATACGCTGCGCGATTCCGCAAAGATCTATAAGGTCATCTTCAAGTTCCTCGGTCCGACGTTTCTGAAGTTCATGTCGACCTCGTTCGTGAGCTTTTTGATCGACTTCTTAAGCTTTTGTCTGATCTTTTACGGCACGATCGCCGCGTTCGGCGGATTCGCCATTGCAAAGGAAATGTTCTCCTTCCAGCGGGAAGTCTCGCAAAAATGGGCGGAGACGCTGCTTGCGCTGAATCCGATCGTCTTTGTCGGCGGCGGCTCCGTGCTGCGCATGGTCTCGCTCGTTCTGGCGCGCACGATCTCCGGTCTCTGCAACTATCTGCTGAACCGCCGCTTCGTGTTTGACGGCTCGAAGAAGGACCGGAACATTCTGAAATACGCGCTGGTCGCCGTTTCCGTCTTGCTCCTGAACTGGCTTCTGATCGAGCTGTTCACGCGTTTCGGCGTACCTGCATGGCTTGCGAACATACTGTCGCAGCTGATCTGCTATCCGATCTCCTTCCTGCTGCAGCGCACGATCGTTTTCCGCAAGCATACCGAGCAAGCGTAAAGCCATGTCCGAACAGCGTCCCGTCCTTTCAAAAACAGCCGTCGCGGTGATCCGCCTGATCGCCGTTGTTTTGCTGAACCTCGGGATCGTGTTTTCGGGCGTCTATATCCTTTTCCACCTGCTGGAATACTATAATCCGCATTCCTTTATTTTTGCGAACATGCCGTGGCTGCCGATCGCGATCCCGATCCTGTTCGTGCTGTCCGTTTTGCTGTTCGATTTTCTCCGGATCATAGGCGCGTTCAAAAAGCGGCATTTCAACAAAGCCCGCATGTGGCTGATCGTTCTTTGCGATCTGATCCTGTTTGCCGCACTTTCGCTGACACTGTATCTGAAAACCTGCACGACATCGCTTTCAGAACTCAACAACATCGAAGCATTCTCCCTTCCGACGCCGATCGAAACGCCCGTTTCCACGCCGGAACCCTCGTCCGACGCGGCAGAGCCGACGGACGGCGCGCCGGAAGCCACGGATGACACGCCCGTTGAGACCCCGGCGCCGACCGCTGTGCCGACGCCCGCGATCCCGCTGTCCGAGAAATTCCCGACAAAGTTCTCCGACACGCCGGTCGAGCAGTCATATGACAGGACCGAATCGATCGAAACGCTGCCGGACGGCACCGAAAAGGCGCTGATCTATTCCTACAGCGGCAAAAGCGCTGCGGTCGATATCTATCATTATCAAAAAGGCAAGCTTCAATACCAGGTTGCGGACGTCTATGTGCGCGACGCGAACTGCTTCAAAACGAATTACAGTCTCTCCTATCACCGCAACATGATCACGCAGCAGTATGCCGAAGGGATCCACGCGATCGTTGCCGCAAACGGCGATAACTTCAATTCCGGCAAGATCGAAGACGGACTTGTGATCCGAAACGGCGCGCAGCTCTTCCCGGAGGACGGCTCGAAACAGACGAAGTTCACGCGCGATCTGTGCGTGCTGTTCAGCGACGGTTCCATGCGCGTCTATGACTGTGTGCTCGATACGATCGATTATGACGAGATCGTGAGCCGTTATCCGCGACAGGCATTCTATTTCGGTCCGAAGCTTCTGAACGACGACGGGACCGCAAAAACGAAATTCAATTCCAACCTCGGAAAGATCAATCCCCGCACCGTTTTAGGGTACTATGAACCCGGTCATTATGCGCTTGTCGTCGTGCTCGGCACGCGCACCATGGTCGATTACCGCGGCAAAAATCTCGGGAACGGCAAGTCGCCCGGCATGACGCTTGTTGAGCTGTCCGCGCTTTGCGAGGACCTCGGCTTTGCCATGGCGTACAATCTGGACGGCGGAGGCTCTTCGAGCATGGTATGGAACCAAACGGTCTTCGGTCACAACGACCGCACGCACAGCGATATCCTCGCCGTGGTGGACCCGTAAGGAGGCTTGTATGAACAAAACGATCCGCAAAACGGCTGCAGTCCTTGCGCATATCGGGCTCATCCTCTCGGTGCTGTTTCTGATCTTCTTCCTCGTCTGCACGATCCGCGCAAAGGCGGCGGATCCTTCCTCGCCCGATCAAAAGGATCTGTACCTGAAACAGGCGATGGACAAGAGCGATTTCTCGATCTATACCGTCGGACGCGCCCTTTCCGATGAGAACGATCCCGCGCGCGAAAATCTGTTTGTCGCGCTCGATCTCGTCGTTCCGCTTCTTTGTATCGTATCCGGCGTCCTTCTGCAGCTTGCCATGGTGCGTCCGCGCCGCAAAGCGCAGAAGGTTCAGCCGTCTCAATCAACATCTTTCAGGAGGTAAATATGAATCAGTCCGATCTTGACCGCACCAACGCGCTGCTCGACTTTATCGAGCGCTCCCCCGTCAGCTTTGCCGCCGTTGAAACGGCGCAGTCGATGCTTGAGGAAAACGGCTATGTCCGTTTATCGTTCCAGAACGAATGGAACCTCACGCCCGGCGGAAAGTACTATGTGACGCGCAACTGCTCGTCGCTGATCGCGTTCGTCGTTCCCGAAAGCCCGCAGCAGGGCTTTATGATCGCCGCAAGCCACAGCGATTCCCCGAGCTTTAAGCTCAAGACCGATTGCGAAGTCGCCGCGTGCGATCACTATACCAAGCTGAACACCGAGGGCTACGGCGGCATGATCTGCTCGAGCTGGTTCGACCGTCCCCTGTCCCTTGCCGGTCGCGCGATCGTGAAAAACGGCGCGGCGTTTGAGACGCGCGTCGTCACGTTCGACCGCGATCTGTGCCTGATCCCGAACGTGTGCATCCACTTCAACCGCGAAATCAACAACGGCTATAAGTACAACAAGGCGGTCGATACCCTGCCGCTTCTTTCCAACTCGACCGAAAAGGGCGCCGTAAAACAGCTTGTTGCGGAACGGCTCGGCGTTGAGCCGGACGCGATCGTGTCCATGGATCTCTTTGTCATCAACCGCACCCGCGGCTCGATCTTCGGCGCGGACGATGCGTTTTTCTGCGCGCCGCGCATCGACGACCTGCAGTGCGCCTATACGACGCTTGCCGCGCTGCTCGAAGCAAAGGTTCCGAAGGCGATCCCGGTCTACGCGCTGTTTGACAACGAGGAGGTCGGCAGCGAGACGAAGCAGGGCGCCGCAAGCACGTTCCTCTTTGACGTCGCAACGCGGATCGCGGCGCATTACGGACGCACGCTGTCCGAGATGCTCCCCGCCTCCTTCATGCTCTCCTGCGACAACGGACACGCGCTGCATCCGAACCATCCGGAGCTTTCCGACCCGAAGAACGCCCCGCATCTGAACGGCGGCGTGGTCATCAAGCACAACGCAAACCAGCGCTATGCGACCGATGCGCTTTCCGAAGCACTGTTTGCCGAGATCTGCCGTCGCGCGGACGTACCGGTCCAGCACTTTGCAAACCGCAGCGACGTCGCGGGCGGCGGTACCTTAGGCAGCATCAGCAACACGCGCGTTTCCTTAAAGACGGTCGACATCGGTCTTGCGCAGTTTGCGATGCACTCCGCGGTCGAGACCGGCGGCGTCAAGGACACGGACTACATGGTCCGCGCGGCAAAGGCATTCTATGAGAGCGCGCTCGTCATCACCGACGAAGGCGCGATCGTTCTGGAATAATTCCCAAAAGCACAAGCGGGAGAAGGCAAATGCCCTCTCCCGTTTTTGTATGCAAAGCGTCGATCAGTATCCCAGATCGCGATCAATGATGCTGCCGTCGACGGCATTGACCGTCAGTAGCGTATAATGATCAAACCAGTCCGGAATCGAATCGCCGTTGTACTCCCGTTGAATATAGCCGCGAAAATCCCAGACCGGCAGCAGCCAGTAGGTATCGTCGTTCGGTTTTCTCACACGCAAATAAGAGAGAATGATTTGTGTAATACGAAGATCGGTACGCGAATCGTTTCCGTCCCAATCATGCCCGATATAGATGTTCATAAAAAGCTGTTTCCGGCAGATCTCCATGATGCGGTCAAACGGCAGCAGCGTCACATTCTCGTTGTCGACGCCTAAAATATGCAGCGGGCACTGCCAGTCTGCACGACGTACCTCGTTGTTTGCAACGACGACAGAGATCGACTCCTGCGGCGCATCGTAGTCATAGTGTACCTCGGCTTCCGCAAGTCCGTTGTCGCTGCCGTGGAATGTGCGAAAATCATAGACCGGGATCCCGTTATAATACGGTCGGAACGCCAGAAGATATACGCCGTTGTTGAATCCCGTTTCCACACCGTTCGACTGCCGGTAATCCTCATCGTGCGCCGCGATCCCGCACATGCGCACATCCGTATCGTTGAGGATCGAAAGAAAAGCCGATGCGGCGTCGACCGCCTGTTGCTCCTCTTCGTTTCGCGGTAAAGCGTGATAGGCGGACACGATGTAATACGGATCGTTGATATGATAATAACTCAGACTGCACCATCTGCTGCTCGACGCATACCAGTCAAAGGAAGCATCCCGATCTGAAACGTGTCCGTCGCTGTCCGACCATTGGCAGGTGCACGGAAAGGTCTTCGCCTCTGCTTCGGCAGTCTGATAGCTCTCCTGCCGGTGCATTATGTCATCCGCAAGGATCTCACGATACTCTGCATAGTCCGCATTCGGTCCGTACGGCTGTTCATCAAGTGCGTTCAGCCACGCCTGCAGATAGTTCAGCTCGTTTTCAAGATACGTCCGTTCATTCCGGTTGCAATGGTAATACGGCCCGTCGCCGATCAGCGACTTTACCATCTTTTCCTTTTCCTCCGCCGAATACCCGCCGAGCGCGACCCGATACACTGGGACCGTCGAAACACTCGGGACGAACACGTCGGCGTCCACCGTGACGTCCATCGTGCCGCCGAACACCTTGCCGGAAAAGCTATCGGCTTCATGCTCCGGCGCACCGACCGATGCACGAAGCGAGCCTGCCGTTTCCTCCGTATACGCCGGAACAGGTCCGCTGCCCTCGATCGTTTGTTCGAGTCTTCCCTCGGTCTTGTTGATCACGGTATCCTCCTCCGGCGTCGGCTGACAGGCGGCAAGAAGAACCAGCGACAGCAGAATCAGTATGGCCTTTTTCAAAACAATGCACCTCCCTTATCATGCTTTCAGCATAGCAGGGAGATGCAAAATTGTTGCGTTATTGCAATGAACGAAATGCGGAATTTGTATGAACAGTCGTTTATCGCTGTTTGAGGACTGCACGGATCGCAAAGAGTTTCAGTCTTTTGGGGAGGATCCCGTACAGACGCAGAAGCGGGTTGCGGTTCAGGCTGTACGCAAAACGCGGATGCTTGGCAGTCAGGACTTTTTTGACCTTATTTGCGACCTGTTCGGGCGGGACCGCCTTTGCTTCGACCGTATTGGTTACTTTCAAGAACTTCGCGGCAATACCAGGGTACCGTTTTGTACGCGAGGTGAACGTCTTGATGCTTTTGACCGAACCGCCTAAAAGCGGCGTCTGAACTGCGCCGGGACGGATGACGGAAACGGAAATGCCGAGAAGCTGCAGCTCCATCGCAAGCGAAAACGCGTATTTGTCGAGCGTCCCCTTGGTGATCCCGTACAGTCCCGTAAACGGCAGCGGATCGAGGTCCGCAAGCTCGCTTGTGACGAGCACGACGCGGGCGCCGGAATGAAGCAGCGGCAGAAAGGTTTTGACCGTACGGTATGCGCCGAACACGTTGATCTCGAAGATGCGTTTCATCCGCGCTTCGTCGATCTCGACGAGCGAGTCCGCTTCATAGATCCCCGCCATATAGACGATCGCGTCGAGTGATTCCGTTTTTGCCGTTTCGAACGCTGCGGTGACGGCTTTCGGATCACATAGGTCTGCAACGAGCGGGACCACGCCCTCCGGCATCGAAGCGCCGGGCCGGTCGAGGCCGAGCACGCGCACGCCGTCCGATAAAAGCATACGGGCGCAGGCGGAGCCCATTCCCCCGCCTGCGCCTATCAATAAAACCGTTTTCATTACCGTTTTGCGGCTCTCAGGAGCGCTTCCCATTCCTTGACGATCGCGCGGTCGTCAAAGTAGTTGATCCGCATCGCTGCGCGCACACGGGCGAGCGTCGCGTTCGTGATCTCAACCGCTTTCTTTGTTCCCTCGAGCAGCACATCGTACACCGCGTCGATGTCCGCTTCCCACTTGGCACGTTCCGCACGGATCGGGGCAAGCTCCGCCTCGAGCACGTTGATGAGGAACTTCTTGCAGGTGCCGTCGCCTAAGCCCCCGCGCGTATAGTGCGCTTTCATCTCGTCGAGGTTTGCGTAATCCGGCAGAAATTCTGCAAAGTGCGCGTCGGTCGCAAGCGCGTCGAGGTAGGTGAACACGACGTTGCCCTCAAGATGACCCGGATCCTCAATGCGAAGGTGCTGCGGGTCGGTGAACATCTTGCCGTTGACCTGTTTTTTGACGGTCTTTGCGTCGTCGGACAGATAGATGCAGTTGCCCAAGGATTTCGACATCTTCGCCTTGCCGTCGACGCCGGGAAGCCGCCGCTGCGTCTCGTTTTCGGGGATCAGCGCCTTCGGGAACACGAGCGTTTCGCCGTAGATGCGGTTGAACTTCTCGACGATCTCACGCGTCT
>JAEESS010000103.1 GCA_016286445.1 Bacillota bacterium
GTCAGGTCGTTGCTCTTGAGGTCCTGCGTCGTGCCGAGGATCGCCAGAGAGGTGAACACGAGCATTGCGAGCGCCTGGCCCCACTTCATAGCGAAGGTACGCGCTGCAAAGAACATGCCTTCGCGGTTTTCGCCGGTCTCGATGCCGTCCGCTTCCGCAACGTCAGCAACGATCGCCTGCGGAATGATGCCCAGAAGCGCCATCGGGAACGCTGCGATCACACAGATGATGATGCCGGGAAGCATGCCGGTCAAAAACGGCAGTACGCCGATCAGTGCGGTGACGGTATATGCAAGCGCCAGACCGAGGAAGCCGGTGATGACGAGCTTCTTCTTGCCGAACTTGCGCACGAGCGCGGAGACGAACGGATAGAAGCACGCGGAAAGAACGGTCATGCCGCCCATGAAGAGCATCGTGTTGCTCTCATCGAGCTTCATGGAGACCTTTACGAAGAACGGAAGACCCGTCTGGAACAGCGTGAGACCGACCCAGTACATGATGTCGGACAGCGCGAATACGCGGAAGCTCTTATTCTTGAAGGTCGCCGCAAGGGATTTGAACATATTCACTTCGGACGGCTTGGTGTCGACGAAATCCTTTTCCTTCAGTTTGAAGGTCGGGATCAGCATGCAGACGCATGCGATGACCGCCAGGACGATGAAGCAGATGCGGTAGCTCCAGTTGAAGCCGACCGCGCCTTTCAGCATGCCCGCAAACACGAACGGCGTGTACGCAAGCATCGTGCCCGCAAAGAACGTCAGGGAGATCGCCGTGGAAATGAACATACGGTCTTCCTGCGTTTTGCCGAACTCGGAGATCAGCGCGTTATACGGCGTGCAGTACATCGTCATGAATAGGTAGAACAGCACGACGAAGACGGAGATCCATGCAATGTTGATGCCGCTCTTGGAAAGATCCGGAACCGGCGCGCAGAACAGCAGAACCGTTACGGCAGACAGCGGGATCGCCGCGATGCGCATGAACGGAATACGTCTGCCCTTCGGGTTCTTGCTGCGGTCAGAAAGCGATGCAATGAGCGGGTCGGTAACTGCGTCGAACACACGGGAAAGCGCAGTAATGAGACCGAGCACGGTCAGGATGCCCGCAATGACGAGACCGGACGGAATGAACTGGATTGCGCCTTCGTTTAAGTCGCCCGACGTCGGAAGATAGAAGGTTACAAACCAAGCGCCGATGATGCCGCTCAGGATGGACCAACCGAGCTGACCGATCGCGAAGATAATCATCTCTTTTTTGGTGAGTCTTCTGGTTTTCATGCTGTGAAATTACCCCCTTGTTCCTTAATCAACTTTTCCGCATGCGAAAGAATCCGCATCGACGGATCGTTTGATTACAGTATAGCGCATCCTTATGTAAAAGGAAAGTAAAATTTCTAAAAACGCGCATCTTTATACAAAGCGGTCCGAAGGGACGCCGGCGTCGGAAGGGTCCCCGGCGCGCAGGGGGGGTATGCAGTCGCAGGAAGGATCACCGGTCGTCCGCTGCGCTGTCCCTGCAGGGATATTTGCATCCGTAGGGGAAGATATTATCTTCCCGTTCCGCTGTATCGACGGACGCGCAGCATTCGCGCGGGAAGGCGTCATGGGTGGTTGCAAAATACGCGCGGATACGGTACAATATCGGGTATGGAACAGTTTTGGACATCATTCAACATCGTCATGCCGCTCGTCATCATGATGGCGACCGGCATGCTCATCCGCAGGGTCGGTCTCGTCTCCGAGGACGCGTTCCGCATCATCAACCGCATCGTATTCTATATCGGTATCCCGACGCTTGTGTTTCACGCCGTCGTCACCGACACAACGACCGCGCGTTTGAGCTACGCGTTGTGGGTCGCGGGCAGCGTGCTCGTCACCTTTGCGCTTTCCCTGCTGCTCGCCCGTGTTCTGACAAAGGACCCCGCAAAGCGCGGCACGCTTGCGCAGGCGGCATACCGCAGTAACGACGGTATCTTCGGGCTTGCGGTCGCGACGGCGCTTTTGGGCGAAGGCAACACCGGCACGATGGCGTTCACGCTCGTCATCTCCGCGACGCTGTTCGGCGTGACCGGCGTGCTCTGCTACGAGCTGAACCGCGGCGGCAAGGTCAAGATCGGCAAGGTGCTTCTGAACACGATCAAAAACCCGATCCTCATCGGCGGCGTGCTGGCGCTGATCGTGCGCTTTACGGGGCTGCAGCTTCCGTACGTCATTCTGAAGCCGATCGAGTATTTCAAGAGCATGTGCACGCCTCTGGGCTTTCTGGTCCTCGGCGGCGTGCTGTCGTTCAAATCTTTGAAGGAGGACTGGAAGCTCGTCACCGTCATCAGCGCGGTGAAGCTCATCCTCTTCCCCGTCGCGGTCTGCACGATCGCGTATTTCGTCGGCGGGCTCAGAGGGGCTGAGCTTGCCTCGATCTTCATTGTGTTCTCTGCGCCGACCGCGATGTCCTGCCTGCCGATGGCAAGCGAGCTCGGCGGCGACGTGAAGCTTTCCGGCGAGCTGATCGCGGTCACGACCGTGCTCTCGCTTTTGACCGTATTTCTGTATCTGACATTCTTCGGAGGGATCCTGACAGCATGACCGAACGGCTTTATCTTCTTGACAGCATGACGTCCGCGTTCGACGCGGTCGTGACCGCCTGCGAACCGAAAGGCGACGCATATCTCATCGAGCTCGACCGCAGCGCGTTCTTCCCGAACAAGGGCGGACAGCCCTGCGACGTCGGCAAAATCGGCGATGCCGTCGTTTCCGACGTAAATGAGCAGGGCGAGCGGCTTCTGCACCTTGCGGACCGGGCGATCCCTTTGGGCGCGGCGGTGCATTGCGAGCTGGACTTTTCCCGGCGCTTCGACATCATGCAGCAGCACACCGGCGAACATCTGCTCTCCTACTGCGCGTGGCACCTCTATGGCGCACAGAACGTCGGCTTCCACTGCGCGCTCAGCTACGCGACGCTCGATCTCGACAAGCCGGTCTCGCACGAGGGGATCACGGCGATCGAGAACCTCGCAAACCGCCTTGCCGCCGAAAACGCCGCGGTCACGGCAAAGATCTACGAGACCGAGGAAGATCTCAAGGACATTCCGCTCCGCAAGCATGCGGAGGGCTTAACGGCGCCGATCCGCATCGTCACAATCGAGGGCAGCGACGCGTGCACCTGCTGCGCGCCGCACGTCCGCCGCACCGGGGAGATTGGACAGTTGAAGATCGTTGAGGCGATCCCCTATAAGGGCGGCATGCGCTGTACGTTCCTGTGCGGCATGCGGGCTTTACAGCACGCGCAGCAGATGCAGGACACGGTGAGCGCGATTGCGCTCCGGTTCTCGACCGCGCGCGATCAGGCGGAAGCCGCAGTACAGAAGCAGTCGGAAGACCTGTCCAATGCAAAGCGCGAGCTCCGGCAGGCGTACGCCGCGCTGGACGAATACCTTGCGAAGGCGCTCAAAGCCGAAGCGGAGGACGTGAAGGGTACTAAGCTGATCGTGAAGATCCTGAACGGCGTCGACGCAAAGCGGCTCCGCACGCTTGCGGGCGCGACGATGACGGATAAGGCGCTCTCCGTGCTGTTTTCGGATACGGGCGAACGCGTGTCGTACCTGCTCGCCTCGAACGGGATCAAGACGGACATGGGCTTGCTGATCGGCGCTGTGAATACGGCGCTGAACGGCAACGGCGGCGGACGCGGCACGCTTGCGCAGGGCAGCGCAAAGACGCCCGCAGGTATGGCGGAAACGGTCGAGGGCCTGCGCACCTATTTCAAAAACGTGCTTCTGCACGGGTAACGGA
>JAEESS010000050.1 GCA_016286445.1 Bacillota bacterium
CGGGAAACGCCGCGCGCGGCATGAGCCTGATCGCGCTGCACAACGGCGGCGGCGTGGGCGTCGGCAAGTCGATCAACGGCGGCTTCGGCATGGTGCTCGACGGCAGCGAGCGCGTGGACCGCATCCTTTCCTCGGCAATGCCGTGGGACACGATGGGCGGCGTCGCGCGGCGCGCGTGGGCACGCAACGAGAACGCGATCGAGACCTGTCTTGCATACAACCGCGACAACGAAGGCACCGACTGCATCACGATCCCGCACCTTGCGGACGACGCGCTGGTGCATGAAACCGTACTGAATGCTTTGAAAGATTAAAGGAGAACAAAACTATGGCAAAATTGATGGAATGTATTCCGAATATCAGCGAAGGACGCCGTCTTGACGTCGTCGAAGAGTTTGCGGACATCGTCCGCGCCGTTCCGGGCGTCACGCTCATCGACTACTCCTCCGACGCGAGCCACAACCGCTCGGTCTTCACCTTCCTCGGCGATCCCGATCAGGTGATGGAAGCGGCGTTCCGCTTTGCAAAGCACGCGGTCGAGAAGATCGACCTCCGTGTACACGAGGGCGAGCATCCGCGCATGGGCGCGGTCGACGTCATCCCGTTCGTGCCGATCCGCGACATGGACATGCAGGAATGCGTGGAGCGCTCCAAGGTGCTCGGCAAGCGCATCGCGGACGAGCTGGAGCTCCCCGTCTTCCTCTATGAGGAAAGCGCAAGCGCGCCGCACCGCAAGAACCTCGCCGCGATCCGCAAGGGTCAGTTCGAGGGTATGGCGGCAAAAGTGCTCGAAGAGCAGTGGCATCCCGATTTCGGCGGCAACCGCATCCACCCCTCCGCGGGCGTCGTCGCCGTCGGCGCGCGTCAGCCTTTGATCGCGTTCAACATCAACCTCGACACCTCCGACGTGTCGATCGCAAAGAAGATCGCAAAGATCATCCGTGAAAAGGACGGCGGCTTCCGTGCGGTCAAGGCGCTCGGCGTGATGCTTGAGGAACGCAACATCGCGCAGGTCTCGATCAACATGTGCGACTATAAGCAGACCCCGCTCTACCGCGTTCTGGAGTTCGTCCGCTTCGAGGCGGCGCGCTACGGCGTGCACGTCGTCGGCACCGAGATCATCGGTCTTGCGCCGATGATGGCGTTCGTCGACGCGGCGGATTACTATCTGCAGATCGAAAAATTCGAGCCCTTTAAGCAGGTATTGGAGTGCCATCTGCTGTGAAACGGGTCTTTCAAAACATCGGTGAGCTTGCGACGGCGACCGGATCGACCGCCGTCGCGGGCAAAGCGCAGGGCGAGCTTCTGATGCTGCATAACGCCTGGCTTTTGGAAGAGGACGGCGTGATCGCCGCGACCGGAACGGGCAAGGCGCCGTATGCAGACGACTCGGTCGACTGCAGGGGCAAGCTCGTCACCGCCGGGCTGGTCGACTGCCACACGCATCTCGTGTTCGGCGGCTGGCGCGAGTATGAGCTTGCGATGAAGCTTGCGGGCAAAAGCTATCTCGAGATCCTCGCCGCGGGCGGCGGGATCCTGTCCACCGTGCGCGAAACGCGCAGGGCTTCGGAGGATGCGCTCTTTGAAAAGACGCGCGGACTGTTCTTTGAGATGCTCGTGAACGGCACGACGGCGGTCGAGATCAAGAGCGGCTACGGGCTCGATCTTGAGACCGAGAAGAAGCAGCTTCGCGTTGTGCGGCGGCTCAAGGAAGAGTATCACGACGTCGCGGCGACGTTTTTGGGCGCGCACGCGTTTCCGGAGGGAATGGATCACGAAGCGTATGTGAACTGGCTCTGCGAGGAAGCGATCCCCGCGATCGCCGAGGACGGGCTTGCGGATTTCTGCGACGCGTTCTGCGACGACGGCGTGTTTACCGCCGAGCAGTCCGAACGCATCCTTCTTGCCGGCAAACGCTGCGGGATGATCCCGAAGCTGCACGCCGACGAGATCAGGGAGATCGGCGGTACGCAGGTTGCGGCGCGCGTCGGCGCGATCAGCTGCGATCACCTCTCCGAAACCGGCGAGGACGGCATCAAAGCGCTTCGCGACGGCGGCGTGATCGCGGTCATGCTCCCCGCAACGTCGTTCTACCTCAAGAAGCCATACGGCAATTTCCGCGGCATGATCGACGCGGGCGTGCCGGTTGCTGTGGCGACCGACATGAACCCCGGATCGAGCCCCAACCTTTCGCTGCCGTTCGCGATGACAGCGGGCTGTCTGTACGGGCAGATCACGCCTTCGGAAATGCTGACCGCGGCGACCATCAACGGCGCGGCGGCGATCGGCATGGCGGAAAAGCTCGGCACGCTCGAAGCGGGCAAGCAGGCGGATCTCGTCATTTGGGACACCGAAAATCTCGACCGGCTCATCTATCGCTACGGAACCAATCGCGCAGTCGCGGTCTTCAAGCGCGGCGTGCGCATGATAGGAAAGGAGAACCTATGGAACGTTTAACCGACCTCACCGTGACTTCGTTTGCGGACGTTTTGGCAAGCGACGCCCCCGCCCCCGGCGGCGGCTCCGTTGCCGCGCTGATCGGCGCATGCGGCGCAGCGCTCGCCGTCATGACCGCAAACCTTACCGTCGGAAAGAAAAAGTACGCCGACCATTGGGCGAATGCCGAATCCGCAAGGACCGTCGGCGAACCGCTGATCGCACAGTTTTTGAAGGCGATCGACGAGGACACGCTCGCGTTCAACAAGCTCTATGACGCGATGCATCTCCCGAAGGACACCGACGAGCAGAAGGCTGCCCGCCGCGCCGCCATCGAAGAGACGACCAAGGAAGCGGCAAACATGCCGTTCCATACGCTGACGCTGTGCGAAAAGACCGTCACGGTCCTCGAAAAGCTCGCGGGACGCATCAATCCGAACTGTGCAAGCGATTTCGGCGTCGGCGCCGCCTCGATCGTGACCGCGGCGCGCGGCGCGTGGCTGAACGTCTGCATCAACCTGCAGGGGCTTTCCGATGAAGCGTTCGTAAAGGATCTGTACGCCCGCGCAAAGGCGATCTATGACGACGTTGCCGCCCGCGCGGACGCGCTTTACCGGAAGATCGACGCGCAGTGCCGTCCCGTCTGCAACCAAACCGAGGGATAAGCGGTATTATTGGCAAACAAGGAAAGGAGCAATGCCTATGAAACGCATGCTAAGTATACTTCTCGCGGGGCTTTTGCTGTTCTCCGCAGTTGCCTGCACCCTGCACCCCGTTGCGCAGATCCCGGATACCGATCCGGTCGAAGTGCCCGTAGAGGGACAGCCCGACGAGACGCTGACCGAAGCGCCCGCCGATCCGGAGCCGGCTGCGGATCCGGTCGATATCAAGCCGATCGAAGATCCGCCGATCCAACCGGGCGAATCGCTTGACGAGCCGATCGATCTGACCGATCCCGTTGAGCCGATCAACGTGCCGATGGAAGAAGGAAAACCCGTGACCGGCTACGGCGACTTCTCGAACCTGCTTTCCGCCGCGATCCTCTCCGGCACACGGAACCAGAATCTGTCGCCGATCAGCGTCTACCTCGCGCTCGCGATGGTCGCGGAAGGCGCGGAGGGCGACACGCAGGCGGAGCTTCTGAAGCTTCTCGGCTGCAAAAACCTGAATGAGCTGCGCAACATCTGCGGCGTCATGCTGAAAACGCTGTCGATCGATACCGAAGGCAGCGTGCTGGATATGCACAATTCGCTGTGGATGGCGGACAACATCGGCGGTCAGCCGGTCTCGTTCCATCCGGAATACCTCAGCACGCTTGCCGAGACCTACCGGTCCGAAGCGAACGTCGTTGCGTTCGGCACGGAATCTGCGGCTAAGCAGATCGCCGACTGGATCAACAAGCATACGCGCGGCAAGATCAGCGTACAGCCGGACGCCATGAACTTCGATCCGTCGACGCTCGCCGTGCTGATCAATACGATCTATCTGAAGGACGGCTGGTCCGAAAGGTTCCTTCCGGAATCCACGCACACCGATACGTTCCACGCGCCGGACGGCGATATCGAAGCCCGCTATATGAGCCGCTTCGACCGCAATTCCTTCGTACGCTTCGGCGACGGCTGGATGGCATACCGCGTATACCTGAACAGCGTCGGCTACGTTACGTTCGTGCTGCCGGACGAGGGGATCTCCCTCGAAAAGCTGCTCGGCTCGCCCGATGCGATCGACAAGCTTCTCCATCAGGGCTTCGACAAGAAGTACGACGTGAGCCTGGAGATCCCGAAGTTCAAGTTCCAGGACAAGATGGATCTTACGAACGTGCTGGCGGCGTTGGGGCTGGACCTCAGCTTCTCGCCCGCGGCGGATTTCTCGGGCATGTCCGACACGCCCTGCTGCATCGACAGCGTGATCCAGGAATCCTACATCGGCGTCGATGAAAACGGCGTGGAAGCCGCGGCGTACACGATGGTGCAGATGCGCACGACCGCATTCATGCCGCAGCAGCTCGAAAGGATCGATTTCCACCTGACCCGCCCGTTCTTCTACGCGATCGAATCGCAGGACGGCACGGTGCTGTTCATCGGCACGGTCACGAACCCGGGCATGGGTGAATAACGATCATAAACCGATACGCCTCTCCTTGCGCGGGGAGGCGTTTTTGCAACCGAACGGCGCGATGCGCGGTATTATTGACAAATGAGGAAAGGATTCACCCCTATGAAAAAACTTCTCTGCATCCTGTTTGCGGCGCTGCTGCTGTGCGCATGCACACTGAAGCCCACCCACATCGAGACGCCCTCCGACGGACCGATCGAGACGTCGCAGCCGGTCCCGGACGTTCCCGTTCCCGAGATCACGGGCTATGCGGGCTTTGCCGACGTGCTCGCCGCGGGACTGCTGCTCGGCGACGGAAACAGCAACCTTTCTCCGATCAGCGTCTATCTTGCGCTTGCGATGACCGCGGAAGGCGCCGAGGGTGAAACGCAGACCGCCATGCTGAAGCTTTTGGGCTGCAGCACGGTTGAAGAGCTCCGTGCCGTCTGCAAATCCATGCTGGAAACGCTTTCGATCGACGCCGAGGACAGCACGCTTGCGCTTGCAAACTCGATCTGGACGGCGGACCGGAACGGCACGCTGACCTTTCGCGAGAATTATCTGAAGGCGCTCGGCGAGATCTACCGTTCCGAAGCGAACGCCGTGGACTTCACAAAGTCCGAGACCGCCAAGCGCATCGCCGACTGGATCACCGAAAACACGCGCGGCAAGATCAAGCTTTCGGAGGACGCGATGCGCTTCGACGCCGAAACGCTTGCCGTGCTGATCAATACGGTCTATCTGAAGGACGCGTGGTCCGACGTGTTCTATGAAAGCGCGACCGCACCGGACACGTTCTATGCGCCGGACGGCGAAATGACCGCCGATTACATGAATCGCAAGGATGACAACGTAAAAATCGTCAAAGGCGACGGGTTTTTGCGCTATTCGCTCCCGCTGCTGCGCGTCGGGCGGATGACGTTCGTGCTGCCGGACGAGGGCACGTCGCTCAAGGACCTTCTGGGTACGCCGGAAAAGCTGCACAGGCTGCTTTCGGACGGCGAGGAGCTTCGCGCAAACGTCAGCGTTAAGCTTCCGAAATTCAAATTTCAGAGCCGGTTCGATCTGAACGACACGCTGAAGACGCTCGGGATCGGGATCGCGTTCGACGATCGCGCGGACTTTTCCGGCATGTGCGACGCGCCTGCATGCATCTCGCAGGTGCTGCAGGAATCCTTTATCGGCGTCGATGAAAAGGGCGTCGAAGCCGCGGCGTACACGATGGTCGCGATGAACGAGATGTGCGCGCTGGATCCCGAGAAGCTTCCCGAGATCGAGTTCCATCTTACGCGTCCGTTCCTCTATGCGATCGAATCCCGCGACGGCACGGTGCTCTTCCTCGGCACGGTGACCAGTCCGGCGTTCGGGGAATAACGCTTTTTCCCTCTGCCGTCAAGGGCAGACCGACCATCGCCCCCCGCTTTCCGTTTACCCTTCATCCGGTCGGAAAGTGTTAAAAAAGGAACCGCTTTTTACGGTTCCTTTTGCGTTTTTGGCAGGATCAGAAGTCGCGATACAGCGCGACAAGGTTTTTCAGCACCTCGACCGACGCGTCCATGCCCTCGACCGTGATGTGCTCGTAGGGTCCGTGGAAGGCGTAGCCGCCGGTGCCGAGGTTCGGGCACGGCAGTCCCATGAAAGAGAGCCTTGCGCCGTCCGTGCCGCCGCGGATCGGCTGTACCTTCGGCGTGACGCCCGCAAGTTCCATCGCCTTTTTCGCGTTCTCGATGAGGTGCATGCAGGGTTCGATCTTTTCCTTCATGTTGCGGTACTGATCGCGGATCGAAAGCTCGACCGTGCCCGCGCCGTATGTGTCGTTCATGACCGCGGCGATCTTTTCGAGCATTTCCTTGCGGCGTTCAAAGCTTGCAAAGTCGTGATCGCGGATGATGTACGAGAGTTTCGCCGCCTCCGTGGTGCCGGAAAGGTCCGTCAGGTGCCAGAATCCCTGATACCCTGCGGTGTCACGCGGAGTCTGTCCCTTCGGCAGCATGCCGTTGATCTCGCACGCGACCAGAAGCGCGTTGATCATCTTGTCCTTTGCCTCGCCCGGATGGATGTTGAAGCCGCGGATCGTAAACAAAGCGCCTGCCGCGTTGAAATTTTCGTATTCGAGCTCGCCCTCGGCGCCGCCGTCGCAGGTATAGCCGAAATCCGCACCGAAGCGTTCCACGTCGAAGTGGTCCGCGCCGCTGCCGACTTCCTCGTCCGGCGTAAAGGCGACGGAGATCTTGCCGTGCGGGATGTCCTCCCGGATGATCTCTTCGAGCATCGTGATGATCTCCGCGACGCCTGCCTTGTCGTCCGCGCCCAAAAGCGTCGTGCCGTCGGTGACGATCAGCGTCCTGCCCTTCAGCCCGGCAAGGTGCGGGAACTGCGCGTTTTCAAGCGTTCTGCCGCTTGTGCCGAGCGCGACGTCGGTTCCGTCGTAGTTTTCGATGATGCGCGGACGGACGTTCTCGCCCGAAAAATCCGGCGCGGTGTCCATATGCGCGATGAAGCCGAGCTTCGGCGCATGCTCATACCCCTTCGTTGCCGGCAGCGTGCCGTAGACATAGCACATCTCGTCGACCGCGGCGTCCGCGACGCCGATCGAATGAAGCTCCTCCACAAGCATCTTCGCAAGGTCGAACTCGCGCGCGGCGGTCGGGACCGTTGTGCTCTCCTCGTCGCTCGTGGTGTGCACGGCGACGTACTGCAGTAAACGTTCGTATGCCTTCATAAAAAACTCCTTTCAGTTTCTGCTGCCCATGACCTTGACGGTGAACCGGCGGGACCGCGGACCGTCAAACTCCGCAAAGTACACCGCCTGCCACGTCCCCAGCACCGGCTCGCCGTTGTCGATCATGATCGTGACGCTGCTGCCGATGACGCTCGCCTTGAGGTGCGCCGCGCTGTTGCCCTCCGCATGGCGGAACTCCTTGCGGTCCGGATAGGTCTTGTTCAGCGCAAAAAGCAGATCGTTTTTCACGTCCGGATCGGTGTTCTCGTTGATCGTGACGCCCGCGGTCGTATGCGGACAGTAGACGGTCATCATCCCATCGAACACGCCGCTCTGTTTGCATGCGTCGCGCACCTGCGCGGTAATATCGATAAATCCCTCCTTCGGGGTCTCCAAACGGTATTCGTACAGCATAAAAAGCCTCCCTTCCCTTTGGTCCTATTGTACCATCTTCCGTACCGTATCGCAAGCGAAAAAAAGCACGGGACGCCGTTCTCCCGTGCTTATTCGCGTTTTTATTTTTTCGGAACGATGACGGCGTTGCCGTTTTCGTCCGTGGTAAACTCATACCGATCCGGCGCGGGATCGTTTTCTCCGGGCAGCGCATAGGTATGCCCGAACAGCAGGCTGTCCGGCGGATGGCGCCTGGACTTGCGTTCTCTGAGATACACGCCCATGAAAACGATGTCCACGGACTGTCCGCCGTCCAGATTGTACGCCGAAACACAGCCCTCATTTTTGAACAGCTCGGCAAGCTCCGCAAGGCGAAGCCCCTTCGCAACGCCCGGCTTTTCGCTGTCCACGACGATCACGACAAAGTGTCCCGGCTCGACCTGCCCGACGCCGGTGCGCGAACGCTGATAATCGGCGTCAAAGTACGGATAGCGGTTCAGGTTCGGACGCACCTCGCCGTTTTCCATCAGGATCGGTCCGAAGGAAAGCACCTCCTGATACCCGCGCTCCACCAGCTCGTTTGCCGTATAGGTCTCCTTATCGTAGATATCAAAGGTCAGCTCCCGTCCGTTCCAGGCGATGACGGGTCCCTTGTTCTTGTCAAGATACAGATGCCCGTCCCGAAGCTCCGTGCTCTTCAGCACCGCCGAATGATCGTCCCGCAGCATGAAGTCGCCGTTGATCGCAAGCACCGCGCCGTACCGCCGCGCAACGCCGTACAGCATGCCGGAGGTCTGCGGGCTGCGCGATTCGCTGCCGAAGCCGGAACGGATCTGATTTTTCCGCATCCGGATATGCGCGATGTAGTACAGCTCGGGCGCGCCGGAAAGATCGGTCGCCGTGACGCGCCGGATATCGATGTCGGTGTTCTGATCGCGGAAGGTCCAATGCCCGTTTTCGCGGTCCATGGTGAACTGCTCCGCTTCGCCCTCCTCCAGGAAGTACCCCGGGAACAGCTCCGCCTGTGGCTCCGGCGTCGGTTCGGGCGTCGGCTCGGGCGTCGGTTCCGGGGTCGGCTCCGGCGTCGGTTCGGGCGTCGGCTCCGGCGTCGGCGTGGGGGTCGGGGTCGGCGTTGGGGTCGGCTCCGGCGTGGGCGTCGGCGCTTCCGTCGGCACCGGCGTGATCTCCCTGCCTGCGCAGGACAAAAAGCCCTGCTTTTGCAAAACTGCGGTCGGCGCCGCGGTCGGCGCTGCCGTTTCCGAAACGATCTCCTCTTCCTCGATCACGATCGCAGGACCGTTTTCGGTCGGCGCAGGCGTGTCGGTCGGCGCTTCGGTCGGTTCCTCGGTCGGCACCTCCGTCGGCGCTTCGGTCGGTTCCGGCGTCGGCAGAGCGGGCGGATCGAACGAAATGGTTACATGCTCAAACAGCGAATCCCCCTGCTTGTCCGCGCCGACATGCGATTTAACGAGCCGGTACGTCCCCTCCGTACGGATCCGGTATTCAAAGAACGCGGCGGAGTAAAAGCTGTCCAGCGCATCCTGCGCGATCGCGTTGGCACTTTTTCCGCCGTAATACGGAAGCGCTTCGTCCGCGACCGTCACGGCGCCTTTGCCCGATTCGGCAAGGTAAACCTTTTGGACGGAATCCGGAAGCGATTTCATAATGCCCTGCAGAATGTCCGATACCGCGAACGCCTCGGAAATACCGTTCTTCGCGTCGGTCGGCGCGATCACGACCGAGGGCTGCAGCCGTTTGATCTGCTCCGTGAGCGCCTTTTCAAGCCCTGTCTTCTTCCATGCTCTCAGAAGCTCGTTCCCGTCAAGGCTTCGATATGTCCGCATCTTCGGATCCGCAAGCTTGCTGTCGATCCCGATGCGCACCGGATACGTCCGAAGCCCCAGCGACCAGAGCGCGGCAAAGCCCTCTTCGAGGCGCGCGCGGCTGTAGTCGCCGCAGTAAAGCACGGAAACGTTGACGCCGTCGTTGATCAGCTTCGGCAAAAGCCCGCCGAAGAAGCGGTATTCGTCGCCCGGAAATCCCACAACGAGCAGCACGTCAGGCTGCTCCGTCTGCCGCCACCGAAACTCGGTCTCGGGAAGCTCGCCCGCGGTGTACGCATATACGTCGGAAAGGCGGGCCGGCTCCTTCTGCGAAGCGGTCAGCGTAAGCTCCGCGGCGGTCGTCCCCGCGGGAAGCGCGGTGACGGTCGTCAGAAACGGTATTTCAAGCGGGGCTTCCGAAAGCTTCGTGTCTCCGGAAAAGCAGGTCAGCGTCACGCTGCCCGGATCGTCGTACCAGACGGTAACGAGCGTTTCGGCTTCCCCGGCAAAGGTGAAGCGCACCGTGCTGTCCTTCTGAAAGATCACATGCGTATCGGCAAAGCCGTCGGTCAGCAGAAACGCTTCTCCGCTTCTGCCGTCCGGCATAAGGACGGCGGCAGTCAGCCGTTCCGCCGTTCCCGTTTCGCCCGCGGCATGAAACACCGTGCCGGAGGGTACGAACGTCAGCGCCATCAGAACGACAAGCAGCCATGCGATTTTCTTCATTTTTCTTTCTCTCTTTCTGTTCTTCTGTATCAAGAGACGAATGAGCGGTCAAAAACGTTTCACCGTTTCCCATACAGCAGCCGAATCCTTGCAATTATTGTCAGTATACCACGTTTTCCGTCGAACTGTAAAGCGTTCCCGCGTTACGAAGATGTAAAAAAAGCGGAAACGGCGTTCACCGCTTCCGCAGAATATCGGAAAATCAAAGGAAGAGATTCGCAAGCCAGTCGAGCCCGACGGAGTTGAGCCAGAGCCCGATGGAATCCGTTACGCCGCGCAGAACGCCGGTCAGAAGGATCACGACCAGGATCAGGATGATCGCCAGCGCCAGAATGAACCAGCACCAGTAGGAGCGCGCAAAGTTCTTGCGGTTCACGTTCTTCCCCGCAAACGAGAAGATGATCAGCAGAATGAAGCCGATGACCGGGATCGAAAACAGAATGCTGTAGCCGAAATACGCCCAGGGACCCAGCGGCCGGTTTTCCTCCGGAACGACCGGCTCCGGCGCGGGCACAAACAGCGGCTCGTCCGCCTTCGGTTCGGACTTCGGCGGTTCGGGCTTCGGCGGTTCGGGCGCAGGCGCAGAAATCGGCTCGTCCGCCTTCGGTTCGGGCGCAGGCTCCGGCGCGGGGGTCTCGTACGGGATCTCGATCGGCTGTCCGCACGCGCTGCAAAACTTTGCGCCGTCCGGAAGCACTTTTCCGCAATTGCTGCAAAACATCGTTTTTACCTCCTGTTTGTATTGCGGCCGCTCTCGCACCCGCCGTTCGCATATATTATAATCGCGATACGGCGCCGCTGTCAAGAGAGCTCCTTTCGGCGCCTGAACACAAGATACGGCAAATATCTTTACAAAAGTAAAGAATATGTTGCAATATATTGTCGTAAATGGTACAATCACTCTGTAATTTTCGGCAGAGCGAAGGATGCGCTTTGTCTATACAGGGGGAACACATGATACCGGAATCCTTTCAGGTTTGCTACGACCGGCTTTGGAAGCTTCTGTCCAGCCGCAAAATGAAAAAGAAGGATCTGCAGTCGAAAACCAATCTGAGCTCGGCGGTGATCGCAAAGCTCGGAAAAGGGCTGCCCGTCCATCTTAATACGCTCTTAAAGATCTGCAGCGTACTGCACTGCACGCTGGACGACATCGTGGACGTTACGGCAACGCTCCCGCAGCGCAACTGAGGAGGAACGCCATGAAAACGATGACATTGAGCGGCGCTCTGTACGCCGGCATGATCAATAGCGGCGCGGATCATTTGGGCTGCTACCGCAAGGCGGTCAACGATCTGAACGTCTTTCCCATCCCCGACGGCGATACCGGCGACAACATGCTTGCAACGGTCTATTCCGGCGCGGACGCGGTCGATCGCGACGCCGACGCGGATCTTGAAACCGTTTCGAGCCGCAGCGCGCACGGCATGCTTTTGGGCGCGCGCGGAAACTCGGGCGTGATCCTGTCCCGCATCTTTTCCGGCATCAACAAGGGCTTTTCCGGCATCCGCGAGGCGGATCTTTCCGTGATCTCTCACGCCATGGAATGCGGCGTCGAAGAGGCGTACCGCGCGGTGCCGGTCCCGGTCGAGGGCACGATCCTGACCGTTTTTTCCGACGGCGTACGCTACGCAAACGAGCGCATCACAAAGGATTCCACGCTTGAATCCTACTTTACCGATCTGCTCGGCGAAATGCAGCGTTCGCTCGAACGCACGCCGGAGCTTCTGCCGGTTTTGCGCGAGGCGGGCGTGGTCGATTCCGGCGGCGCGGGACTGATCTACATCTTCGAGGGCATGCGCCGCACGCTGTCCGGCGAAACGGTGGATCGTGCCGAAGCGCACACCGAAACCAAAAAAGCCGACCTCGACGCGTTCGGCGCGGACAGTATCCTCACCTACGGCTACTGCACCGAGTTTTTGCTGCGTCTGCAGAACGCAAAGGGCGATCCGGAAACGTTCGACCTTCCGGCGTTCGTCGAATATCTGAACAGCGTCGGCAATTCGGTCGTGGCGTTCCGCGAGGGCTCGATCCTGAAGGTCCATGTGCACACGATGCGCCCGGGCGACATTCTGAACCGCTGCCAGCGCTACGGCGAATTTCTGACGCTCAAGGTCGAAAACATGTCGCTCCAGCACAACGAGACCGAGCTGCCCGAGGTTTCCGTCACCGTGCCGAAGCCGCGCAAGAAAGCCGGCATCGTCGCCGTCGCGGCGGGCGCCGGACTGAAAGAAACCTTCTCCGAGCTCGGCACGGACGTCGTGATCGACGGCGGGCAGAGCATGAACCCGAGCACCGCGGACTTTCTGGACGCGTTCGACAAAACGAACGCGGATGTGATCTATGTCTTCCCGAACAACGGCAACGTGATCATGACCGCAAAGCAGGCGAAGGACCTTTACCACGCCTCCGACATCCGCGTGCTGAACACGCATACGGTCGGCGAAGGCTACGCCGCGATCTCCATGATGGACACCAACGCCGGCGAGCCGGACGAGATCGTTGCGGAGCTTGACGAGATCATCCGTTCGGTCACGACCGGCTTCGTTTCCCGCGCAAGCCGCAATGCCGAAAAGGACGGCGTGCATGTGCACGAGGGCGATTTCATCGGCTTCATCGGCGACACGATCTATGTGAACGACGGCGACGCGGTCGACACCGCCGTGCAGCTCTCGAAGGAGATGCATGTCGAAAACTGCGGCGTGCTGCTGCTGCTTACAGGGCTTGACGCTGCGCCGGAGGAAGCCGACTCGCTCCTTGCCGCGCTGACCAAAACGTATCCCAGAACGGAGATCATCCGCATCGACGGCGGACAGCCCGTTCACCAATATATCTTAGTAGGAGAGTAAAATCATGCTGACACTGTTTACCGACACCGATACCGACTTCACCCCGGAAATTGCGAAGGAATACGGCTACCGCCTGATCTCCATGCCGTACGCAATCGACGCAAAAACGTTTTATCCCTATGAGGATACCGAAACGATTGATCTGCACGCGTTCTATGACGGTCTCCGCAACGGCGTGCTGCCCACGACCGGCGGCATCTCGGCGGAGCGCTACAAGGACTATTTCCGTCCGGAGTTTGAACAGGGCAACGACATCCTCTACGTCCACTTCTCCGCCGCGATGACGGTCACCTTCCGCGCGATGGACGAGGCGGTCGCGGAGCTGTTGAAGGAGTTTCCGGAGCGCAAATTCTATCACATCGACACCAAGGGCATTACGATCGTCAGCTACAACATCGCGCGCGAGATCGGCGATATGTTCAAGGCGGGCAAATCCGTTGAAGAGGTCCTCGACTGGGCGGACAAAGAGGTCGATCACTTTGCGCAGTACTTCTTTGCCGACGATCTGAAATTCTTCAAGCGCAGCGGCCGCGTCAAGGGCATCGCCGCAACGATGGGAACGCTTTTAGGCATCCGCCCGATCATCTGCATGGACGACGCCGGACAGATGGTCAGCATCGGCAAGGAGCGCGGCAGAGCGAACGCGATGGACCGGCTTGTCAAGACCGTGGAAGAGCTCGGCGACGACATCAAGGCGCATCACTTCATCATCGGTCACACCGACGCGCCCGAGCTTGCGGCGGAGCTGAAGGACATGCTGCACGCGCGTTTCGGCGACGATCTTTTCATCGAGACCGTCGTGACGAACCCGACCGCGGGTTCCCACTGCGGACCGAACGGCGTCGGCGTGAGCTTCCACGCAAAGCGCCGCGTCTGAGCCGGAGGCACTATGGTCACCGTCCGAGAAGTCAAAACCAAAGCGGAGCAGAGGGCGTTCCTTCGGTTCCCGCTTGATCTGTACCGGAACAATCCGTACTTCGTTCCCCCGCTCTACGGCGACGAGAAGAAGCTCTTTTCCAAGGACTTCATCTACAACGACACCTGCGAGACCGACTACTGGCTCGCGTACCGCGACGGCAAGGTCGTCGGGCGCATCATGGCGATCATCCAAAGGGCGTCGAACGCAAAAAACAACGAAAAGCGCGTGCGCTTCGACCGCTTCGACGCGATCGACGATCCCGAGGTCACAAAGGCGCTGTTCGACGCGGTCGAGCGGTTTGCAAAGACGCACGGCATGAACGCCGTCTGCGGTCCGCTGGGCTTTTCCGATCTCGAGCGCGAAGGTCTTTTAGTTGAAGGCTTCGATCAGCTCTCCACCTTTGAAGAGCAGTACAACGCCGAATATTACGGAAAACTGATCGAGGGCTGCGGCTACCAAAAGGAGGTCGATTGGGTCGAATCGCGGCTCTACGCCCCCGCGCCGGAGACCGCCGCAAAGCTCAAAAAGCTTTCGGAGCAGGTGCTCAAAAAATACAACCTGCGCATCGGTGAAGCGAAGAACGTCAACGACTTCATCAACCGCTATCAGCAGGGGCTGTTTGATCTTCTGGACGTCGCGTACGAAGGCTTATACGGCACCGTGCCGTTCACACCCGGCATGAAGAAGATGATGATCGACAACTTCCGGCTGATCATCGACCTCGAACACGTCGTGTGCATTCTGAACGAGCATGACAAGGTCGTCTGCTTCGGCGTGAGCTTCCCGTCGATCGCAAAAGCGGTGCAGCCTTCCCGCGGTCGTCTCACCCCCGCCGCGCTCGTGCGTCTTTTGAAGGCGATCAAGAAGCCGAAGGTCATCGATCTCGGGCTCATCGCAGTCGCGCCGGAATATGTCAACACCGGCATCCCGGCGGTCATCGCCGCCGCGCTGTGCGACATGCTTTCCGACGGCGTCACCGAGTACGCCGAGACGAATCTGAACCTCGAGGATAACATGCAGATCCGCAACCTCTGGAAGCGCTTCAACGCCGTCCAGCACAAGCGCCGCAGAGCGTATTTGAAAGAGCTCGACTGAAAAAGAATATAATATCCCGAAACGCCCGCTGCATCTTGAAAAACCGCAGCGGGCGTGATACTATTTTGATGTATGCGGAATACGCATACGCCATTCAAAAATCCCGGAGGCATGCTCATGAAAATCTCGCAGAAAGCGCTGGAATGCAACCTTTCCCCGATGCGTAAATTCCATCCCTACGCGGTGGAAGCCGTGAACAAGGGCAAGAAGATCTACCATCTCAACATCGGTCAGCCCGACATCGAGACCCCGCCCGCCTACTATGAGGCGCTCAGAAACTTCAATAACCCGGTCCTCGAGTATGCGGCTTCCCCCGGCATGCCCGTGCTCATCAAGGCGGTGCAGAAGTATTACGAAAAGCTCGGCATCCACTATGAGGAGAGCGACATCCTGATCACCACCGGCGGCAGCGAAGCGCTGCAGATGCTGATGCTTTCTATCCTCGATCCCGGCAGCGAGGTCATCATCCCCGAGCCGTTCTATCCGAACTACAACACGTTCGTGAAGTCGGCAGGCGGCCGCATCCGTCCGATCACCACCTCGCCCGAGGGCGGCTACCGCTACGCGTTCCGCGACAAGTTGGAAGCCGCGTACAACGAGAACACCCGCGCGATCATGTTCACCAACCCCGGCAACCCGACCGGCGTGGTGCTGACGCCCGAAGAGCTTCAGACCATTGCGGACTTTGCAAAGGCGCACGACCTGTTCGTCATCGGCGACGAGGTCTACCGCGAGTTCGTCTACGGCGGCGAAAAGCTTGCCACGATCGGTCAGTTCCCGGAGCTTAAAGACAACGCGGTCGTCATCGACTCCGTTTCCAAGCGCTTCTCCGCCTGCGGCGCGCGCATCGGCGCGATCATCACCCGCAACAAGGAGCTGCAGCAGAACCTGCTAAAATTCTGTCAGGCGCGTCTGTCCGTCGCAACGCTCGATCAGATCGCGTCCGCCGCGCTCTATGACGTAGGTCCCGAATACTTCGAGGCGGTCCGCAAGGAGTACAAGCTCCGCCGCGACACCTGCTTTAAGAAGCTTTTGGAGATCCCCGGCGTCGTGGTCAAGGATCCCGAGGGCGCGTTCTACATGATGGCGGCGCTGCCCGTGGACAATGCCGACACGTTCCAGAAGTGGCTTCTGACCGACTTCGACGACAACGGCGACACGGTCATGTTCGCGCCCGGCGAAGGCTTCTATGCCACCCCCGGCAAGGGCAAGAACGAGATCCGCATCGCGTACGTTCTGAAGCAGGACAAGCTCGAACGCGCGATGGATCTTCTGGCGCTCGGCATCAAGGCGTACAACGCCTGCCACTAATCTTCCGACATACAAAAAGGCGGTCGTTTGACCGTCTTTTTGTATTATTCACAACGGGATCTCATCCGTCTGCTTCGCAGACACCTTCCCCATGCTGTCCGCAGGGGAAGGCCTTTATTATGCGCCAACGGATCGTAGGGGGCGCCGACCTCGGCGTCCCGTCAAGCAGCTTACGGTTCATACTTTCATATTCCCGATCGTGACACAGGGACTGTCCCCTTGTTTTACATCACGTTCTCAAAAGTTGTCAAGAGAACCGTCCCTTTGACACCTTACTCCGGCTCCTTTAATGTAACACGGATCGCAAATGCATCGCGGTCGATTTCAATGGTGATGTCCTGTCCTGATTTGCGAAGCGTGCTCTCCAATAAACGGTAATCTACGCCTGCGCCGTTTCCTTCCTTCCACCACAATCCATCATCCCCGTCCGGGAACAGATCCGCTTCTTTCAGATTCGCATGGGTCAAAGGCTCCCCTTTCGCATTCAGGTCCTTTATCAGCCGATCATACTGTTCGTCTATCGCAAAAATCGCATGCTTTTCATCTATAATGTATCGAATTCCGTTCAGTTCGTAACATTGCACCTGATAAGCGTTATACGGAGAATCAGCATAATATCCACCGACAGATTTCAGAAACGCGTCCAGCGGAATGATCGCATCCGTTTCTCTGATTGAGTAATGCGACGTATAGACGTCCTGTTTTTCTCCGTTCAGATAAAATGCCGGTCCCCAACTCGCCCCTGCAACCGGTTCACCGCCAAAGCACCCGAGCAGCAGAACCGCAAGCAGAATCGTAATGATCCATTTCCTTTTCATCATCCTTTACCCCGCCATGCAAAGATTGTCGAAATAGTCCTCCGCGTCGACGCCGTCGATGCAGTAGGAATGTATATCCAAGGTTTGGTCATATTCCTCCGTAAACGCAAGCAGAGCAATTCTGCCGTCCTCGGTCATGATCTCCGCGAAATCGTCCGTGTCCTTCCAACGCAGCAGATACACCCACGTGCCGGGCTCGATCACGGCGGACTTGCCGTCGATCGTGCAGGGCAGGTCGCGGACCACCTCGAACAGATCGTTAAACTCGATCTGTTCCTCGCGCGTCATATCCTTTACGCGGTCCAATACGCCGGTCTCGTACCATTCCGACGCCGGCTCAAGCTCTGCGCCTGCATATGCGCGGCTGCCGTAATACGTCCCCATCAGCCAACAGCGGGCGGTGATGCGCAATGTACCGTCCTCCGGATAGGCATACGCGTCGTTGGTTTCCGCCTTGATTTTTCGCACCTCTTTGCCGCGCAGCAGCAGGATCGCGGTCCTGTTCCAGTCCGCGTAAATGTCGTTCGTCGTCACCACGAGTGCAAGCTCGCCCGACGCGGGATCCGGCTTTATTAGGATCGCCCGGCTGACCTTGTCCCTCGCATCCAGCTCCGCAAGCGGATATTCGGTTTCGCCGATGGAAATGATTACGGGCGTATCGCCGTCTTCCGGGCTTTGCCGGAACGAGATCGTTTCCTCCGTGCCGTCTCCGTCAAGGTCATACCGGAACAGGATCCCCTCGACCGTCTCTTTTTTGCTTGTTCCGAGCGCATACGCCGGACAGACCGCCGGGAGCGTAACGGTACTTTGCGCTCTGCTCGTATCCGACGCGAGCAGCGGCAGCACGACGCCCTCTGCCCGTGTCGCCTCGATGGTACTGCCGTCCGCAAGCGTCAGCGTCATGGCGTCCGTGTCCGTATTCAGCTCCGCCGTCCTGACGATCGTCTGATCGGAGAAGGTGAGCAAAACGATATTGCGGCTTGTCATGTTCCATGCATAGTGCGCGCGGATATCCGCGTCTCCGAACCTTTCAAGGATGCGCGCCGTGCCGTCGTCGAACAGTTCCAGATACAGGAACGGAACATCGTCCGTCTCCCAGACGCCGGTTTCCAGTCCAAGCGCATAGCTTGAATCGTGATAGTACGGTGCTTTCTTCCAGCAGATCGTATAGACGCCCCACCCGCAGTCTTCATACACCGGTTCCAGCGTTGAGCCGTCCTTTTCATACATCATCGTTACGATCTTCTGACCGTCCTGCGCGTAAACGAGCTTTGTCGAATAATACCCGCTGTCATTCGTCCATCGCAGTGAGACGGAAAAGACCGATTCGTCATCCCACGAGAGGATGTAGTCCCCGCTGTCCGGAAGGTCCAAAAACGCGCGGATCGAATCCGTCATT
>JAEESS010000051.1 GCA_016286445.1 Bacillota bacterium
TTCTTGTGCGGAGATACAAAAAAGACGCATTTTCAAGCGTCTTTTCGTTTCTGCGGATATCAGCATTCTTTCAGAACGCGATCGTAGAATGCAAGCACTTCTTCCCACGTCGGGAAGCGGGCGAGGAAGATATAATCGCCCATATCCGTCGCCAGCGCGGGGTCGACGGTGGAATCCTCGACGATATGATCCCGGTATTCGCGAAGGACCTCTTCGCGGGTCATGACGTAAGATCGTTCGTTGCGGCGACCCGCCAGAACGCAGTATTGATGATCGCCTATAGCTTTCTTGCTTTCGCCGAATACGATCATATCCGCCCAGATCTGATAAACGTCGGTGCTGTAGGCATAATTGATCATCGTCGGCAGAATGCCGCCGCATGGACGCATGTTGACCTCCAGACCCGCATACGCGCCCTCTTTGCCGATGCGCTGATCGCGATTCAGATGGAAAAATTCAAAATGCACCATGCGTTTTTTCACGTCGAACGCCTTGACCGCTGCGCGTCCCATATCGCGCAGGGCTTCCGGCAGATGCGCACGGATCATCACGCGGCAGCTTCGCCGCTCGTTGACGATGTCCATGATGCTGTCGATGGTCAGATTGCCCGCTTCAAAGATCGGTTCGCCGTTTCCGTCGATGATGGCGTCATACGATACGACGCTTCCGTCGATGTATTCCTCCATGATGTACTGCTTGTCGTCCTTGCGCGCAAAGAACGCATCGAGGTCCGCTTCGCTATGGATGCGCAGCGTGTCGATCGCGCCGACGCCGTTGTCCGGCTTGACGATGACCGGATAGCCGACCTTTTCGATGAATGCCAGACAACCCGCCTTGTCATCGACCAGATGATACAGCGCCACGGGAATCCCCGCGTCGATATACCGCGCTTTCATGCGGGACTTGTATTTGACCTGCGGCATATCCTCCGGCAAAAATCCGGTGGTGATATGGAAATCCCGGCGAAGCCGGGCGTCGGTTTCGAGCCAGTATTCGTTGTTGGATTCCAGATAGTCGATCCGCCCGTGCTTATATGCATAATACGCCACGGCGCGGTAGACCTCGTCGTAGTTTTCGAGGGAGGAGACCTTATAGTACTCCGTCAAAGAATCCTTGAGCTCCGGAGTAAGATTGTCGTACGGACAGTCGCCGACGCCGAATACGTTGACGCCGTCGTTCTTGAGCCCGCGGCAGAACAGCCAATGGTTTTCCGGAAAGTTCGGCGAAATGTAAACGAAATTCATAAAAGTCTCCTTTCAGCCGAGAAGATAGGGGAGAAAGTAGTTCGCCTGCTTGAACCACCACGGCCAGTCGTGATTGACGTCGTATCCCCAGTAGTCAGCCCAGACGTGAATGCCGAGCCGCTGAAAATGCTCGTCCATCGCCCGCGTACTCCACGGCTCCTCCCAGGCGCCCTGCCCCGTGCAGATGACAGCGCGGTGACGGTTATAATCTGCGATGAACGGATGATCATAGGGCAGCTCTGCCATATAATCCGCAGGAGAATTCAGGTAAACGATCTCATCAGAGTAATCGCCGAAGCAGTAGGACGCATGGTAAACGCCGCTCAACGCGAGACAGCGATCGAACAGGTCGGGAAACCGCAGATACAAATTCAGCGCGTGGCTTGCGCCCATTGAACAACCGAACGCCATCACGCCGGGATAGCCCTCCCAGCCGTTCTTTTCGTTGGCATAGGAACGGACAAACGGAACGACCTCGCGCGTGATGTAGTCGATCCAACGCTCGTGCTGCCGGATGCGCCAATACGGATCGCCGTCGCGGTTGCTCCACGTCTCAACGTCGATCGTGTCGATCGAGAAGACCAGGATCTTTCCGCCGTCGATCCATCCGGACAGAGCATTCGCCATGCCGAAGTCTTCAAAGTCGTAGAATCTGCCGTTCTGACACGGAATGAACAGAACCGGCTTGCCCGCGTGTCCGTAGACCTTTATGGGCATTTCGCGGCAGAGCGTGTCGCTGTAGAGATTGTAGTAATTCATTTCCATAGCATTCTCCGGGACAATCCGCCGGCGCATCATGCTCCGCCGGCTATATTATATATTATTATACAACACGATACGGAAATGCGCAATACGAAAGTACGAGGAAACTCACCTGCGGAGTGGGTACGCTTTCCTGCCGAAGATCATGCCGCAGGCAATTCACGACCGGAGGTCAATTCACGGCGGAGCCAATTCACGAGCGCAGGTCAATTCATGCCGCAGGCAATTCATTTTTCATTCAATGAATTGCGCCCGAGTGCACATGAATAGCGGCGTTGCCGCATGAATTGTGCTCCGCACATGAATTGCACCTTCGGTGCATGATGGTGGATTCTCCTTGCGGAGAATCTTCTGCATATTTGAGCTCCCCTTGTCAGGGGAGCTGTCGCCGCAGGTGACTGAGGGGTAGCCGTATCTTGCGCGTAACTACCCTCCCGACGGGCTTCGCCCGCCACCCTCCCTGACAAGGGAGGGTCAAAACCATGAATCACATGCCGACTCTCATTGTCGAAGAATCTTCTTTTTTGTCATCCTGAGGAATCCCGCGGGGAAGCCGAAGGATCTTTGGATTCTTCGGCTTCACCTCAGAATGACAAATAAAAAAGACCGACAGCATGTCGATCTCTATTCCAAAGGCTTTTCGGTATCGGTCAATCCTATAAGATAATCCGCAGACAGGTTATAATAACGACATAGACGAATCAAATCGTCGATTTTCAGTTCTGCGCGTCCGTCCTCGATATGGTTATACCCTTGCTGGGACTTCTGCAGAACCTCGCCGATCTGTTTTTGCGTCAGGTCGCGATCTTCTCTGACTGCCCGAATTCTTGTCCGATAATTCATAACACCCTCACTTGCGAGCACTATAGCACTCTCAATGTTTGAGTATTGACAAAAACTCAAAGATTGAGTATAAATGATTTGAAGATGTTTTATCGGGAAATCATGATTCATTAGAGGGGCAACATGGCAGGGAATACCAATTTGAACAGCGCAAAAACAGCCCGCAAGGACGAATTCTATACACAATTAACGGATATAGAGAAGGAACTGCGCCATTATCGCAATCACTTTAAGGATAAAACGGTATTCTGTAATTGCGACGATCCTTTTGAAAGCAATTTTTTCAAGTATTTCGTACTGAACTTCAATCGGCTTGGGCTAAAGAAACTGATTGCCACGTGCTATACGGGTTCCCCGATTGCCAATAAACAATTATCCCTTTTTGACGTTTTTGAAAAAGAGGAAAACAGAATCGAGAACAAACCGTATAAAGCTGTCGTAACGACCGTATATGACAAAACCGGAGACGGCAGTGTAGATATGCTTGACATAGCAGAGCTTTTCAGATCCGGGGAAAATGAGTTGACGGAATTGAAGGGAGACGGTGATTTCAGATCACCGGAATGTCTTTCGCTTTTAGACGAATCGGATATTGTTGTAACAAATCCGCCGTTCAGCTTGTTTCGTGAATACCTCTCCGTTCTTGTTGAGCATAAAAAGCACTTTATCATTATCGGAAATGTGAATGCCATAAAGTATAAAGAGGTTTTCCCGCTTTTTATGAAGAATGAAATATGGCTTGGCGCAAGCATCCATTCCGGAGACAGGGCGTTTTTTGTTCCCGATGATTATCCGCTTGATGCGGTCGGATGCGGGATTGATCCGGACACAGGACGAAAGTATATACGAGTAAAAGGTGTTCGCTGGTTTACAAATCTCGATATCAGACAGCGGCATGAAGAAATGATTCTTGTGCGTCGATATAATCCTGCAGATTACCCGAAATATGTAAACTACGATGCAATAGAGGTAGCTCAAACATCAGATATTCCCTGTGATTATGCAGGAGAGATAGGCGTACCTATCACATTTATGGATAAATACAATCCTGATCAGTTTGAGATTATTGGTTCAAGCCAACAGCTAATACGAGAAATTGACGAAGATATTAGACAGAAAGCTCGTTATTCACAAATTGGATGTTTCTACCTTGATAACAAAGATGGTACGTATCGTAAAATGTACGATCGTATCGTAATCCGTTATAAACATCCCGAACCGCCAAAGGAGGACTGACCCATGGAAATAAAGGAACTGAAAGTGACAGTCGGCGAAGTCTGCAAGGGCTATTTCAACGATGCAGAGGAAGGTGTAGTCGGTTACAGCGAGCGACTGAACATCCGACCGAAGTATCAGCGGGAGTTTGTCTATAAAGATGCGCAAAGAGACGAGGTAATCCGCACGGTTATGAAGGGACTGCCGCTGAATGTTATCTATTGGTGCAGGGTGAAAATGGAAGACGGAACGGATGGCTATGAGGTGTTGGACGGTCAGCAGCGTACCATATCGCTGTGTGAATATGTGGACGGTTCGTTTTCGGTAGACGATAAGTATTTCTACAATCTGCCGAGCGATCAGCAAAACAGAATTCTTGATTATCCTCTGTTTGTATATGTATGTGACGGGTCGGATTCCGAAAAACTGGATTGGTTTCGGATCATCAATATTGCAGGTGAGCAGTTGACCGATCAGGAATTGAGAAATGCTGTATATGCCGGTTCTTGGACGTCGAGCGCAAAGCGGTATTTTTCCAAAACGGGCTGCGCTGCCGGTATGCTTGCGGGGGACTATCTGAAAGGTTCTTCCATACGTCAGGAGTATCTTGAAACTGCAATATTCTGGGCTGCAAGCGCGGAAGGGAAATCCATCGAGGCGTATATGGCGGAGCATCAGAACGACGCAAGCGCCATACAGTTATGGAATTATTTTCGCTCGGTAATTGATTGGGTCCAAGCAGTTTTTCCAAAGAAACGTCGGGAGATGAAAGGATTGCCTTGGGGCTTGCTGTATAATGTCCATGGTCGTCGCACGGATTTGAATCCCGATGTGCTTGAAGCGAAGATACAGCGTCTTATGGGGGACGAGGACGTTACGCGAAAGTCCGGCATCTATGAATACTTACTGACCGGCGAAGAAAAGAAGCTGTCGATCCGAGCGTTTGATCGCAGAGATGCGCTTGCAGCGTATGAAAGACAACACCACAAATGCGCTGTTTGCAATCAGGATTTTGAATTTGAGCAAATGCAGGCAGACCATATTATTCCGTGGAGCAGAGGCGGAAAAACAACGCCGGACAATTGCCAGATGCTATGCAGAGATTGTAATTTGCGAAAAGGTGCGCAGGAATAATGCCAAAGCATTGAAGCCGATCACACGATCGGCTTTTCTTTTGTTTTCCCTTGCGTTTTCTGCGATTATCGCTTATAATATCCTCATTCTATGAAACAAGGCAGGTGGTTAGGAAGTGGACAGTAGTCCAAGTCCTCTTATACGATGGCTTTCGGAGGAAGCGGCAAATGAAATCAAGGTCGGCGACTTCCGGAGCGTGATCGGGCTGATTGTATTTTTCCTCGTGCTTTTGCTTGGCGGCGCGTACTTTGCGGGGGCGGAAACCTCGCTCGCGTCCGTCAACCGCATCCGCGTCATGAGCCGCGCGGACAACGGATCGAAATCGGCAAAGCGCGTTCTGTATATATTGGATCACTTTGACGCGGCTCTCACGACCATTCTGATCGGAAACAACATTATGCACATCGGCTGCGCGTCTTTGACCGCGCTTGTTGCCGTGCGCTTAAACTGGGGCAGCGCAGGCGCGACGGCGACTTCGCTCGTGACGACGCTGATCGTATTTCTGCTTGCGGAAATGATCCCGAAGACCATCGCAAAGGCGTGCAACGAAAGCTTTGCGCTGTTTGTTGCGCCGTCTCTGCGGTTTTTGATGCGCGTTCTGTATCCCTTGAACTTCGTCTTTACTTCGCTGACAAACGGCATCAAAAAACTGTTCCGCGTACACGACGAGGAGGAGCCGACCGTTTCCGAGGAGGAATTGCACGACATCATCGAAACGCTCGACGAGGAGGACGACATCGACGAGGATACGGCGGATCTGATGCAGTCTGCGCTGGATTTCACGGAAACGCCGGTGGGCGAGGTCTATGTGCCCTTGAAGGACGTGCAGACCGTGTCGCTTGCCATGCACCCGAAAGAGGTCGTAAAGATCATCGAGCAGACGAATCACAGCCGCCTGCCGGTCGTGGACCGCGAGGGGACGATCGTCGGCGTGGTGCAGATCCGCAAATATCTGAAGGAATACCTCAAGCGCAGCGGGCACGTTTCGCTGTCGCGCGTGATGGACAAGCCGTATTACGTCACGGTCGGCACGCCGATCGACGAACAGCTTGCCGGTATGAGCAAGGCGAAAACGCATATTGCGATCGTCCGGGACAACGACAAAAAGGTGCTCGGCATTCTGACGGTCGAGGACATCCTTGAGGAGCTTGTCGGCGAGATCTACGACGAGGACGACGTAGGGGGTGAAGTCAATGAGTAACACCCTGCGCTATATTCTGATCGCCCTTTGCATCGTGCTGTCCGCCATGTTCTCCGGCGCGGAGATCGCGTTCATGCAGCTGAATCCGACAAAGCTTAGGCACCAAGCCGAGGAAAAGGGCAGCAGGCTTGCAAAGCTCGCGCTGCGCTTCCGTGAAAAGTTCGATTCCGGGCTTATCGCGATCCTGATCGGCAACAACCTCGTGAACATCGGCTCGTCGTCGATCGCGGCGGCGCTGGCGATCGCGCTGATGGGCGAGAGCGGCGCGTGGGTCGCAACGGCGATCATGACCGTGCTCATCATCACGTTCGGCGAGATCCTGCCGAAGATCTTTGCGGCGGAGCGCGCCGAAGGCTTTGCGAAGCTTGTCGTGCTGCCGATCACGGGGCTGTGGCTTTTGCTGTTTCCGCTGATCTGGCTTTTGGAACGCTTCTTGAAGCTGCTTTCCGGCATCTGGAAGGAGAAGGAAAGCGACGACGTCGTTACCGAGGACGATATGGAAACGATCCTCGACACCGTCGAGGACGAGGGCGTGGTCGACGAGGACACCGCGGATCTTTTGCAGTCGGCGTTCGATTTTGACGAGGTGCTGGCGTATGAGGTCATCACGCCGCGCGTGGACCTTGTGGCGATCGACCTGGACGATCCGCGCGAGCAGCAGATGAAGATCGCGTTTGCGTCGCCGTTTACGCGCATTCCGGTCTATCGCGGGACGCCGGACCACATGGTCGGCATCCTGCATCTGAATCACCTCTACAAGGCGATGGTCGAGGATCCGGACGTTCCGCTGAAATCGCTGTTAATGCCGGTCACCTATGTGCATAAAACGATGCCGCTGCCGGACGTGCTCGACACCATGCGCCGCAAGAAGAGCCACATGGTCGTCGTCACCGACGAATACGGCGGCACGATGGGTATCCTTACGATGGAGGACGTGCTCGAACAACTCGTCGGCGAGATCTGGGACGAGACGGACAAGATCGAGGAGGAGTTTACCGAGGTCGGCGAAAACCGCTACGAGGTCGACGGCGATATGCGTCTCAATGACTTCCTCGACGAGTTCGACAAAGAGGAAGAGGACCTCGACGACGACAACGCCACGGTCGGCGGCTGGGCGGTGGAACAGCTCGGCGGGTATCCGAAGCTCTATGACAGCTTCGTCTATGAAGACCTGACCGTGACCGTGCTCAAGAAGGAGCGCATGCGCATCCTGCGGCTTCTCGTCGAGCAGAATCCGGACTGGGTCGACGAGGACGAAGACGAGGATGAGGACGAGGAGTGAAAATCCGCTCTGCGGGTTTTCAGGGATATCAATCCCTCCGGGAGGAGATTCGTTATGAACCGCATTGCCGTGATCGGCTGTCCGGGCAGCGGGAAGAGCACGTTTGCACGGAAGCTGCAGGAAAAGACAGGCTTGCCGCTGTATCCGCTCGACAACATCTGGTGGAAACCGGACCGCTCGCACATCACGCGCGAGGAATTCGATGCGGCGCTTCGGGGAATCCTATCAGGGGACGCATGGATCGTCGACGGCAATTACAGCCGCACGGTCGAAACGCGGATCGCGGCTTGCGATACGGTGATCTTTCTGGACTATGACGAGCAGACCTGCATGAACGGGATCGCGTCGCGCGTCGGAGAACAGCGACCGGATATGCCGTGGACGGAACAAACGCTCGACCCGGAGCTTGTCGCGTTGGTCAAAGGCTTTCGCACGGAACAGCGCCCGGAGATCCTGAGGCTTTTGAAACGCTACGCGGACGGCAGGGCGATTTTGTTTTTTCACGACCGCGCCGAGGCGGACCTGTGGCTGAACGGATTCCGTGCGGACAATTTGCATAGAATCAGTAAAAACGCAATCATTCCGGAGGGCGTATGAAGCGAAACGGCGGACACAAAAGAAAAATTCTTTGGATCGTGATCCCGGTTGCGGTGTTTGCTCTGCTTTTGTCGGCATGCCTCATTTATCTGGAAAACTACTATCACGCCGACGACGATGCGATCGCAGCGTTTTCCGCGGAACGGACGGTTGAGGAACGGGCGATCGACGGCAACACGGTCTTCGATCCGGGCAACGCAAAGATCGGGCTGATCTTTTATCCCGGCGGCAAGGTGGAGCAGGAAGCATATGCGCCGCTGATGCGCGAAGTCTCAGCGGGCGGCGTTTTGTGCGTACTGTGCAGAATGCCGTTCCGGCTGGCGGTTTTCGACACGCATGCAGCGGACGAGGTACGCGAGACTTTCCCGGAGATCGAACAATGGTATATCGGCGGGCATTCCTTAGGCGGCGCGGTCGCGTCGATCGAGGTGCAGGCGCATCCCGGCGTCTATGCGGGCATGATCCTGCTGGCTTCGTTCTCGGACAAGGATCTTTCGGGAGAATCCATTCGCGTGCTGTCGGTCTATGGCAGCGAGGACCGCGTGCTGGATCGCAGCGCATATGAGCAGGCGAAAAGCCTGCTGCCGGACGACGTAACGGAAACCGTAATTGAGGGCGGCTGCCATGCGTATTTCGGCATGTACGGCGCGCAGGACGGTGACGGCGAGCCTCGGATCACGAACGAAGAGCAGATTCGGATCACTGCAAAGACGGTCACGGACTGGATGATCGGCGGGAATGCCGCCGGATGATAAGCAAGGAACCAACGCAAACGAAAGTGAGGATCAAAAATGAGCAGCTTTGAAAATCTGCGGATCGTGGACAATTTCTATCAGACGTCGCTGTTTTTCCCGATGCCGACCGTCATCATCAGCACACTGTGCGAGGACGGCAGCACGACGCTCGGACCGTACTCGCTGGTGCAGCCGTACTATGTGGCGGGCAAGGACTACTACGCCATGCTGCTGTGCTGCCGCAATTCGTCGAACACGGCGCAGAACATCCTGCGCGACGGCCGGTGCGCGATCAATTTCATCGATGACAATCCGAAAAGCTTCAAGGAAGCGGTCAAGCTCAGCTGGCCGGGCGACAAGCCCGCCGACAAGATGCCGAAGTGTAATTTCCGGCTCGAAAAGGGCATGATCGAGGAGGAAACAGGCGAGAAACGCCCGATGGTGCTCTCCGACGCGATTCAGGCGATCGAGTGCACCTGGATGCGGAATCTCGACGGCGCGGCGAACGATCAGCCGGGGAACCTCAATGGCTACGAGCCGCCGTATCACGATTTCAACGGCATCACGTCGAAGTTCGGCGCGCACTTTATCCTGCGCGTCGACAAGATCCTCATGAAGAAAAAGTACAGCGATGCGATCATCAACGGCGTAAAGGCGAAAGATTTTCCGCCGCTGCCGGTCGATTACGGCTACCGCGATTCCAAGAATTTCTGGTTCCACAGAAAGACCAGAATGCGCGCGGAGCTGCTCGCGATCCGCAAGCAGTCGCTCGAATCCGTGCGCTACGCCGCCGACCGCGCCGACGACAAGGTCAAGTTCACCGACGACGCGCTTAACACGATTCTGAACGTGCCGCGCGTGTTCCTGCCGCTCGTGCTGAAGGGCTGCGTCGATTGGGCAAAGGAGAACAACATCACGCTCATCAACGCAGAGCATATGAAGATCATCAACGACAAGCGATCGAAAGAAAAGAACAGGAAATAACGCCATGAGAGAATTGCTGATCAAAATCTGCCCGGTCGCGATCTGGTGCATCGTGGCGGGCGAAGCGCTGATCGCCGCGCTGCTGTTTTTGCATGCGGCGAAGAAAAAGTCAAAGGTCGCGCTGTGGTCGGGCGTTCTGACGCTCGGACTCATTCTGGATGCGGCGATCATCGGGCTCGGGTCCGTGCTGCCGCCGGAAACGCTTGCTGCAATCAGCCCGGCGCGGTTCATCGCGCACGGACTGCTGATCCCGCTGCTGTTCCCGATCTGCGGCTATGCGCTGAACTTGAAAAAGCCGGTGATGACGGTCGTATGGATCGTCACCGCGCTCATCATGGCGGCGGGCGTCGCGCAGGCGCTGGCAACCAAGCTTGTGCCGGAAACGATCGCAAACGTCACGCGCATGAAGGCGGGCGAGGACACGCCGAAGTGGGCGGAGACGATCAGCATGGCGCTGTCGTTCGGCACGGTCATTCCGATGATGATCGTCGGGATCGTCGTGTGGATCAAAGAAAAGACGCCGCATCTGTTCCTGGCTGGATTCCTAATGTTTGCGTTCTCCGCGCTCGGTCCGGCGACCGGCAACACCGACCTGATCTTCTTCATCAGCATGTTCGGCGAGATCCTGATGGTCCTGTTCCTGTACCTGTACGCGCGCGCAAAAGCCAAACGCCGCGCAGGATAAACGCAGTAAAACCAACCCGATACTATCGGGAACAGAATCAAATACAAAGAATATCGGAGAGAGCAAATGCTTTCTCCGACTTTTCTATTCGCCCTGCTGTTTGTTCTCCGCGCCTTCCGTCGCTTTGGTCAGCAACCTGCCGAATCGCAGCGGATGACGATAACAAAGAAACATGGAAAACGCCTGAGACGCATTCGGACAGATGACGAATCTTTTCGAGTGGATATGCTTTGCAAATCCCTCGCCGACCTTCTGCGCGCTTGCCTTGAACTCCTTCGGGATCGGCAAGCCGGAAGCAGAGCCGGTATCGGTCAGCGGCGGATGAAACAGATGGACCGTGATCCCATAGCGTTCGTTTTCGATGGCAAGACATTTTGCCAGCGCTTCGATCGCGCCTTTGGACGACGCGTACGGCGAAATGTTCTTAAACCCGGTCACGCCGACGCCCGAGCTTGTAAAGATCAGCCGTCCGCGCTTCGCCTCCCGCATGAACGGCAAAACCGCCTTGGCAAGCCGCAGCGCGCCGTAAAAGTTCACATCCATCACTTTCCGATAGGTCTCTATATCCGTATCCGGTTCGCTTTCGAATGTGCACAGGCAGGCGTTATGGATCGCGACGTCGACGGATCCGAAACGATCATATGCTTCTCGCACACCCTCGAAAACGGACTGCAAATCTCTGGCGTCCGCCTTGAAAACGAGCAGTCGATCCGGAAAGCTTTCCGTCAATGCGGAAATGTGCTCTGTCCAAATATCCAGTACGGCAACCCGGTTTCCGCGTTCCAAAAGACTTTGCGCCATATAATAACCGATCCCGGAATCGGCGCCGACGATCACGATATCAGACATTTTCCTTTCCTCCCAATTGCTTTATGATCGTGTTGATATACGCATGCGCTTCCGTGCGGAACGCATCTTTTCTTTCCTCTGTAAGAGCGCCGTTCAAAAGATGCCTGAAAATGAGCATCGTGATGTTTGCATAATAGTTGCGCCCCATTTGCGCGGCGTCTGCTTCCGGGATCACTCCGACCTTAGCAAGCATCAGAAACGCGGACGTTTCGATTCTGTACGGTTCTGTAAACAGCCACCGTTCATACGCTTCCCGTATCTGCTCGTCATGGAACTGTTCGATCATCATCAGCCGCATCAGCTTGTTGCAGAACGGATCGAACAGGTATTGATCGAAAAAGTACGTATCCATCCAATCGAAAGAGGGAGGTGTCTCACCGGTCATCGATGCGGATCGAAAGACCGCAAGCAGAGCGTTTACGTGATCTTCAAATCGGTTCAGCAGGGAATCGAGAATGTCCCGCTTGTTTTTGAAATGGTAGTAAACGGAGCTTTCCTTGATGCCGACCTCCCTGCAGACGTCCCGGATCGAGACGGCTTCATATCCGGAATCGGCGAACAGCGTAAGCGCCGTATCCATGATTCGTTCCCTTGTGTCCATCGGCTCCTCCAAAACCTAACAAGTGTTAGGTAGAGTATACCTAACACTCGTTAGACTGTCAAGCCGTTTTTATTTGGTTTTCGGACGAAAGATCAACGCGGCAAGCCAGCCGAACAGGACCGCGGCGGAGATGCCCGCGGCGGTTGCATTCAGTCCGCCGGAGAATGCGCCGAGGATCCCGTGCTCCTTTGCACCTTCGATCGCGCCTTTGGCAAGCGCGTTGCCGAAGCCCAAAAGCGGAACGCTTGCGCCTGCGCCGGCAAAGTCCACAAGCGGCTCGTAAATCCCGAGCCCGCCGAGGACTACGCCCGCGACCACGAACAGCACGAGGATGCGCGCGGAGGTGAGCCGCGTAAAGGACAGCAGCAATTGACCGACGGTGCAGATCGCGCCGCCGATCAGAAACGCCCAAAGATACTGCATCAGTTCCTCCGTTCCAGCACGATTGCGTGTGCAATGCCGGGGATGGTCTCGCCCTGCATGCCGCTGGTCGGGCTCATCAGCGCGCCGGTCGCAAGGAACAGCATGCGGTTCACGTCGCCGCGCTCGATGCGCTCCAATAGCTCCGCTGCAAGCACGACCGCCGAGCAGCCCGCGCCGCTGCCGCCGCACAAAAAGCCCTGTTCTTTGAGATAGATGCTTGCGCCGCAGTCGAGATAGCGCCCCGTAAGATCGAGACCGTTGCGCCTGCCGAGATCCTGCAGCATTTCGCAGCCGAACATGCCGAGATCGCCGGAAACGATAAGATCGTAATCCTCGACCCGGTTGCCGATGTCATTGAGGTGCGCAAGGATCGTATCGCAGCAGGCGGGCGCCATCGCCGCGCCCATATTGTTCATGTCTGTGATGCCGAGATCGACGACTCTGCCGATCGTGGCGGCGGTCAGCGCAATGTGTGAAAAGACCGGAAGCGGCACCTCCTGCGCGGACAGCAGCAGCGCGCCTGCGCCGGTCACGGTACGCTGCGCGGTCGGCGGCGCGGTCGTGCCCATCTCCAAAGGATAGCGGTACTGCCGTTCGGCAGTGGAGAAGTGACTGCTCGCGCAGCACAGCACCGGCGAGCAGTATCCGCCGTCGGTAAGAACGCCGCCCAAAAGCAGCGATTCCGCCATTGTGGAGCATGCGCTGTAAAGCCCCAGAAAGGGGATTCCGAGATCGCGCGCGGCGTAGTTTGCCGTGATGATTTGATTCAGAAGATCGCCCGCCAGCATTGCGTGGACGTCCGAAAGCACAAGTCCCGCCTTTTCGCAAGCCAGACGCGCCGCCGTCTGAAACATCTTGCATTCTGCTTTTTCAAAGCTGTCCTCGCCGAACTTGTCATCCTCCAGGACCGTATCGAACATGCCGGAAAACGCGCCGTCGCCTTCGTTCTTTGCAACGATCGCCGCCGCGCTTCTGACGCGCGGTTCGCTTCGGAACAGCAGCGTCCGTTCACCGATTCGTTTTCTCATGGAAAACCTCCTTTTTCTTTGAGTATGTCCGTTCGCCGCATTCTCATGCAAGGTGCGGCTTTTCGATGATTTCAGCGCTTTCCTGCGCAAGAATTTATAAATTCGACGCAATTTGGTTACATCTTTGTGGTACGATTTGGATATCAAAGACGGGAGCGGAGAAATGGAACAGGCAAAGCAGGAACAAAAAACGGCAAAACGAAGCTTTACCGTATGGCACGCGGCGGGACTGCTGCTGATCCTCAGCACGGCGATCGCCGTGTGGTTCGGCGTGCATCCGAAATACCGGCTGCTGTCCGCGGGCTTTTTGGCGCTCGGCGCGCTTGCGGCGTGGAAGCGGAATTGGATGTTCTGGATCGTGATCGCCGTCGAGCTTTGCTTTGTCGGCTTCCTTTGGATGTTCCCGCAGGCGGGATACAAGATCGCGTCGATCGCGCCGCTTGCGCTGATTGCAATGCTCTTTGTGTTCCGATTCGGGAAAAAAACGCTGAAGATCACGGCGTCGATCCTCCTTGGAATTGCGCTCTGCGGGCTGCTGATCGTGGAGATCCCGATCATAAAGGCGGCTTCGGAACAGCCGGACCCGGATGCGGACTATATCGTCGTGCTCGGCGCGGCGGTGTACGGGGAAACGCCGTCGATCACGCTTGAGCACCGGCTCGAAGGCGCGGCGCGCTACCTTGAAGCAAATCCCCGCACAAAAGCGGTCGTAAGCGGCGGACAGGGCGCCGGCGAGGGTATCTCCGAAGCCGAGTGCATGCGCCGGTATCTGACTGCACACGGGATCGGGCAGGAACGCATTCTGATCGAGGATATGTCGACCTCCACAAAGGAAAATCTCGCGTTTTCCGAGGCGGTCATCAAAACGGACGGCGGGAAGACCGATCGCATCGTGCTTGTGTCGAGCGCGTACCATCTCTATCGCGCAAGAAGCATGGCGGCGGCGATGGGCATGCGGGCAGGCGGCTTTGCGGGCTCGGACGGGTATCCGATCTATATGTTTGGCATGTACCTTCGGGAAGCGGCGGCGGTCCTGAAGCTTTGGATCTTCGGCGCATAATGCGGACGACGGCTTGAAACCGAAGATGATTTGTGATACAAAGATGACGGAGCGAATTTTGCGTTCAATCGTCATCTTTTTTATTTTTTTTGCAAAACGGCTGAAACACTGCGGCGGCTTTGTTCGTTATATAGGTGAACGGCAAGAGAAAGGAGGGCAAACGATGAACGAATTGTATGCGCAGCATTTCGAGGAACTTGCCCGATTCTGTTCCGTTCTGTACCACGACGCGGAAAAGGGCGCGGACCTTGCGCAGGAGACCTTTCTGCGCGCGCTGGAGCACGCGGACCGTCTTGCGGCTTTCTCGCCGCAGGAACAGCGCGCCTGGCTGTACCGCACCGCGAAGAACCTGTTTCTGGACGAAATGAGGCGGAGCGCCCGTTTTCTCAAGCGGCAGCAGCTGCTCTATGAGGGAGAAGGCGCGGAGGAGCCCGGTTACGCGCAGACGGAAGCATACCTGCTTTTGTGCAGGCTTCCGCCGGAGCTGAGGACGCTCATGCAGATGCGGTACATCGAGGGCTACAGCGCGGCGGAATTGGGCGAACTGTTCCGTATGCCGGCGGCGACCGTCCGGACCAAGCTTTCGCGGGCAAGACAGATGCTGAAAAAGGAGTTATGCACATGAGATTCATAAAACAGAAGCGGATTCCGTCCGAATACCGGGGGAAACCGGATCCCGAAAAGCTGATCAGAGAGCATCACAAAGCATTTATGACGTTTGCTGTGGGCGGGCTGATGCCTCCTTGGAACCAGACGAAATGAACAGAATCAACGAAAGAGAACGATCGGAGGAAAAAAGTATGAAAAAGATGATGGTAAACTGTGCGGTCTGCGACATGCGCAACGTGTCGGAGGAAACGCTGAAAAACTATGAACAGGTCGTGGTCAACGCCGCGACGGTGCTCGTGACGCCGGAGAAAAAGGACCTGATCAACCGGTACAACGTGATCATGAACGTCGCGGACGTGATCGAGGTGCCTGCGGGCGAAAACGTGCGCATCATCAACCAGAACGGGTCGTACGATCTGACGGCGGACCGCGCGCCGCAGGACGGGGAGACGGTGCTCCTGTTCGTCAACGGCGTGCTGAATATCGACGCCGACGCTGCGGAAGCGGCTCAAAAATACTACCAGATCAACGTGAACGGCGAGGTCACGATGCCCAAGAGCATTTCCGGCAGGCTCAACAATCTGAGCGTGAACGGCTCGGTCAACACATATCCGGACGGCGCGATCCGCCTGAACCGCAACGCCGTGATCGACAAGACATTCCCGCTTCGGGCAAAGGAGAACGCGCTCTACTGGGCGTTCCGCCGGCTGATCTTCACCGACCTTGCGCTTGACACGGAAAAGCTGCGCAGCCGGAACGTGCGCTTTGCGGCAAAGACCGCGCTGATCGCGGAATCGCTTGCCGAGGCGGTCGTGCCGATGCTCTCGGAGGACACGGATATTCAGATCGTACCGGACGGAACGAAGTTCTTCGGCTTAGACGCAAGGATGAACAAGCGGTTCCTCAAGAAGTTCGGAACGAAGGCGTATATCAACGGCGATCTGACCGTGGAGGAGGACGCCGCGGATGTCCTTCCCGAGATCGAATACCTGTACGTCAACGGCGACGTCAAGCTGCCCGAGGCGCTTACGGACGCGTTCGAGGATATCGACGCGCACTATGACGAGCTTTTGATCCAAAAGAAGACCGGCAAGATCATCGAGGACCATGTTCGCGCGACCGTGGACAAGGCGCTGCTCGAAAAGTATGCGGACGGGATCCTCGTGACGGACTGCGCCATGGTGCACATCGCAAAGGATGTGCCGAACGAGCTGATCCTCGAACGCCTCACCATTGCCGACTGCGCAAAGGTGTTCTGCAGCGAGGAGCAGGAAGCGGCGGTCAGCGCGGTCTCCAAGGACGTCGCTATGATCGGCGGCGCGGACGAAAGCATGAAAGACGTGCTCACCGGCGCGCTGCATCTGAATCCCGAATACAAGGTGATCAACGCCGCGGAATACGTGATGTAAGGCGGACCGTCAAATAAACAGCATCAAATTCGCCCGCGGGTATATACCTGCGGGCGGTTTGTATTACGCGAAAAATAGAATAGGAACCTAAAGTACGTGACCGACCCCGTGTATATCGGCGTCAACGACCGTGCGCTCGATCTGTTCGAGGGAAAGTATGCCGTTCCGAACGGCATGGCATGCAGCTCCTGCGTTGTAACGGATCGGGAGATCGCCTGCCGACAGAGCACGGTCGTCTGAAAACGCACAATCTGTTTTCTCGCGTGCCGGACACGCCGCCGCGTGAAAAGTTTTGTATACCGTCATTAAGTCGTATAATACCTCTTTTTTGTCGGCAAGCCGCAATTCCACGTTTCGTATGCATGAAACGAAAAAGAGGACCGTGTCGATAAACAAATTATACAATTTACCCATTTGCGATAGACAAATCCGAAATCGTGTGATATTGTATTATAAATATAGTGAAAGATCATGATCCATCACTATATCTAGCGTTGAATACGAGTGATAAAACCCGTTTTAAGCCGATCCGGCAGGACACAGAAAGAGGCTCGTATTCGAATAGAACTTATAGATCGATAGCTGCAGAGAGGAATGTAACATGAAGAGAACGAGAGCCTTGAGTGCAATACTTGCGGTTCTGTTCGCGATATCCGCATTTCCGCTTTCCTTGCTGAAAGCGAATGCAGACGCCGCGGTCACGGTTGAAACGCGCGCAGGTCAGGAGGAATCAGTTGCCGTCAGCGAGTCGGTCACGACCGATGCGGACGGTGTGAAGACGACCGAACAGACTGCGGAGGATTATACGACGTCCTCCGGCATGATCGTTGATTACAGCGGCACGAATGTCGAGCAGCCGAACGGACTCTATGAGTTCGAAGACCACTATACCTCGCAGGATGCAAACGACACCTACGAGGCGGAAGGCGGTTCCGACAAGTTCAATGAATACCATGCGCCCGCATCCGAGATCGGCGTCAGAATCGGCGAGGATGACATCGGCAAGTCCAACACTGTGACAGGCGATCCAGTGAAGGTTATCGAAACCACCGGCGATGTCAGGGAATCCGAAAACGACGGCATCTACGACTATACTGTAAAAGAGCGCATCACGCAGAGCGTGATCAAGGTGACCACGAAATCCCTCGAAATCACCGACGCGCACGGCGAAGTCAACCCGGACGATATGGAATATCTCCATACCGAGATCGTCGGTACTGCAGATATTGACGTTATTGACAAGATCGGCACCAATGCCAGCAATCTGGAACCGATGGGTCGTCTCGACAGAGAGAATATGGGTGGGCTGGAGCCGGTCGAAGGCTACGAATACGTTATGATCGGTTCGGACCAGTGGAGCAAGTTCTGGACCGCATACCTGTTCAGCACACCGAACGAAGTTGCAAATCCGCCACAGTATCCCGGTCCGGAAGAAGAGCCGGTTTTCACCGATGCGAACGGAAATAATTATTACGCAAGAAGACGTCATACAGACTTTGCTACTGCGACGTCCTCAGGCATCAAGTTCTACAAATTTTACCTTCAGGACGGCTCTACCATAACGGCGGAGGACTATTTTGCCGATAAGGATATTCCCGATAATGAGAAATTCTTTATTGCCGCGTGGGGCATGATCGAGCTCTTCACCATGTCGGACAAGAACGGCAATATGGTCACGACGTACTGCGCCGATGTATCCAATCCGGAAGAAAAGGGCTGGGGCTACAACATCGGCAACCTGGAGGACGCGCATTATTACGGCGAAGAACAGGCAAATCACATCCGCGCCGTTTGCAAAAAGGGTTACTGGGGAACGGAGTCCGGCTTCGGCTCGCTCGCTGCTTTGAA
>JAEESS010000052.1 GCA_016286445.1 Bacillota bacterium
CCGGGCACATCGGCGTCGGCATCGTCGAGGGGATGCACATCAAAGGCGGCGCGATCGCAGCAACGGTCGCGCACGACTCGCACAACATCGTGGTCGTCGGCGACAACGACGAAGACATGCGCTTTGCGGCGGAAACGCTGAAATCCTGCGGCGGTGGGTTCACGGTCGTATCGCACGGCGCGGTCAAGGCGCTTCTGGAGCTTCCGGTTGCCGGACTGATGAGCGACGCGCCGGTCGAGAGCGTTCTTCAAAAACAACGCGCGCTGCTTGACGCCGCGCACGCGCTCGGCGCGGACGACGCCTGTGATCCGCTGGTGCTGCTGTCGTTCCTTGCGCTGCCCGTCATCCCCGAGGTGCGGCTGACCGACTGCGGGCTGTTCGACGTCCGCACCATGAGTTTCCTGTATCAGAGCGAGAGGTGATTCCCGTGTGTCTGTTCCGTAAAAAACAAACCGTTTCACAGACCTCCTCCGACGTCTGGCGCGAGCAGTGGCAGGCGCTGTTTCCGCCCGAATGCCGCAACGTGCCCGTCACCGTCGACGGCACGACCTATGACGCTTTCGTGCTCGTCGGGCACAATGCCATGATGCTGCAGGACGGTCTGCTGATGGAAGCGGCGTTCTTCGACGTGTGCGAGCTGTTTCAAAAGGCGGGCTATCACGTGATCTGGCTGATGCGCTGCACGCAGGACATTCACAACGGCTATCTGAAACTCCGCAAAAAGGAGGACGGCGGCAAGCGCATGCAATGGCTCTGGAAGCGTCCTACAACGAATTTCGGGCGCTGGAGCTCGGACCAGCAGCATGCCTCGATCCTTTTGCAGATCGAAGAACTGCCTGAGGAAGGCGCAGTCGGCTGCGAGAAGAAAGTTCTTCAGCGCGTTATCTGGGCGGAAAGCAGCGACGCCGAGCAGATGGTGCCGAAGCGCACGACCTTTACGACCGTCAATGTGCCCGATACGCCGCCGGAACTGGTCCGCTGGCTGAACGGCGAAACATTGAGCAATTTTCAAAACTAAAATACAATGCCCCCGACGGGGCGGAAAGAGGACGTATGGAACTTTGCGCACGAAAAGACGTTCCCGTGAACGAAACATGGGATCTTTCGCTGATCTTCAAGGAAGAAAAGCAGATGTGGGAAGCGCTCGAACAGGCGAAGGCAGACGTCAAGACGTTCGTCGAGACGTATGCGGGAAAACTCACGACCGCGGAAACAATTGTCAACTGCCTCGACGATATGGAGAAGCTCCTGCCGGCGATCGGCAACCTCTGGTCCTATACCGGACTTGCTGTGGAAGCGGATTATACCGACAACAAGCTCCGCGAACGCAACGAAAAGATCGGCGACGAAATGACGCGTCTCTATACGGACATGGCGTTCGTGGACAGTGAGATCCTGCTCGCGCCCGAAGCGGAGCTCAGACGCGCGGTGACGCTTGCAAAGGGCTGCCGCGTATATCTCGAGGACCTGATCGCGAAGAAGGCGCATATGCTCTCGCCGGAGACCGAAAAAGTGCTGGCAGCGCTCGACCGTTCGTTCGGCGTGCCCTACGACGTATACAACACGCTGAAGCTCGCGGACATCTCCTTCGATTCCATCACGGTCGACGGGAAGGAATATCCGATGGGCTATTCGCTGTATGAGGACGATTACGAGCTTGAGGCGAATACGGCCGTCCGCCGCGCTGCGTTCCGCGCGTTCTATGACACGCTGAAAAAGTACGAAAACACCACCGCGACCGCATACAACGCCTGCGTCACGCAGGAAAAGGTCATGTCGGAGCTGCGCGGGTACAAGGACGTGTTCGACTATCTGCTCTTCCCGCAGAAGGTCACGCGCGAGATGTACGACCGTCAGATCGACGTGATCACCGAGCGCCTTGCGCCGCATATGCGCCGCTATGCAAAACTGCTTCAGAAAAAGCACGGCCTGGACAAAATGACGTTCGGCGATCTGAAGATCGCGGTCGATCCGGAATATGATCCGAAGGTCACGATCGAAGAATCGCACAAGCTGGTCCGGGAGGCGCTTTCGATCCTCGGCGAAGATTACACGGACATGGTGGACCGCGCATACCGCGAACGCTGGATCGATTTTGCAAAAAACGTCGGCAAGAGCACCGGCGGCTTCTGCTCGGGCATCTACCGCAAAAACTCGTTCATCCTGCTCAACTGGAACGACCGTATGTCGGACGTGTTCACCGTGGCGCACGAACTCGGACACGCCGGACAGTCCATGTACGGCGACGCGGCGCAGTCCTATTACGACTGCAGCCCGACCATGTATCTTATCGAAGCGCCGTCCACGATGAACGAGCTGCTGCTCGCAAACCACCTGCTCAAAACGAGCGAAGACAAGCGTTTCCGCCGCTGGGTGCTTTCGAGCGTGATCTCGAACACGTACTACCATAACTTCGTCACGCATCTGCGGGAAGCATGGTATCAGCGCGAGGTCTACAAGATCATCGACGCGGGCGGCAGCGTGAACGCGGATATTCTGAACGATCTGTTCCGCAGGAATCTGGAGCTCTTCTGGGGCGACGCCGTGGAGATCCCGGACGGTGCGGAGCACACGTGGATGCGGCAGCCGCACTACTACATGGGGCTCTACCCCTATACCTACAGCGCGGGACTGACGGTCGCCACGCAGGCGATGCTGCGCATCCGCGCAGAGGGCGAACCCGCCGTTGCGGACTGGAAAAACTTCCTTGCCGCCGGCGGTTCGAAACCGCCCGTGGAAATGGCAAAGATCGCGGGCTTCGATATCGGCACGGACGGACCTTTGAACGCTACGATCGACTACATCGGCTCTCTGATCGACGAAATCATCAAACTCACCGAGGAGATCGACGGGATCAAGCTGTAAGAAAACCGCATACAAAAAGGGCAGCCGAACGGCTGCCCTTGATTTTTGTTCTGTTTTTATCGTTCCTCGCGGAAATATGCAAGACCCAAGCTCTGCGGCGGCTGATTTTCGCGCTTCTTGCGCAGCGAGACGATGATCAGCACGAGCAGCGTAACCACGTACGGCGCGAGCTTATAAAGCTCCTTGACGCCCAGCGGCAGCGAAAGATGCTCGGAAAGAATGATCAGTCCGCCGAACAGGATCGACGCGAAGATGCTGACGCTCGGACGCCAGGTTGTGAAGATGACCAGCGCGATCGCAAGCCAGCCGCGGTCGCCGAAGCCCTCATTCGCCCACGTTCCGTGCGCACACTCCATGACGTAGTACAGTCCGCCGAGACCGGCGATCATGCTGCCCACGATGGTTGCAACGTACTTGTACCGCGTGACGTTGATGCCCGCCGCATCCGCCGTCGCCGGATTCTCGCCGACCGCACGCAGCTGCATTCCCTTGCGCGTGAACCGCAGAAACACCGATGCGAGGATTGCAATGCCGATGCCGAGATACGCAAGCCAGCCGGGAATCTTGCCGTCGCCGAAGAAGTTGCAGGTCGACGCAAACGTCAGGCTCGGGACCTCGCTGTGCGCGAGCTTGATCAGCGATCCGCCGAAGAAGTTGCCGAAGCCGACGCCGAACATCGTCATGGCAAGACCGGTGACGTTCTGGTTCGCGCGAAGCGTAACGGTCAGGAAGCAGTACAGAAGTCCCATCAGGAACGAGCCGAGAAGGCAGCAGAGCATCGGAATCAGCACCGCAAGGATGCCGATCATCGGCTTGCCCGCGCCAATCGTCGCCTGCTCATAGAAGAACGCGCCGATGACGCCGGAGATTGCGCCGACATACATGATGCCCGGAATACCGAGGTTCAGGTTGCCCGCTTTTTCGGTCAGGATCTCACCGGTGCTGCCGTACAGAAGCGGCATGCCCTGCATGACCGCTCTCGGGACGAAGGATACCAGAAATTCCCACATATCGTTACACCTCCCGTTTCTTATGCCGGCTGAACTGCAGCTTGTAGGAGATAAAGAACTCGCAGCCGATGATGAAGAACAAAATGATGCCGGTCAGGATATCCGCAAACGAATGATTCAGTCCGAGCTCCGGCTTGCTCGCAACCTCCTTCGCGCCGTACTGCATGAAGACGATCAAAAACGACGAGAAAATCATGCCGATCGGATTGAATTTCGACATCCACGAGACCATGACTGCGGTGTAGCCGCGACCGTCGACCAGCGTATCGGTGAGCGTGCGGTCAGTTCCCGCAAGAAGGCATCCCACGAGCCCGCAGATCATGCCCGAAAGCACCATCGTACGGATGATGACACGATTGACCTTGATGCCCGAATACGAGGCGGTACGTTCGCTTTCGCCGACGACCGCGATCTCATAACCGTGCTTCGAGTATTTGAGGTACAGGTACAGCGCAACGGTCAGGATGCCGATGACCAGCGCCGGCAGCAGATAACGCGAACCGGCGATTTCCGGAAGCCAGCCGACGCCGTAGGAACCGAGCGAGCTGTCGGAATTGAAAATACCGACAACCGTTCCGTTCGGCGACCATACGTATTTGAATCCGCGATAGGCGATCATGAACTTGACAAGCTGCAGCGCAACGTAGTTCATCATCAGCGTGAACAGCGTTTCGTTCGTGTTCCATCGGGATTTGAAAAATGCCGGCAAAAAGCCCCACAGCGCACCCGCCGCAAGCGCGGCAACGGTCATGCACGGAATCAGAATCAGGTTTTTGACCGCAAGCGGAATGTTCGGATTCTGGAAAAACGGCATTTTACCCGCATAGAAGATGCAGATCGCCGTTGCAAACGCGCCGATCAACACCTGACCCTCCGCGCCGATGTTCCAGAAACGCATTTTGAACGCGGGCGTGACTGCCAGAGAAATACCGAGCAGGATCACGATGCGGTAAACGGTGACCCAGATGCGGCGCGAGGAACCGAGCGTTCCGTCAAACATGGTCTTGAACACGGTGATCGGGTTCAGCCCGGTGACGATCATGGTGACGATCGCGCAGACAATCAGCGCAAGCACGATCGCCGCGCCGCGAATCAGCCACGCCTTCCATGCCGGAAGCCCTGCACGCTTTGAAATATGCAGCATCTTATGCACCTCCCCCGACCTTGGTCATCATGAGACCGATCTCTTCCTTTGTGATGGAGCGCCCGTCCACAATGCCGGACACCTTGCCGCCGCACAGCACCAGGATCCGGTCGCACAGCTCCAGAAGCACGTCAAGGTCCTCGCCGACATAAATGACGGCGACGCCCTGCATCTTCTGCTGTGTCAAAAGATTGTAGATCGTGTACGACGTATTGATGTCCAGTCCGCGGACCGCGTACGCCGTCATCAGTACCGACGGGTTCTGTTCGATCTCACGTCCGACGAGCACCTTCTGCACGTTGCCGCCCGAAAGCCGGCGAAGCGGGATCTGATCGACGTTCGGCGTGACGACCTCGAGGTCGTTGACGATCTTGACTGCAAGCTGTTTCGGATATTTCCGGTCAAGGAACGGATTGTGTTTCCCTCTGCGGTAGCTTCGGAGCATCACGTTGTCCGCAATGCTCATGCTGCCGACGAGCCCCATACCGAAGCGGTCCTCCGGCACGAACGACAGCAGCACGCCGGACTGAATGATCTTCAGCGGATCCATGCCGTTGATGACCTGTTCTTTTCCGGTTTTCGGATCGATATAGACGATCCTGCCCTCCGGTTCAATACTCTGCAGACCCGCAATCGCCTCCAGAAGCTCGCGCTGACCGCTGCCCGCAATGCCCGCGATGCCGAGAATCTCGCCGGAATATGCCGTGAAATTGATATCGTCGAGACGCTTGACACCCTCGATGTCCTTTACCGTGAGATGCTCCACGCGAAGCCGTTCATGCGTTTCCTCCGCCTTCGGGCGGTCGATGTTCAAGCTCACCGCGCGTCCGACCATCATGTCGGTCAAGCTCTGCTGGTTCGCATCCTTGGTCAGCACGTCGCCGATGTACTCGCCCTTTCTCAGGATCGCAACGCGGTCGGAGACCTCCAGAACCTCATGCAGCTTGTGCGTGATAATGATCAGGGACTTGCCGTCCTTCTGCATGTTGCGCATGACCCTGAACAGCTTGTCCGTTTCCTGCGGCGTCAGAACCGCAGTCGGCTCGTCGAGGATCAGAATATCGGCGCCGCGGTACAGGACCTTGATGATTTCAACGGTCTGCTTCTGCGATACCGACATATTGTAAACCTTCTGATTGGGATCGATCTCAAACCCGTAGCGTTCGCTGATCTCCTTGATCCGCTTTGCCGCGCGCTTGAGGTTCAGCATGCCTTCCTCTTTGAGCCCGAGGATGATGTTTTCGGTCGCGGTAAACACATCCACCAGCTTGAAGTGCTGATGGATCATACCGATCCCGTTTTCAAACGCATCCTTCGGAGAAGAAATCGTGACTGGCTTGTCGTGAATGTAAATCTGTCCCTCGTCCGGATAGTAAATGCCGGACAGCATGTTCATCAGCGTGGTCTTTCCGCTGCCGTTCTCGCCGAGCAGCGAAAGGATCTCGCCTTCATGCAGTTCCAGATGAACGTTTCGGTTGGCAACCACGCTGCCGAAGTGCTTTGTGATGCCCTCCATTCTGACGGCATTTTTGACTGCTTCCAAGTCCCCCATCCTTTCCGCAGAGGCGCATACCTCCGCCGATGATAGGATATTGTATCATATATTCCGCGATTTGTAAATGAAAACCGCAATCCGCGGCAAAAAAAATCGGACGGTCCGAGACCGTCCGATCTGACTGTTTGGAGTTGAATTAATAGCTTTCGTTCAGCAGGGTAATGCCGTCGATGCGGAGATCGAAGTACGGCGCGCTGCGGAACTCGGACTCATGGAAGTAACCGTCCTTGATGACCTCGGTGTCCGGGGTGTATGCCGGATCGGTGTCGACGTCTGCCATATAGCTCGTAAGCTTTTCGCCGCCGACGGTGAACGCATCGGTGCTGAAGACGTGGAGCGTGCCCGCGATCATCGCAGCCTTCGCCTCGTCGATCTTCGCCTGCGTGCCGTCTGCCGCAACCGCGCTGTTCAGCTCGAAGAGCTCAACGGAGCCGGTCTCGATCGTGCCGGTCCAGTCTGCCGGGATCGCTTCGCCTGCCGCCGCAGCCTTGATCGCGTACTCATAGTACGGCTCCCAGTTGATGCGGGAAGAAACGATGTAGGTGTTCGGGCCGACCTTGACGGTGCTGCCGTTGTAGGAGACGTTCGGAACGCCCATGCTCTCGCAAGCGGACGGTGCGCCCATGGAGTCAGCATGCTGCGAAATGAGCACGCAGCCGTTGTTGATCAGCTTCATAGCGCCTTCTTTTTCGGCGGTCTCGTCATACCAGGAACCAGTGAAGGTAACTTCCATGGTGACCTCCGGAACGATGGAGCGGACGCCCAGGAAGAAGGAGGTGTAGCCGGAAACGACCTCTGCATAGGTGAACGCGCCGACGTAGCCGATCTTGAGCTGGTCATTGGTGATCTTGCCCTCATCAAGCATCTGCTGGAGCTTCATGCCCGCCGCGATACCCGCGAGGTAACGGCCCTCGTAGATCGCCGCGAATGCGTTGTGGTAGTTCGGGAGATTCTCGGTGTGCGCCTTGGTGCCGGTTGCGTGGCAGAACTGGACATTCGGGAATTCCTTTGCCGCCTGGATCATGTAGTCCTCATGACCGAAGCTGTCCGCAAAGATGATCTTGCAGCCGGAAGCCGCCATGTCCGCTGCGGTCTCGTAGCATTCCTGACCCTCGGGGATGTTCGTCTTGATGATGTAGTCCGTGATGCCGAGCGTCGCGCATGCGCCTTTCGCCGCGTTGATGAAGTTCAGGTCGTAGGTGGAGTTCTCATCATGCAGGCAGATGAAGCCGACTTTGATGTTCTGTCCCTCTGCGGGCTTTTCTTCTTTCTTCTCGCCGCCGCAGGCAACCAGAGCGGCAACCATCAGCAGACAAAGAACGATTGCTAAAAACTTCTTCATGTTTCCCTCCATAGCACTTGACTTTTTTGCTGTATATAAACACATTTCTGTGTTTCAGCCGTTCGTGTCTTTATTCCCCAAAAACCTTTTCCAAGGTAATTTTAACTGATAAAAGCCGCAAAGTCAAGCGATTCGTCGCACCGAATCGTCAGTTTTACACAAACTATACAAAGAATCTCGCCGCTTCGCGACCGGCGGGCGGCGAACACGGATCGGCACTTGCGCTTTCGGCGTGTTTGTGGCATAATAAGGAGGTTGAAGCGCGGATCACGCTATCATCAGATTTTGAAGGAAGCAAGGGGTTTTCCTTGCGGAAAGGCGACACCATGTTGAGACGTACGCAGACAAAACGGTGCCTCAGCGCCGTTCTTGCTTTGCTCTTTCTGCTGATCCCTGCGGCGGCGTATGCCGACGGGCATATGAACGGCAGCTGCGAGATTGAGGTTCATGCGCAGGACGTCAATATGAAAAACCTCACGGACTACACCTACTCAACGACCGTTCACTTTGAAGCAAACGACTGGTTCACCGTCAAATGGACGGACGAGAAGCCCGTCGCCGCGGTCTACTGGGAATGGCGCACGATCCCCGCGCGCGCAAAGGTCGAAATGCTCAGCGACGCGGGTGAAGTCGTCTCCTCCCGCGAATACGCAAACAAAATCCGGTTCCTAACGGTTTTCCCGGAGGAAGGCGTCCGCGAGGTCCGTATGACCGTGCTGAAGGGCAAGGGCGACATGGCAGAGCTGTTCACCTACAATCAGCGGAACATTCCCTCGAAGGCGGTCGCCTGGGAGGAACCGCTTGACAAAGCCGACATCCTGCTTGTGGAGACGCACGGGAACGACGACGCGCTGATCTTCGGCGCGGTCATCCCGACCTATACGGACCGCGGCTATCAGATCCAGGTCGCGGATCTCGCCTGCGATACGATCGGCCGTCAGCGCGAAAGCTCCGGCGGTTCCTATCATATGGGGCTTCGGCATTTCAAAACCTTCTTCGGGTTTGCCGGATATCATACCGTCAAATATGAGACCTTTGTAGACGACTGGCTTTCCAAAAGCCCCGACCCATATGAGCTGCTCACTGCCGAGATTCGCCGCGTCCGTCCGGAGGTCGTGATCACGCATGACATCGAAAACGGCGACAGCGGAGACGGTTCGCACAAGCTGACCGCCGAGATCGTGCAGAAGTGCGTAGAAGTCGCCGCGGATCCTTCGCAGTATCCGAAATCCGCCGAGCAGTACGGCGCTTGGCAGGTCAAGAAACTGTATTTCCACAGCTATCCCGAAAACCGCATCACGATCGACATCGACACCCCGCTTGCATCGTTTGACGGCAAGACCGCATACGAGCTTGCCTTGGAGGGGATCAAGCTCTGGCACGGCGGCGACGACACCGTCTCGATCAGCCGGGTCAGAAACCGCTCGTACGCGCCGTCGGATTACGGTCTTGCCTTCAGCACCGTCGGCGAAGATGTGCAGAAGAACGATTTCCTGGAAAACATCCCGCCGGAATCGCTGAGCAATTACGTCCCCCCGACGCCGGAACCCACCGAAGAGCCCACGCCGGAGCCGACGCCCACCGAGGAGCCGACCGCGGAACCGACGCCGGAACCGACGGACGTGCCGATCTCCGAAGCAGAAGTCAGCGATCCCCCGACAGCCGTTCCGGAACCGGATGCGGCGCCGGAAGCGGTCAAACCCGCGGATCCTGCCGAAAAAGGCAAGCTTCCGACGATGCTTCTGGTCCTGATCGCCGCAAGCGCCGTCCTGCTGATCCTCTGCACGGTATCCTGGATCCTCGTCCGGAAACGCCGGCAGCGCCGCTGACAGAGAAAGATACAGCCCTCCCACGCTCGGGAGAGGGCTTTTTGATGCAGAAATAAGGTCAGACGGTCGTCGGGTCCGCAGGCTTTGCGCGCCGGTCGCCGCACGCCTTCAGACCTTCGATCTCTTCCTCGGATAGATAGCGCCATTCGCCGGGGCGGAGGCTGCCGAGCTGCAGATTGCCGTACGCCTCGCGCTTCAGCCGCAGCGTGCGGTGCCCGATCGCTTCGAGCATGCGGCGGATCTGCCGGTTTCTGCCCTCGTGGATCGTGATCGAAAACGCCGTGCCGCCGGTCGTGGAGCGGCGGATGTTCGTGACGCGCGCCGGCGCGGTCAGCCCGTCTTCAAGCATAACGCCGTTCGTGAGCGCCGCGATCTCCGACGCCGACAGCGTGCCGTCGCACACGACCCGATACGTCTTGTGTACGCCGTAACGCGGGTGCATCAGATGGTTTGCGAGCTCGCCGTCGTTCGTCAGAAGCAGCAGCCCCTCGGAATTGAGGTCGAGCCGTCCGACGTTGTACAGCCGGTACGGAAGCTCTGAGACGAACGCCTGCACGGTCTTTCGTCCCGCCTCGTCGCTGGAGGTCGAAACCACGCCGCGCGGCTTATAGAGCATCAGCACGACGCGCTTCGCCTGCGGTTTGATCGGCTTTCCGTCGAGCCGCACGTCTTCCCCTTCCTCCACAGACATGCCGAGGACGGCGGGAATGCCGTTGACCGTGACCCGTCCGTCCGAAATGATCTGTTCGCAGGCGCGCCGTGACGCCACGCCGCAGTCCGCCATGTATTTTTGTAAACGCATACGCCCCGCCCGCGGTTCAGCCGAGAAAGGACAGAACCGCCTTTTTGAGATAGTACGGAAACCCGACCGCATCGGCCGTTTCCCTTGCGACAATCGGCACCGTTTTCACCGCCGTGCCGTTTCGCAAAAGCTTCGCCATGCCGACCTGCTGTCCCGCCCGGATCGGCGCCGCGCACGCATCGAACGACGTTTCCACCGTGTAAACCTCTTCGCCGTCGGCTTCCGTCGGATACAGTATAGCAAGGATCGGCGCCGCAGACAATGTTTTTTTCACGCCGTTTTCGACCGGAACCGAAAAAAACGTCTCGCGGGACAGGAACATCTTTACGCGATAGTCCCGAAACCCCGCGTCCAGCATGCTTTTTGCCGTGTTCCACATCGTCGGACAGTTCAGCAGCGCGCCGACCAGCTTCATTTCGCCGCGCTCCGCCGCAAACACGAGGCACTTTCCCGCCGCCTTCGTGTAGCCGGTCTTGACGCCGATGCCGCCCTCGTACTCCCATAAAAGCCGATTTTTGTTCTTCAGCGTATGCGGATTCGAGCCCTCGGTTTTTCGGTACTGCGTTGAAACGATCTCCGCAAAGAACGGGTTTTCGAGCGCCGCCGCGCCGAGCCGCGCAAGGTCCTTTGCCGTCGTATAGTGATCCGGATCGTGCAGTCCGTTCGGCGTCACAAAATGCGTATCGGAAAGTCCCAGCTTCGCCGCGCGCGCGTTCATGCGCGCCGCAAACGCCTCTGTGCTTCCGTCTAAAAAGCATGCGATCGCAACCGCCGCGTCGTTGCCGCTCGTCAGCATCAGTCCGTAGACAAGATCGATCAGCGGAATCGTTTCCCCCGCCTTCAGATACATCGACGAGCCCTCCGTGCCCACGGCATCGTCCGGTACCGTGACGGTTTCGGTCAGCCTGCCGGATTCCGCCGCCAGAAGCGCCGTCATGATCTTGGTCGTGCTCGCCATCGGCAGCCGCATATTTTCATTCTTTGCATACAGCACGCGGCCGGAGTTCGCCTCGATCAGATATGCCGCCTGCGCGGGGACCTTTTCCGTCTTGCCCTCCGCGAGCGCCGTATTGGGCAGCAGCAGCGCTGCGCAGAGCAGAACCGCAAGGAACCGTTTCACGGCTCCTGCTCCGTCTGCGGCGCCGGCTTCGGCGCGGGATCCGGAAACGATTCGTCCTTCTGCGCGCGGATCTCCGTGATCGCGTCGCGGATCTCGGTCATTGCCGTCGGAATCAGCTGCACGAGCCGGTCGAGCGTGCTGTCGCAGTCAGCATGCAGCAGCGTCACTTCTTTTCCCTGCATATACAGGAACGCCTTCGGGCTGATGGATACGCCGACGACGCTTGCGCCCAAAAACGGATACGTTCCGGCGTCGAAGTCCGGCGCGCCCTTCTTTGCGACCGCCTGCGTGGGAAAGTCCCCGCCGCCCGCAAAGAAGCCGAGGCAGACCTTGCTCACCGGGATGACGACTGCGCCGCCCTCTCCGTAGATCGGATTTCCTACGATGGTATTCACGTCGACGATGTTCTTCAGCTCGCGCATCGTCGTCTGCAGGATCGTTTCAACAGGATGCATATGTTGTCCTCTTTTCATTCGTTTTGCGCATAGTCTTTGCCGCTTTGCGCCGCTTTATGCGTCCGCTCAGGATCCCCGCGGCAAGCTCCGCAGGTTGCACGAGCGCTCTCAGCTTGACCGCAATCCGCACAAGCGAGCATTCGGACAGCGCTGCCTGTGCCGAACCGCTTTCCGCGGCGCGCGTCGTCAGCATTGAAAAAAGGACTGCAAGCGACCCCGCCAACAACACCGACACGGCGGGCTCGCCCTCAACGCCGACCGTCGTTCTGGTATCGAGCTGCAGAAGTCTGACGCCGGCGAGACGTATCCGCTTCGGTTTTCGCCGTTTTTGCAGCAAATGAATGTGTTTTTTGCCGATTCTGAGCGTAAAATACGGAGAAGAGAGCAGATGCAGCCGCAGCCGGACCGGGATCGGAATCAGCCCGAGCACATAGATCTTTGCATGCACGACCGCGCCGCGCACGCCGATCCGTCCCCTCGCCTCCACGATCAGCGGCATGGACAGAAGCAGCAAAAGAAACAACAATACAAAAAGAACGATCAGGATACCCATATGCATAGCATATCCGTTTTGATTCTGCGCATACAAAAAGGACCGTCCGGAAACGGTCCTTGTGTGTTGAATCGCGATTACCGCATGCCCTTGTCGTACGGAATGCCTTCCGCCTTCGGCGCGCGGGAGCGTTTGCTCGAAAGTGCAAGAACGATCAGCGAAACGATGTACGGCAACATGTTATAAACGCTCTTCGGAATATTCAGACTGTTGAGGAAGCCGAAGCCCGTATAGACGCTGCCAAGCGCCCGGAACAGACCGAACAGCAGTGCGGCGAGCACGATACGTACCGGTTTCCACTGACCGAAGATCATAACAGCCAGGGACAGGAAGCCGAAGCCCGCGACGCCGACGTCGAAGGACCACTGCGACACGCCCGCCGTGATGTACACGATGCCGCCGAGACCGCCGAGCGCGCCGGAGATCATGACGCCCGCATAGCGCATTTTCATGACATTGATGCCGACGGACGCCGCCGCCTGCGGGTGTTCGCCGCAAGCCTGCAGACGAAGACCGAACTTGGTCTTATAGAGCACGATGTATGAAGCGATCAGCAGAAGCAGCGCGAAGACGAGGAACCAGCTGTACTCGGTGCCGGACGCCATCAGAAGCTTATCCTTGACGCCGCTGTACACGACCTTCGGAGAGTTGTTCGCGCCCATGGATTCCGCGATGTTGATGGACTTGACCGCAACCGTCGCAGCCGCCACACCGAGCATGTTCATCGCAGTGCCGACCAGCGTCTGGTCCGCTTTGAACGTGATGCTCGCAACGCCGAGCAGCAGTGAATAGATGACGCCCGCCGCGATCGCTACACCGACCGTTGCCAGCACGACCCAGATCGCCGGCGTCGTCGCGCTCATATACTTCAGCACCAGCGAGCCGCCGAGCGCGCCGATGACCATGATGCCTTCCAGACCGATGTTGATGACGCCCGAATGCTCCGAGAAGCATCCGCCGAGCGCAACCAGCGTCAAAACGGAGGTAAATACCAGCGTATACTGTATCAAAAGATCCATTATTGTTTACCCCCTTCCTTGTTTGCCTCTGCCGCCTTCTGCTTCTGAATCTTACGCTCCTCCGATCGGTCGACCATACGGTTCAGCATCGTCTTAAAGAACAGCACGAAGCCGCAAAGGTAGATGATGATCGAGGAGATCAGGTCCGCGATCTGCGGCGGATAGCTCTGCGTATTGAGGTTCAGCGCGCCGCCGTCCGTAATATGCTGGATGAAGAATGAGGAGAAGATCGAGCCGATCGGATTCAGTCCGCCGAGGAACGCACCGGCAATGCCGTTGAAGCCCATGCCGGGAACCGCCGCCTGGTTGATGTCCCACTCTTTGAAACCGGAGAGGAAATAGAGACCCGCCGCCGCACCGGACAGCGCGCCCGCGATCAGCATCGTCAGGATGATGTTGCGTTTTTCCTTCATGCCGCAGTATTTCGCCGCGTTCTTGTTGAGACCGGTTGCGCGAAGCTCATAGCCGAGCTTGGTCTTTTCAAGCAGGATCCAGATGAGGATCGCCAGAATGACCGTGATCGGCAGCGCGATCGTGACCTTGGTATTGCCGTTGAACAGCTTGTCAAGCCCGAGCCGCGGAAGCAGCGCGCCGGGGTTCAGCGTTGCGATTTCATAGGTGTCCTTCTTTCCGGAAGGCGCAAAAGGCGAAAGCAGCGTGTTGACCGCATACAGACTGATCCAGTTCAGCATGATGCAGGAAATGACCTCGTTGACATTGAGATACGCTTTCAAAACGCCGGAGATTGCCGCCAGCAGCGCGCCCGCCACAACTGCCGCGAGCAGGCAGATATACCACGGAAGACCGAGTCCCAGCGCACAGTAGAGGCATGCGCCGGCGCCGACCACGTACTGCCCTGCCGCGCCAATGTTAAAGAGACCGACCTTATACGCAAACAGCACCGACAGACTGCAGAGAATCAGCGGCATCGTCTTGACGAGCGTGTTGCCGAGTTCCTTTAAGCGAAGAGCAGTGCTTTTACGCGCAAAGAAGTTTTTCAAAACGCCTGTGATCGCCGCATTCGCGCCTTTCGGCTCAATCACCAGCAGCACGAGATATCCGACCATCACGCCGACGATGATGCACACCAATGCCGACAGGATCGACTGCAGTGCTTTGTTCTTCAGGATCTTTTTCATTTTAAGACCACCTCATCTCTCTTCGCGCCCGCCATGTACAGACCGAGCTCCTCCTGTGTCGTCTGTTTCGGATCCAGTTCGCCGACGATTTCGCCCTCGTACATAACCAGAATGCGATCCGATACGTCCATGACCTCGTCAAGTTCCAGCGAAACGAGCAGAACCGCCTTGCCTGCATCGCGATGTGCGACAAGATGTTTGTGAACGCCTTCGATTGCGCCGACGTCCAGACCGCGGGTCGGCTGTACCGCAACCAAAAGCTCGGGATTCTTGTCCATTTCGCGTGCGACGATCGCCTTCTGCTGGTTGCCGCCGGACATCGAACGTGCCGTTGTGATCGCGCCCTGACCGGAACGGATGTCAAATTTCTCGATCAGACGGTCCGTATACTTCCGGATGTTCTTGCGCCGCAAAAAGCCCGCCTTATTGGTAAACTCCGGCTCAAAATACCGTTCGAGCACCATGTTGTACTCAAGGGAATAGTCGAGCACGAGACCGTGCTTATGACGATCCTCCGGAATATGTCCCATGCCGGAGATGTTGCGCTTGCGGATCGGCATCTTGGTGATATCCTTGCCGCACATGGTAATCTTGCCGGAAACGAGCGGCTCAAGTCCCGTGAGACCGTACACAAACTCGGACTGACCGTTTCCGTCGATGCCCGCGATGCAGACGATCTCGCCTGCGTGCACATTCAGGCTGACGTTTTTGACCGCATTGTTCTTGTGGACCTTGGACGCGACCGTCATGTTTTCGATTCTCAGAATCTCCTCGCCGATATGCGCCTCGCCCTTCTCAACATGAAAGTTGACGTTGCGGCCCACCATCATGCGGGATAATTCCTCGATGGTCGTGTTCGCAATGTCGACCGTGCCGATATACTTGCCCTTGCGGAGAACGGTGCAGCGGTCCGCGACCTCCATGATCTCGTTGAGCTTATGGGAAATGAACAGGATGCTCTTCCCCTCCGCCTTGAGATTTTTCATGATCTGCATCAGCTCCTTGATCTCCTGCGGCGTCAGAACAGCCGTCGGCTCGTCGAAGATCAGGATCTCGTTGTCGCGATAGAGCATCTTGAGGATCTCGGTACGCTGCTGCATGCCGACCGTAATGTCCTCGATCTTGGCGTCCGGATCAACCTGCAGACCGTATTTTTCGGACAGCTCCAGAACCTTCTTGCGCGCTTCCTTCTTTTGCAGGAAACCGAGTGTGTTCGGCTCGACGCCCATGATGATATTGTCCAGAACAGAGAATACCTCAACCAGCTTGAAATGCTGATGCACCATGCCGATGCCGAGATCGTTCGCGTCATTCGGGTCGTTGATCTTGACGATCTTTCCGTCCTTCTTGATGACGCCTTCTTCGGGCTGATACAGACCGAACAGAACGCTCATCAGCGTGGATTTGCCCGCGCCGTTTTCACCCAGGAGCGCGTGAATCTCGCCTTTTTTCAACTGTAGCGTGATGTTGTCATTTGCGATAATGCCCGGAAAGCGCTTGGTGATATTGAGCATCTCAATGGTATACTCAGATTGCGCGCCGTTTTGTACGGGAACGTTCGCAGCGGGTTTTGTTTCCAATCTCACTACCTCCATCCTCTATTCTTGCATTTGTATGCAATTTATGAATTATATTTTAACATATTATATATGTCTTTTCAAGAGCGGAGTTCCGACTTTTACCGGATTTTTTTGCAGCAAAAAAGGACTCGGAGTTCCGAGTCCTTTGACGTCTTGGGGATTAGCCCTTGATGTTGTCATACGCGTTGACGGTGATTTCGGTTGCGGGCATTGCACTGATATCGTTGGAAACAGTGATCTCGCCGGCAAACATCTTCGCAACGAGTTCCTTGTAGTTGTCCTGCGTGAAGGAGTCGGACCACTGCGTGCTCTCCATCGGGATCTGGACGAAGTTCGCTGTGGGATCCTCGCCGGAAACGAGACCGAGGTTTGCAACCTTGCCGGAGTATGCAGCCCAGTTGCCGTTCAGAATGACGTCGCCGAGCGTCGCCTTAACGGTCGCTGCCAGACCCTTCATAGCGGAAGTAACGGTCATGCCTTCGCCGCCGAGACCTGCGATGATCGCAGCCTGGTCGACGTCAACGCCGATGACCTTCGCGCCTTCGACCTTCTTTGCAGCTTCAACCGCGGAGGTGTAGATGCCGCCGCCGCAAGCAAAGACAACTTCAACGCCCTTGGTCTGATACCAGGTGTCCATGTAAGCGGTGATATCCGCATCGCCGAAGAACTGGTTGCCGTAGACGTACTCAACGGTCACTTCGCCCGCAATGCCGAGCTCAACAGCCGCCGCGTTTGCGCCCTGGACGAAGCCGTAGCCGTAACGAACAACTGCCGGAACTGCCATGCCGCCGAGGAAGCCGAGGTGCTTATAGCCGAGCTTGACTGCCGCAACGCCCGCCATGTAGCCGCAAAGCTCTTCCTGGTAGACTGCGCAGTAGGTGTTCGCCGCAACGTGGGGCTGGTTCGCTTCGTCGATCAAGGTCGTCCAGTTGCCCTGGTCGTCATGATTGTAGAAGCAGTCGGTGATGTCGTACTCGGAAACGTCCAGACCGATGAACTTGACTTCCGGATACTTGTCCTGAACCTCATAGATGGTGCCTGCAAATGCGAAGCCCGGCATAACGATTACGTTGTAGCCTTCGTCGATCGCTGCTTCAACTGCGGAAACACGCTCTGCGGTGCTGTCGCCGGACGGCTTCTTGTAGGTGAACTCTACGTTGTTTGCTTCGCAGAATTCCTTGCAGCCTTCGTAGGTCGCCTGGTTGAAGCTCTCGTCAGTGATATCGCCGTAGTCGGTGACCATCGCGACTTTGTACTCAACTTTCGTTTCGGTCGGCTGCTGTTCGCCCTGCTGCTCGGTTTTCTGACCGCAGGCAACCAGCGCGAAGACCATTGCGAGAACCATCAGCAATGCAATGATTTTCTTCATAGTTTGTTTTTCCTCCTGATTTGTTTTTCCTGTATTAGTGCAGGATAAATTTGCACGCCATACGTACGAGTGCATTATAACAGATACTGTTCAAGAATGGAAGAGAAATCTTTCAAATTTTTCATAATTTTTTCATAATATACGTCCATTTGCATGTCATGTTGTATATAATGTCCATATATACACGTCCATTCGTCCGTCGTTGCGTGCCTTTCCGTTTTCCGTGCACGACAAAAGCCGACCGCATCCGCGATCGGCTTTGTGTTTTTGACGCTTACTCCTCGTCCGGCTTGTAGTTTGCAAACAGGCTTGCGAGCGACGTGGTGGTCTGGGTGACCGGCGGAAGCTCGTAATCGCCGTCCTCGGAGTTGCGGCGGCGGCGATCCGGACGGGATTCGCGGCGCTCGCCGTTGTCCTGCGCGCGGCGCGCATTGCGCTCCTCGCGTTCCTTGTTCTGCTGCTCACGCTGTGCCTCGCGCTGCGCCTTGCGCTCCGCGTTCACGCGTTCACGCTCTGCCTTCTCCGCCGCGAGCTGCTCCGCGATCTCGGGGTTCTCCTCGATCAGAGCGTCCTTGCGGGAGAGGCTGATGCGCTTTGCTTCGACGTTGACGTCGAGCACCTTGCAGCGAACGATGTCGCCGACCTTGATCTCGTCTTCGACCTTCTCGATGCGGTGGATGCCGACCTGAGAAATGTGGATGAGACCGT